>NZ_CP127409.1:3196746-3516421 GCF_030291135.1 Rhodanobacter thiooxydans | reverse complement strand
GAATAAAATCAACCACGGCTTGGAAGCGCTTGCGCGCGGGGTGATGGGCTAGTCTAGCAGCCTCCCCCGCGCCTCCGACCGCCACATATCCACACGGGTATCCACAGGGCGCGCGCAGATGGCTTTCCCCGCCATTTGACAGCAGCAGCGGCTACCCCACATACTTTCCAACCTTTTTATCCACATTCCCTTCGGAGTAAGCCATGAAGCGGACCTTCCAGCCCAGCAAGCTCAAGCGCGCTCGCACGCACGGTTTCCGTGCCCGTATGGCCACCGCCGACGGCCGCAAAGTCCTCAACGCCCGTCGCGCCAAGGGCCGCAAGCGCCTGATCCCGTAATCGGCACGAGCGTCATGTCCAGCGCCGTGCTGCCGCGCGAAGCGCGGCTACGTCGGCCGGGTGACTTCGCCGCCTTGCGGACCAGCAGCGGACGCGCAGGCGGCCGCTGTTTTCATATGCGCTACCGCGACAACGAGCTTGGCCATGCCCGGCTCGGCCTGGCGATTTCCAAGCGCGTCTCCAAGCGGGCGGTCGAGCGCAACCGGATCAAGCGGTTGCTGCGCGAGTCGTTCCGGCGCGTGCGCCACCAGCTGCCGGCGGTCGACATGATGGTGATGGCGCGCGAACAGGCCGCCGGCGTACCCGGGCCACAACTGCTGATCGAGCTCGACGGCCTGTGGAAGAAATTGCTGGCCAGCCATGCCGCGAGCTCCGGGCCATTGAAGCCCGCCGGCGACACCACCACAATCGGGCGTTGACCTTCTTCCTTCCTGTCTCCGCGGCGTTGACACGTGTCGTGGCGTTACCCGGATCTGCTACGCGATGAATCAAACGCGCACCTTCCTCCTGTTCGCCCTGTTTGCCGTGGCCTACTTCCTGTTCCTGGCCTGGGAGAAGGATTACGCACCGCCGCCGCCAGCGGCCACCACCACCAGTGCCAGTGCCAGTGCAGCCACGCCAGCGGCGGACGCCAGCGTACCCGGCGCGATCCCGGTCGCCTCCGCGCCAGGCGCCAGGCCCGCGCCGACGATCGCCGGTGACACGGCCGCCGCCGCCCCGGCGCAGCTGATCACCATCACCACCGACGTGCTGAAGTTGAGCGTGGACACCCGCGGCGGCAGCCTGGTGCACGCCGACCTGCTGGCCTACCCGCAGGCGCCGCGCACGCACAAGGCGCCGAACCCGCCGCCGACGGTGCTGCTGACCAGCGATCCCGAGCGCTACTCGGTGGCGCAGAACGGCCTGGTCAGCAGCAGCGACAGCGCGCCGGCAGACCAGCCGAACCACCTGGCACTGTTCCACAGTGAGAAGACCACCTACGCGCTCGCCGATGGCCAGGACGAACTGAAGGTCGATCTCACCTGGCAGGACGCCGCCGGCCTCAAGGTCACCAAGACCTACAGCTTCAAGCGCGGCAGCTACGTCATCGGCGTCAGCCAGCGCATCGACAATGGCAGTGCCGCACCGTGGCAGGGCAACGCCTACCAGCAACTGCTGCGGGTCGAGCCGCCGAAGGCCGGCAACTGGCTGGCGAACTACACCAACCCGGAGACGCGCAGCTTCCAGGGCGCCGCCTGGTACACCGGCGAGAAGTTCGAGAAGCTGCCGTTCAAGAACTTCGCCGAACCGAAGGACCAGCTCAACGCCCCGATCAAGGGCGGCTGGGCGGCGATGCTGAAGCTGTACTTTGTCACCGCGTGGATTCCGCCGGCCGACCAGACCGAGCAGTACGTCACCCAGACGATCAACCCGGACAGCGCGCATCCGCGCTACCTGATCCGCACCGTCGGCCCCGCGCTCAGCGTGGCGCCGGGACAGAGCCTGACCAGCCAGTCACGCCTGTACGTGGGCCCGAACAAGCAGGGCACGATGGACGCCATCGCGCCGGGGCTGGATCTGACCATCGACTACGGCATGTTCAAGATCATCGCCGTGCCGATGCACTGGGTGCTGTCGCAGTTCCACGCCGTCACCAAGAACTGGGGCGTGGCGATCATCCTGCTGGTACTGCTGATCAAGGGCCTGAGCTGGAAGCTCACCGCCATGCAGTACCGCTCCAGCGCCCGCATGCGCAAGCTGCAGCCGCGCGTGCAGGCGCTCAAGGAGCGCTACGGCGACGACAAGCAGAAGATGCAGGTCGCGATGATGGAGTTGTACAAGAAGGAGAAGGTCAACCCGATGGGCGGCTGCCTGCCGGTGCTGATCACCTTGCCCGTCTTCTATGGTTTGTACTTCGTGCTGATGGATAGCCTGGAACTGCGGCATGCGCCGTTCCTGTGGATCCCCGACCTGAGCACACCCGACCCGTTCTACATCCTGCCGATCATCTATGCGCTGGTGATGCTGGGCACGCAATGGCTGAACCCGGTCGCCGCGGGCATGGACCCGACCCAGGCGAAGATGATGAAGGTGATGCCGCTGCTGTTCACCGTGATGTTCGCCTTCTTCCCCGCCGGCCTGTGCCTGTACTACGCGGTCAACGGCATTGTCGGCCTCGGCCAGCAGTGGTGGATCACCCACCACATCGATCGCGAGGATGCGGTCAAGCCGGCCTGAGTGTCGAGTTGTGCGTCCCCTGCCGCCGCGACCGGGCAACCGTCGCGGCGGCTTTCGTTTAGAGTCACGCAGCCATGACCGAGCATGCCGCCGACACCATCGCCGCGATCGCCAGCGCCCCCGGTGCGGCTGGCGTGGGCGTGCTGCGCGTGTCCGGGCCGGTGGTACCGGCGATCGCGCAGACCCTGCTCGGCCGCGCGCCGCAAGCGCGCCACGCCCACTTCGCCGCGTTCCGTGATGGTGCCGGCGAACTGATCGACCGCGGTCTGCTGCTGTACTTCCCCGCCCCCGCCTCCTACACCGGCGAACACGTGCTGGAGCTGCAAGGCCACGGCAGCGCGGTGCTGCTCGATGCGCTGCTGCGCCGCGTGTGCGAGCTCGGCGCGCGGCTGGCGCGCCCCGGCGAATTCACCGAGCGCGCGTTCTTGAACGGCAAGCTCGACCTGGCCCAGGCCGAGGCCGTCGCCGACCTGATCGCGGCCCGCTCGCAGGCCGGCGCGCGCGCCGCGCTGCAGTCGATGGAAGGCGTGTTCTCGCGCAAGGTCGGCGCGCTGCTGCAAGCGCTGATCGCGCTGCGCGTGCACATCGAGGCGGCGATCGACTTCCCCGAAGAGGAAATCGACTTCCTCGCCGACCCGGCGATCACCGCGCAACTGGAAAGGCTGCGCGCCGAACACGCCGAACTCCTGCGCGAAGCACAACGCGGCCTGCGCCTCAACGACGGCCTCCGGGTCGCCATCGTGGGCCGCCCCAACGCCGGCAAGTCCAGCCTGCTCAACGCACTGGCCGGCAGCGATCGCGCCATCGTCACCCCGATCGCCGGCACCACCCGCGACGTGCTGCGCGAATCCCTGAGCCTCGACGGCATCGCGCTGGAACTGGCTGACACCGCCGGTTTGCGCGAGACGGAAGACGAAGTCGAACGCGAAGGCGTGCGCCGCGCCCACAGCGAACTGCAATGCGCCGACGTCGCCCTGCTGGTCACCGACGCCGAACACGCCAACGCCGACCTCGCCTTCTTCGCGCCACTGCCGGCCGGCGTCGAACGTATCGTGCTGGTCAACAAGATCGACCGCGACCAGCTCGCTCCGCACGATGAATCGCGCAATGGCGTCACCTGGCTGTGGGCCTCGGCCAAGACGGGTGTCGGCCTCGACGCCCTGCGCGACCACCTCAAGCAACTCGCCGGCGCCGGCAGCGGCGAAGGCGCCTTCAGCGCAAGACGCCGCCACGTGCTGGCGCTACAGCAAGTCGGCATGCATCTCGACCGCACCGCCGCGATCCTTGCCACCACTCGCGCCGGCGAGCTCGCCGCCGAGGAACTGCGCGCCGCCCAGCACGCGCTCGGCGAAATCACCGGCAGCTACAGCAGTGATGATCTGCTCGGCGCGATCTTCGGCTCGTTCTGCATCGGCAAGTAATCAATCAGCGCTGCTGCGCGAGAAAAGCATCCAGTTCACGCAGGTCCGGCATGCCGCCCTGCGCGCCGAGCTTCGTCACCGACAGCGCCGCCGCGGCACAGGCCTTGCGCACCGCCAGCGGCAGGCCTTCGTGCAGGAATACCGCCAGCGCCGCGTTGAAAGTGTCGCCCGCGCCGGTGCTGTCGACCACGTCAACCTTGAAGCCGGGCTGGTGCAGCGGTTCGCCGTGTTCGCGGTACCAGGCGCCTTCGCTACCGCGGGTGAGCACGACGGGACAGGGCGCGCGTTGCATCAGGATCTGGAAGTCTTCCGCGGGGTCGGCGCCGAGCAGAATCGCCAGCTCGTGCTGATTCGGGGTGACGTAGCGGGCGAGCCGGAGCCAGTCGTTCGGCAGCTTCTGCGCGGGCGCGGGGTTGAGGATCACCGGCACGCCGAGGCGGTGGCCCAGGCGCACGGTGGCTTCGGCGGTGTCCAGCGGGATTTCCATCTGCACCAGCACGACGTCGGCGCGTTCGATCAGCGCACGGGCGGCTTCGACCTGGGCGGGCGTGACGCGGGTGTTGGCGGCAGGCACCACGATGATCTGGTTCTCGCCGTCGGCGACGGTGATCGAGGCGGTGCCGCTGGCGTAGTCGTCCAGGCGCGCGACGTGGGTCAGGTCGAGGTGTTCGGCGGCAAGTCCCGCGTGCAGCTGGTCGCCGAAGGCGTCGCGACCCAGTGCGCCGACCAGAGCCACCTCGGCGCCCAGCCGGGCGGCGGCCACAGCCTGGTTGGCGCCCTTGCCACCGGGCACGGTGAGGAAGCGTTCGCCCAGGATGGTCTCGCCGGGGCCGACGAAGCGCGGCGCCTGGGTGACCAGATCCATGTTGATGCTGCCGACGACGACGGTGCGTGTCATCTGTGGCTCCCCTGCGCCGTTTCACGATGGAGGGGAGAGCTTACCTGCTGCGGTCTGTGCGAATGGCTTCAGCCGTGTGGTTCTTCGCGAAAGGAGGGCGAGGAGCGACTCCTTCCTCCCCAGCCCTCCCCCCTGCCATGCAGGGGAGGGAGCAGAACTCAGTCAAGGCGACGGGACGCGGCCGATGCCGGTGTCGCCGCCGGGCAGCAGGGCCGGCGCGGGGCCGGCCACGGCGAGCAGGGACTGCGCGTAGCTGTCCTCGATGCTGACGGTGGAGACCTCGTCCCAGGCGAAGAACGAGGGCTCACGCATCCATTCCGCGTCGGGGCTCAGTTCCTGCAGGTTGAAGCCGTCTTCCTCGACATCGATCAGGCGGCCGATGTAGCAAACCTCGTCCTCGTCCTCGCTGTCCACGTGCACGCCGATCACCGGCGCCTGGGCACCGGCGGCCTGGATGACCTCACGGATGCCGTCCAGCGGGAAGCCGCGTGGCATCCGCGGCAGGATCTGTTTCAGCGCCAGCGCCTTCTCCATGAACGAGTGGTGCTTGTCCGGCGCCTCCAGTTCGGTGACGTCGCGGTGGCGCATCACGTACATGCCATCGTAGGTGATGCCGTCGCCGACCACCCAGAGCAGGAAGAATTCGCGTCCCACGCCACCCACGTAGCCGCAGAAGCTGCCGTGTTCAAGCTCCTCGCGCCACAACCGCACCAGCATCTGCTTCTGCTGCGCCTCGCGCAACTGGGCGCGCTGGCCAGTGTTCTTCAATTCAATAACGTTGTTCACGGTGCTCATTTTAGCAGACCGGCCTGACCGGCTTGTTTACAGGATGTAGCGGCTGAGATCTTCGTCCTTGACCAGGCTTCCCAGGTTTTTGTCTACCTGTTCGGCGTCGATCAGGTATTTTTCGCCGGATTTGTCCGCTGCCTCGAAGGAAATCTTCTCCAGCAGGCGTTCCATCACCGTGTGCAGCCGGCGCGCGCCGATGTTCTCGGTGCGCTCGTTCACCTGGAATGCCACCTCGGCCAGCCGGTCGACGCCCGAGTCGGTGAACTCGATGCCGACGCCCTCGGTACCGAGCAGGGCCACGTACTGCTTGGTCAGTGCGTTGTGCGGCTCGCGCAGGATGCGCTTGAAGTCGTCCACGCTGAGCGCGGACAGTTCCACCCGGATCGGCAGGCGGCCCTGCAGCTCGGGGATCAGGTCCGACGGTTTGGCCAGCGAGAACGCACCGGAGGCGATGAACAGCATGTGGTCGGTCTTGATCGGGCCGTACTTGGTCGACACGGTGGAGCCTTCCACCAGCGGCAGCAGGTCGCGCTGCACGCCCTCGCGACTGACCCCGGCGTGGCCGTGGTCGCTGCGCTGGGCGACCTTGTCGATCTCGTCGATGAATACGATGCCGTTCTGCTCGGCCGCTTCCATCGCTTGCGCGCGGACCTCTTCGTCGTTGAGCAGCTTGCCGGCCTCCTCGTCGATCAGCAGCGGGCGCGCCAGCTTGATCGCCAGTTTGCGGCTCTGGGTCTTGCCGCCGCCGATGTTCTGGAACATCTGGCGCAGCTGCGCGCCCATCTCCTCCATGCCGGGTGGCGACATGATCTCCACGCCCACGCTCGCGGTGAAGTCCAGCTCGATCTCGCGCTCGTCCAGCGCACCCTCGCGCAGCTGCTTGCGCAGCTTCTGGCGGGTGTCGCTGTCGGTCGCCGGCGCGGCATCATGGCTCCAGTCGGTCGGCGTCTGCCGGCGCGGCAGCAGCGCGTCGAGGATGCGGTCCTCGGCGCGGTCCTCGGCCTGGCTGCGCACACGCTTGGCAGCCTGCTCGCGGGTCAGCTTGTAGGCCACGTCGGCGAGGTCGCGGATGATCGACTCCACGTCCTTGCCCACGTAGCCCACCTCGGTGAACTTGGTCGCCTCGACCTTCACGAACGGCGCGTTGGCCAGCGTGGCCAGGCGCCGCGCGATCTCGGTCTTGCCCACGCCGGTGGGGCCGATCATCAGGATGTTCTTCGGGGTGATCTCGTTGCGCATCTCCGCCGCCAGCTGCATGCGCCGCCAGCGGCTGCGCAGCGCCACCGCCACCGCACGCTTGGCGTCGTGCTGGCCGATGATGTAGCGGTCGAGTTCGTTGACGATTTCGCGGGGAGTGAGTTCGGACATGGGGGCACCGGGAAGGTTGGGTTTAAGGCCGTCATTCCGGCGCAGGCCGGAATCGCATTTCAACCAAGAGCGATTCCGGCCTGCGCCGGAATGACGACCCTGGAGAGCAGCAGCGCGTTGCGCCTACAGCTCTTCGATCGACACGTTGTGGTTGGTGTAGATGCAGATGTCGCCGGCGATCTTCAGCGCCTTCTCGACGATCGTGCGCGCGTCCAGTTCGGTGTTTTCGAGCAGGGCCATCGCGGCGGACTGGGCGAACGGACCGCCGGAGCCGATCGCGATCAGGCCGTGCTCGGGCTCCACCACGTCGCCGTTGCCGGAGATCAGCAGCGAGGTTTCCTTGTCGGCCACCGCCAGCATCGCCTCGAGCTTGCCGAAGCGGCGGTCGGTGCGCCATTCCTTGGCCATTTCCACCGCGGCGCGGGTGAGGTTGTTGTTGTGCTTCTCCAGCTTCTGCTCGAACAGCTCGAACAGGGTGAACGCATCGGCGGTGGCGCCGGCGAAGCCGGCCACCACCTCGCCCGCCTTGCCCAGCCGGCGCACCTTGCGCGCGTTGCCCTTCATCACCGTGTTGCCCAGCGTGACCTGGCCGTCGCTGCCGATCACGACGCGGCCGTCGCGGCGCACGCAGACGATGGTGGTGGCGTGGAAGGATTCCATGGGAGCTCCGCTAGAAGATGTCTGAGCGGATGAGATGGGGCCGCGGTGGGAACGCTTCAATGTCGGGCTTCTGTTCCTCCCCCTGCTTGCAGGGGGAGGTCAGGAGGGGGCAAGGCTTTTGACTTTCAGGTCAAGAGCACCCCTCCCCAGCCCTCCCCTGCAAGCACGGGGAGGGAGTTGTTCGGGCGTCACGGCTTGTGTTTCGCCCGCGGGTGCGCGGCGTCGTAGACCTTCGCCAGGTGCTGGAAATCCAGGTGGGTATAGATCTGCGTGGTGGCGATGTCGGCGTGGCCGAGCAGTTCCTGCACCGCGCGCAGGTCACCGGAGGATTCCAGCATGTGGCTGGCAAAGGTGTGGCGCAGCAGGTGCGGGTGGATGTGCTTCGGGATGCCCTGCTGCAGTGCCAGCTTGTTCATGCGCAGCTGCACCGTGCGCGGGTTGATCGGCGCGCCGCCACGACCGCGGAACACCGGGCCGTCCGCCGGCATGCCCTCGGCGGCGCCGAGCGCGCGCAGCGCGGCGACGGCGTGGCGGCCGACCGGCACGATGCGCGTCTTGCTGCCTTTGCCGAGCACGCGTACCTCGCCTTCGTCGAGGTTGAGGCCGAGCCAGCGCAGGCCGACCAGCTCGGACAGGCGCAGCCCGCTGGAATAGAACAGCTCCAGCATCGCGCGATCGCGCACGGCGAGCTGGCCGCCGCTGTCGGTCTCGACCAGCGCGGTGGCCTCGTCCACGTCGAGCACCTGCGGCAGCTTGCGGCGCACCTTCGGGCCGCGTACGCCGAGCAGCGGATCACTGGCCAGCTGGCCTTCGCGGTTGAGCTGGCGGAACAGGCTGCGGCAGGACGACAGCAGGCGCTGCACGCTCTTCGGCGCCAGGCCGGCGCGGTGCTCGCCGGCGATGAACGCGCGCATCCGGTTCGCGTCCAGCGCATCGAACGCGTCCAGCTGCTGCTCGTGCATGAAGCGCAGCAGCTTGGCCAGGTCGCGGCGGTAGCCGGCCAGCGTGTGCGGCGAGGCATGCCGCTCACCCGCGAGGCGGGCCAGCCATTGCTCAACCTGTTGTGCGGGGGTCATCGCCGGCTCAGGAAACATCCCGCGAGCGGGCCAGCGCGGCGGTGATGGTGGCCGCGATCATCTTCAGGAACAGTGTGCCCATGCCGGGCTGGAAACGGTCCGGGTTGGTGCTGCCGATCGCCAGGATGCCGCTGTCGCCCAGCCGCATCATCGCAACCGAACGGATCTGCCCGGCGTCGATGCCGAACAGGCGTTCGAGTTTCTCGGTGGACAGGCGGCCGGAGACCGGCTCGTTCTTTTGCAGGAACTCGCGAAATTCCGGCAGCGCGGCAGCGCCGCCGGGAATCTGCTGCAGCCAGTCCGCGCGCGGCAGCTGCGGCTCGTCGCCGAACAGCAGCAGGCGCACCTGCTCGGTGTGGAAATCCGCGCTGAGCTTGGCGACCACCGTGCGCGCGGTGACCTCCATCGTGTTCGCACGCAGCAGCGCCACGGTGAGCGCGTGCACGCGCTCCATCAGCTTCTCGTTCTCGGCGGCGATCGCGATCAGCTCGGCCAGCTGGCGTTCGAGTTCCGCGTTCTTGTCGCGCAGGCTCTGCAACTGGTACACCGCCAGTGACGATACCGCGCCGCCCTGCTCACGCGGCGGCATGGTCAGCCTGGCGGCCAGCTCGGGATATTCGCTGAGGAATTCCGGATGGCGTTTCAGGTAGGCGGCGACCACGCGGGCCTGGGTGGCGTCGTCGAGCAGGGTGGCAGTCATGCGCGAAAATCCTCGAACCGTTGCGGGGCGCGCGAAGAAGGCGAGCCGTCCGGCTGGAGTGTGCGATGGACGCGGGCGCGCTTCAACCGCTGCGTCAGGCGGCGGCCGGAACCGGCCATTCGCCCTCGAAGGCGAACGCGGCCGGGCCGGTCATCCACAACGTGTGGCCGGGGCCGGCCCAGTCGATGCGCAGCGTGCCGCCGGGCAGCTCGACCGCCACCGCGTCGTCGACCTCGCCGCGCCGGTGCAGCACCGCCATCGCGGCGCAGGCGCCGGTACCGCAGGCCAGGGTCCAGCCGGCGCCGCGTTCGTGCACGCGCAGGCGCAGGTGGCCGCGGTCCTGCCGCTGCACGAAGCCGGCGTTGGCGCCCTGCGCGAAGCGTGGGTGGTTTGTCAGCAGCGGTCCGAGCCGCTGCAGAGCGGGGTCGGCGAGATCGTCCACCGCCAGCACCGCATGCGGGTTGCCCATCGACACCGCACCGATGTCCAGTGTCTCGCCGGCTACGTCGATCGCGTAGCGGTCGGCCACGGCGTCGGCCGCGAACGGAATCCGCGCCGGTTCGAACACCGGCTCGCCCATGTCCACGGTGACCTCATTGGCGCCGAGCAGGCGCACCGTTACCGGGCCGGACGGGCTCTCGATCGCCACGTGCTGGCCGATCGCCAGTGCACCGGCACGGTGCAGCCACGCCGCCACGCAGCGCACGCCGTTGCCGCACTGGCCGGACGGCGAACCGTCGGCGTTCCAGATGCCGTAGTAGAACGCGCCGGCCTGGTTGCGTGCCGGCTCGATGCTCAGCAGCTGGTCGAAGCCCACGCCGGTATGGCGGTCGGCCAGCGCGCGGATCTGCGCCGCGTCCAGCGTGAACCGGTGTTCCCGGCAATCCAGCACGACGAAGTCGTTGCCGATGCCGTGCATCTTCGAGAAGCGCAGTTGCATGGGCGGCCGCCGCTCAGTGCTGGCCGGCCGCCGGGTCGCCGACGCTGGCCGGCACCGCGGGCGCGGCCGGTTTCACCATGGTCGACGCCGCGGCGGGTTGGCTCGACGGCAGCACCAGCGGCCCCTTGTTGCCGCAGCCGGCAAGCGTGGCGATGGCGAGGCAGAACGGCAGCAGCAAGAAGGATCGGCGCATGGTCGGGATTCCTGAAGACGGGGGCAGTATAGCGAGGCGCGACGGGTCGGCCGCGGCGTCGCCCGTTATGATGCGCATACGAAGTGCACGACGCGGCAACGAGGTGATGACGATGGACTGGAGCGCGCTGCTGCGCATGCCGATGACCGTGCTGCTGGTGTTGGCGGCGGTGTTTGCCTTGATCACCCTGGTGCAGCTGGTGGCCCTGCGCCAGCGCCTGCACGCCGGCCGGCATCTGGCCGCCAGCTGGCGTGCGCTGCTGTGCGTGGCCTGTTTCGCGCTGACCCTGCTGCTGGCTGGTGCCGGGCTCGCCCTGCGCGGCTACCGACTGCTCGGCGAGGAGGCGCCGGTGGTCGAGATCGACGCGCGCATCCTGTCGCCGCAGCGCTGGGCGCTCACCCTCAGCTGGCCTGACGGCAGCACGCGCCAGCTGCAGCTGGCCGGTGACGCCTGGCGCGTCGAGGCGATCGTGCTGAAGTGGAAACTGCCGGCCCTGCTGGCCGGCGTGCCGCCGCTGTACCGGCTCGACCGGCTGTCCGGCCGCTACGACGATCCGGCGCAGGAGGCCGCAGCACCGCGCACGGTGATCGGCTTCGACCAAGCCGGCGCGTTCGACCTGCTCAGCCTGAAAAAACAGTACCCGCGCTGGGTGCCGGAGATCGACACCGTGTACGGCAGCGGCGCGTTCCTGCCGCTGGTCGATGGCGGGCACTACGCGGTGAGCCTGATGCGCACCGGTGCGCTGGTGGCGCGCCCGGATGCCGCGACCGCGGAAAAAATCAGCCACCCGCTGGGGGGCTGAGGCAGGCCGACAGTGCCGGGTCGCGGCGCAGCTGCGCCCACTCGAGCTTCAGCCACGGCGTGAAGTGCTCCGGGCAGCGGGCGATCTCGCGATCGAGTGCGGCCGGTGCGACGAAGCGCCAGGCCTCGACCTCGGTGGCATTGGCGTGTACCGGCTGCGTGCAGGTGCCGGCGTAGACCCAGCACAATTCGTGTTCGGCGCCGAGCCCGCGGTAATCGGCCTGGTATTCGAACTTGAACAGGTAGCGCAGCGGGCAGCGCATGCCCAGCTCCTGCTGCAGGCGCCGTTCGGTGGCCTGCTCCATGCTTTCCCCCTGGTGCGGATGGCTGCAGCAGCTGTTGGCCCAGTAACCGGGCCACAGCCGCTTGCCGCGGCTGCGCTGCTGCAGCAGCAGCTCGCCGTACCCATTGAAGATGAACAGCGAGAAGGCGCGATGGCGCTGGCCGTGGCCATCGTGGGCGGCCGCCTTGCTGGCATGGCCGATCGCGCGATCGTCGGCGTCGACCAGGATCAGCTGCTCGGCTTCGGAGGAGACCGTGGGGTGGCGTGGCGACGCGTCAGCCAAAGGACACCTCCAGCGCCTGGTAGCCGGCATCGCGCATCGCCCGGGCCACGCGCGCGCCGCCATCGGGACACAGCGCGATCACCGCGCCGCCGCCACCGCCACCGGTCAGCTTGGCGCCCGCGGCGCCGTGCTCGCGCGCCAGCTGGACCAGCTCCTCGATCTCGCGGCTGGATACCTGCAGCGCGTTCAACTGGCCCTGGCAGATGTTCATCAGTTCGCCGAGCTCGCCCAGGTCGTGGGCTTCCAGCGCGTCGAGCGCGTGCCGGGTCAGCACGTCGATCTCGTCGAAGATGCGTTCGTAGCGCGCCGGATGCTGCAGCCACGCCTGGCGCACGCGCGCCACCATCCTGGCGGTCAGGCTCTCGCTGCCGCTCAGGCCGATCACCAGCGGCAGCGGCTGCTTCAGCGCAAGCGGGCGGCTCGTCGCCGGCTCGCCACGCCGGTACAGCAGCGCCTGGCCGTGGGTGGCGACCGTGTTGTCGATGCCCGAGGGCGTGCCGTGGGCGATCTTCTCGCACTCGAAAGCCAGCGCGCAGACGCTGGCGTCATCTAGGCCCAGCGCGCAGTGCCTGTCCAGTGCGCGGATCACCGCCACCGCCAGCGCCGCCGAGCCACCCAGGCCCATCGCCCGGGGCATTTCCGGCGCCACCTGGATGCGCAGCGCGCGCTGGCTCAGGCCGAGCCGCTCCAGCAGCAGCGTCAGCGACTGCAGGAAGGAACCCGGACGCGCCGGCTGCTGCAGGCGTTGCTCGATGCCCCAGCGCGGGATCAGCAGCGTGGTGCCGTCGCGGGCGTCCTCCACGCGTGCGCGGATCGCCAGCGGCAACGGCGCGGCGATCGCGTGGCGGCCGTACACCACGGCGTGTTCGCCGAGCAGGATCACCTTGCCGTGGCCGGCCGCCCATTCCTGCGTGGCGGCCCGCGCCTGGCCGCCTGCCGCTTGTCCCGCCGCCTGCCCGCCCAGCTCGGCCACGATCAGCTGCGCCTTCCACAGCTTGATCTCGCCATCGGCCAGCAGGCGTTCCACCACCTGCTCGAACATCGGCGGCGTGGCGCCGGCCGCCATTGCCACGCTGCGCGCGTGCAGGGTCATGTGGCCTTGCTGGATGCCGTCGGTGACCAGCGCCCGCAGGGCGGAGAAGTTCTGCGCCAGGCCGACGGCGGCCATCACCTCGGCCAGTTCGCGCGCGCCGGGCGAACCCAGCAGGCGGTGGTTGATCGCCACCATCGGGTTCGCCTGCAGCGAGCCGCCCACGGTGCCGACCTTGAGCGGCAGCTCGATGCTGCCGACCAGGTCGCCCTGCGCGTTGCGCGACCAGCGGGTCAGCGCGCGATAGCCCTGGCCGCGCGCAGCGTAGGCATGCACCGCCGCCTCCAGCGCGCGCCAGTCGTTGCCGGTGGCCAGTGCCACCGCGTCCACGCCGTTCATGACGCCCTTGTTGTGGGTCGCGGCACGGTACGGGTCGACCAGCGCGAGGTCGTTGGCCAGGATGATGCCGTCGCGCACCTGTCCGCCATCGTGGCCCTTGCCGGCCAGCGCATGCGCCGGGATCACCGCACTGGCGCGCACCAGCGCGCGGTCGGTCAGGTTGGACAGGATGCGCAGGCAGGCCTTGCCGCCGGTGATCGCCTCCGCCAGCGGGGCCACGCCCTCGCACATCGTGTTGACCAGGTTGGCACCCATGGCGTCGCAGGTGTCGACCAGCAGGTGCAGCACCACCATGTCCGGGCCACCGTCCGGCGCGGCGTGGATCAGCACCTCGACATCCACCACCCCGCCGCCGCGCGCGACCATGTTCGGGTGCAGGCTGTTGGCCAGGTTGATGATCTCCTCGCGCCGCTGCAGCAGGGCCGTGCGCGCCCTGCCCGAGTGGGCCAGGCCGGTCAGCTGGACCTGGCCGATCAGCAAGGGCCGGTCGCTCGCGGTGGTGAAACCGCCGCAGCCGCGCACCAGCTTGGCGGCGGCGCTCAGCGCGGCCACGATCGACGGCTCCTCGACCACCAGCGGCACCACGTAGTCCTTGCCGTTGATCAGGAAATTCAGGCCCAACCCCACCGGTAGTCCCATCACGCCGATGACGTTCTCGATCATCTTGTCGGCCTGCACCGGTTCCAGCCGCTGCGCACCGCTGGTCAGCGCGCGATGGTCGGCCCGGGTCAGCAGTCCGCGACTGCGCAAGAGCTGCAGCCGCTCGGTCAGCGCCAGTCGATGGAAGCCGGGCAGGCGGACGGGATGCTCGGGCGCGTGTGCCGCGTGATCGCGCGGCGTGTCGTCGGCCTGGGTGGCGGCAGGCGAGTCGGCCTGCCCGGTTGCGGGTAACGAGTCCACGGGGATTTTCCTGGATAGGTCGGTCGAATCAGTGCACCTGCACGCTGGCGGCGGCGGCCGGGTGCAGGTCGAGCACGGGAAAGCCGGCGGCGCTGGCGGCCCGCCGGAAGGCCTGCAGGCGCGCGGCGTCGGTGGCCAGCGCGATGCCGATGTCGCCGCCGCCGGCACCGCAGGTCTTGTAGGCAACCCCCAGGCGCGCCGCCAGTGCGGCCAGCGCGCGGTGCTCGGGGCTGAAAATGTCCAGGCCGCTGGCCGCACCCAGGCGATCCAGCGCCTGCGCGCAAGCGGCCACCGCCTCGAGCAGCGCGTCGGCGCTGGCCGCACCGGCGGCCACCGCGGCGCAGTCGCCGAGCTCGCGCATCGCCGTGGCGTGGCGCGTCGGCGCCCGCGCGCGCCAGGCGGCCAGCCGCTGCAGGAAGTGGCCGGTCGAGGCCGGTCGGCCGGACCACACGCAGCACCACTCGAGCCCGTGCGGCCAGGTCGCCGGCGCGATCCGTGGCTGTCCGTCGTGCAGCCGATAGAGCAGCAGGCCGCCGGTCAGGCTGGCGGCGACGTCCAGCCCGCTGCCGTGGCCACCCTGCGCCCGGCGGTGCGCCGCCAGCAGCATGTCGAGGGACGGCGCGCCGCGTCGGCCCAGCGCACGGATCGCACTGGCCAGCGCCACCGTCAGTGCCGCGCTGGAACCCAGGCCGAGCTTGCGCCGGCCGTCGCTGTTGGCGTGGAACGCGCGGGTGTCCAGGCTGGCGCGGAATGGCGGTGGCCGGTCTTCCGCGCCGAGCGTTTCCAGGATGGCGCCGACCAGTCGCAACGGTGCGCTTGCCGCCGCATCCAGCGCCGGCCAGGCGATCCGCCCGGCCGCGTCCAGCCGGCCGTGCGCGGCATCGATGCCGAGCCCGGGCGCCGTGATCTCGTAGTCGCTGCCGCCGGTGTCTTCCAGCGTCACGTGTGCCCGCCGGTCGATCGCCAGCACCAGCGCGGGGGCACCCTCCAGCACCGCGTACTCGCCAGCGATCACCAGCTTGCCCGGCGCCGTGGCCAGCACGCGCATCAGGGCGCCTCGCTGTCGTCGAGCCGCCGCGCGCCTTCGCCCAGGCGGCTGCTCAGCACCTGTTCGACGCCGGACAGCTCGGCCAGCGCGGCGGCGACCCGGGGCGCCGCGTCCGGCGTGCAGACGGCTTTCACCTGGGCGCCGGCGTCGACGGTGAAGAAGACCTGCTCGCCCGCGTCCTCGCGCAAGGCGCGAATGCGCTGCATGCAGTCGACGGTGGCGCCGTTCCAGTACAACAGTGGCGGCCGGCTGGACTGCATCACCGCATGCATCTTCAGGCAATTGTGTTCGCTCAGCTCGGCCAGCGCGGCGAAGTCGCGCGCCCGCACTGCGTGTTGCGCGGCCGCCAGGTCCGCCGCCGCACCGTCCACCCACGCCGGGTAGAACGGCGACGTGCGGCGGCTGCGCTCCATGCCGGCGCCCGAGCCGACCGGCTTGCGGCGATCCGTGGTCACCGCGACGACTACCGCCAGCGGCCAGGCGGCGGCGTCGAGCAGGGGCTGCGCGACCGCGTCCGCACCGTCGTCGCGCTGGCCGGCGGCCATGCTGACGAAGCCGCCGAACAGCGAGCGCGCCGCCGAGCCCGAACCCTGCCGGGCCAGCATGGACAGGGTCTGGCGATCCAGTGCGAGGCCGAGCGCGGCATCGGCCGCCACCACCAGCGCCGCGAAGCCGGATGCCGAGGAAGCCAGTCCTGCCGCGGTGGGGAAATTGTTGTGCGTGTCGATCCGCGCGCGCTGCGCGGTGCCGGCGCGTTGCCGCAGCAGATCCAGGCAGGTGCTGGCCCGGGCCAGCGTGGCCGGGTCTTCCGCCCCGTTCAGGCGCAGCTCGTCATGCCGCAGCGACGCATCGAACTCGACCCGGGTGCGCGTCCACAGCGCGTCCAGGGTGATCGACAGGGAGCCGGTGACCGGCAGGTTCAATCGCGTGTCGCGTTTGCCCCAGTATTTGACCAGGGCAATGTTCGGTTGTGCTTGCGCGGTGGCGGCCATCGGGGTTCCGGCCAGACACGTCGCCGGCACCCGCGCCATTGTGCCGGCGACGGACCTTGCGCGACCTGATGTACATCAGGTCGCGCACCCTCGCATGGGTCAGCCGAGCGTCTGCTCGTAGCGCCAGGCGTCGGCGCCGTCTTCGTAGTAGTGCGCGTAGAGGCCGCTGCGGCGGAAGCCGTGGCGTTCGTACAAGCGGATCGCGGCGGCGTTGTCGGTGCGCACTTCCAGTTTCAGGACGCGCGCGCCGCGGCGCCGCGCGGCGTCGGCCACCGCGGCCAGCAGCGCGGCACCGACGCCCTGGCCGCGCGTCTCCGGCGCGGTGGCCAGCGAGTACAGGCGGGCCACCGTGCTGCGCTTTCGGAAGAACAGCACGGCGCTGCCGAGGAAAAGATGATGGTTGGCGCTGGCCACCAGCACCAGCGCGGAATCGCTGTCCAGGTGGCGGCGGTATTGCGCGCGACTCAGCAGGTCGCTGCTGAAGCTGCGTAGCTCCAGCGCGACCAGCTCGTCCAGGTCGGACGCGGCGGCGCGGCGCACGCGCAGGCTGGCGGAAGCCGGCGGCATCCCGGTGGATTCCGCTACGACGCGGCGGGCGTGGTCATGTGGCGGCAGGGGCAGGGTGATCGGCACGCGCGGACTCTAGCAGCCGGCCCGGCGCGTGCGGGTGATTTCTGCTGGCCGGCATGCGCCGGACTCGTTCACTCGCGCTTCAGCGCTTTCCCTTGTGCCATGCCGACGCTGTGCCAAACTCCGCGTTTTGCACATCCCGCCCCGTCCCGCGCAAGGGCGGCCCGCCATCGCCGTATCCCCCGAGTGGTGCCATGACCCGTCTGGTCGTCGTTGTCGAAAAAGCTTCCGACTGGAGCTCGTACTACCCGTCGGTCGACGTGATGAGCGCGATGGACTACCTGCGCACGCCGGTCGGCGGCGACGACGAACGCACCCACGTGATCAACCTGTGCCGCAGCTACAAGTACCTGGGCACCGGTTACTACGTGTCGCTGCTGGCCGAGGCGCGCGGGCACAAGGTGATGCCGTCGGTGCGCACGGTGAACGACCTGCGCCGGCGCTCGCTGTACGGCCTGGACATCGACGACCTCAACCAGAAGCTCACCCACTTCCTGCCGGCCGGCGGCCGCGACACCACCGACTTCGGCACCCTGGTCTACTTCGGCGAGACCGCCTACCCGGCGCTGCAGGACCTGGCCCGGCAGGTGTTCGAAATGTTCCCCTGCCCGCTGCTGCGCATCGAGTTCGAGCGTGACCGCGTGTGGCAGGTCAGTTCGATCAAGCCGGTCGGCCTGCACACCCTGGTCGACACCCAGGAGGACGCGTTCGCCGAGGAGCTCGACCGCTTCTCGCGCAAGTTGTGGCGCAAGCCGCGTGCGCGGCGTCAGTACCGCTACGACCTGGCCATGCTGGTCGACCCGAAGGAACAGATGCCGCCGTCGAACAAGAAGGCGCTGAAGGCATTCGTGGCCGCCGGCAGGGAGCTCGGCATCGAGGTCGACCCGATCGGCAAGAACGACTACCAGCGCCTGGCCGAATACGACGGCCTGTTCATCCGCGAGACCACCGCGAGCGACAACCACACCTACCGCTTCGCCCACCGCGCCGAGAAGGAAGGCATGGTGGTGATCGACGACCCCAGCTCGATCCTGCGCTGCACCAACAAGATCTACCTCAACGACCTGATGGTCTCGCGCAAGCTGGCGGTGCCGCGTACCGAGATCCTCTACCGCGACGACAGCAAGGGCATGAAGGAAGTGGTGGCCCGGCTCGGCTTCCCGCTGGTGCTGAAGATCCCGGACGGCTCGTTCTCGCGCGGCGTGGTCAAGGTCGAGGACGAGGAGGCGCTGGCGCACGCGGCCAGCGGCCTGTTCCAGCACAGCGCGCTGCTGCTGGCGCAGGAATACGTCTACACCGAGTTCGACTGGCGCATCGGCGTGCTCAACCGCCAGCCGATCTACGCCTGCAAGTACTACATGTCGCGCGGCCACTGGCAGATCTACAACCACGGCGCCAAGGGCACGGCAAAATCCGGCGGCTTCGAGACCATCGCGCTGAAGGAGGCGCCGGCGGCGGTGGTCAAGCTGGCGCTGAAGGCGACCCAGCCGATCGGCGACGGCCTCTATGGTGTCGACCTGAAGCAGGTCGGCAACAAGCCGGTGGTGATCGAGGTGAACGACAACCCATCGATCGACGCCGGCGTCGAGGACGCCTACCTCGGCGAAGAGTTGTACCTGCGCGTCATGCGGGAGTTCCTGCGCCGGATGGAGCGCAAGCGCCAGGGCGACACCGCCGACTGACGCTGATGCGCGCCCTCCCCTGCAACGCGGAGGAAGGTCCGGGCGGGGCGCTGCTAATGCCAGGCCGCGTGTCGGACCATGCGCCGCCGCGGCCGGCACAGCGCCAGCAGTTGCCGCGGCAGCGAAGGCTCCAGCGCCAGCAGCACGACCAGCGGCGCGCCGAGCAGCCAGAACGTCGGCGTCCAGCCGAGCAAGTCGGTGTGCGCCGGCACGAGTGTGCTCAGCAGCAATGCGCCGCCGCCCAGCAGCCACAGCGTGGCCGCGCCGAGCAGGCGTGGATGGTGGGCGGGTGGCAAGGCTGGCGTGCGCATGGCGGTCGTCTCGTCGGGATGGGCAAGCACAGGCTGGCGCGTGCCCATCTCACCGGCTGCGACCCCCTTGCGGCGGACCCCCACGTAGAATGGCCGCCAGCCACCACCGGGAAATCTTCATGCCAGCCGCCCAGTTCGCCGTGTTCGGCCATCCGATCAGCCACTCGCTGTCGCCGACCATCCACCAGGCATTCGCGCGGCAGTTCGGCATCGAGCTGGAATACCGCGCGATCGACGTGGCGCCGGCCGATTTCGCCGCGGTGGTGCACCGCTTCTTCGCCGACGGCGGCCGCGGCGCCAACGTCACCCTGCCGCACAAGGCCGCGGCGTTCGCGCTGGCCGCGCAGCGCAGCGTGACGGCCACCCGCGCCGGCAGCGCCAACGTGCTGACTCCACTAGCCGACGGCGGGCTGGCCGCGCACAACACCGATGGCGATGGTCTGGTGCGCGACCTCACCGAACGCCATGACCTGGACCTGCGCGGCCACACCGCCCTGCTGCTGGGCGCCGGCGGCGCCGCGCACGGCGTGGCGTGGAACCTGCTGGACGCCGGCGTGGAAACGCTGACCATCGTCAACCGTTCGCCTGCGGCGGCCGACGCGCTCGCCGACGCGATCGGCGATCCGGCGCGGGCGCATACGCGCTACTGGGAAGACCTGGCCGACATCGGCAGCTACGACCTGATCGTCAACGCCACCTCGGCTGGCGTGCTGGGCGCGGCGCTGCAGTTGCCGTTCTCGCTGGTCGGGGCGCGCGCACTTTGCTACGACCTTTCGTACGGCAGGGCTGCCATCGACTTCCTTGACTGGGCGCGCACGGCCGGCGCGCGCTACGCGGTCGATGGTCTCGGCATGCTGCTGGAAACCGCCGCCGCCGCGTTCGAGCTGTGGCATGGCCAGCGCCCGGACACCGAGCCGGTGTACCAGTCGCTGCGCCAGCAAGGCGCGTGAACGCACCGGCCTGCCGCGTCGGTTGCGGCGCCTGCTGCATCGCGCCGTCGATCAGTTCTTTTGTTCTTTAGCCCATAGCGAGCCAGTTTTTTGTCAGGATGCAAACTTGTCTTCGAATAGACAATAAAAAGCAATAATTATCAATTCACTACTTGGATGCTTCTTCAGTTTATGAGCTAAATTTGACAGCAGATTTTGACTGCATGATTTGAGCACGCTTTGCCTTACATTGTTTCATCGAAGGGTCGGGCGAGTGTCTGGTTTCTACGGAATGATTCGCCCTTTGACTTGTTCCGAGCACCCAAGAGTTTAGAAATCAGTGAAGGGTTCGATGCCGCGTCATCGAGCCGCGTAAAAGTTCCAGCGAAGGGCTCTTAGCAAAGTATTCGTCGTCAAGACGTGTCACTTCGTGGGCGAAGATCAATGAAATACTGCTCATGGAGAGCTCGGCTGGACGGGTCATGCCGCGGATGTTCCAGCCCTCAGCGTTCGCACGTCCGGAGAAGCTGGTAACAGAACTCGCAAATACCAATCCTAGTCTTGCCGACTCCACGCCTCCCAGTTGATGGGTTGTTGCAACAGATCGAACCGATAAATAGACCAGGTACATCACCTGATTGACACTGAAAATTTCTAATGCATGTCGAAGCGCGTCGATCGCGCAGTAGGTCCAGTCAGGGTTGTAACCGGACTTCGACAACAGCCACCCGGTGTATTGGGCCACCTCGGCGAGCGCCAGATCCTCCCAAAGCGCAAGAAGGGCTGATAGCGACTCGTCATCATCGAAGTCGACATCACTCCAAATTTCGTTGGCAATGTCGTGTCGACGCCGACAATCACCAGGTGTCCAGCGAATACGCCACGCCACACTGTCGAAACCGTATTTCATCCAGTCACGGGACAGCAGCCAATCATCGGCGTGTGCCAAAGAGAGTTCTGGCTCGATAACTCCCAGAGCTTGCAAGGATAGAAGGATGCGATGAGAGAAGTGCTCATGAGGAGCTAGCAGATTCTGGAGTGCGTCCAGGGGTAAAAGGCGGGTCAACGAGGCATCTGCCGCCACGCGAACGGCGGCAGTGAAGTACAAGCTGGCGGTCAGATCACTCGGGTTCAAGGTTGGCCTTCGTCGTCTCGTGATTTGCACCGTTGTGCGAGTGCAATGGCTGCGGCAAACCGGCGATACTAAGGAAATCTTAGCCGGCGAGCAAATTTAATTTCATGGCTCAACCCGGAAGTCTGTATATAAGGCGCGATCGTCTCGCCGGTGGCCTATGGGGCCTCTTGATCGGTAATGCCCTGGGCGTGCCGTATGCGCATCACGATGTAGAGGAATTGGTCGCTATCGAGACGATCGACTTCGAACCTCCCGCAGGCTTCGACCGATCCTATGTGGATGTACCTCCACGAACATGGACCATGCAGGGAGCGCAGGCGTTGTGTCTTCTGCACGCGCTTCTCCTTCACGAGCAGTTTGGCCTGGATGATCTGACAGAGCGTGTGATCGGCTGGGCCGAGATGGGCCTTTATTCGGTCGACTCCTGTAAGCCCGCAAACGATCCCGACATGGCTGGTATGGTCCAGTCGCTATTGAACGCGCCTTCTGGCCACGTTTCACATGATGCGGTGCGTACCGATGACCGAAGTGCGTTGATCCGTATGCTTCCGCTCGTTCTCTGCCACCTTGGTAGCGAGGCGGAGCTGGTTGCCAAGGCGATACAATTGTCCTCAACCAAGACAGCACACCGTTTCGCCAAGACCGTGTCCGTGATGTATGCCTTGTGGGCGCGCGCCGAACTGGATGCCATTCCTGCGCCATGGACCTATGCCGCGGCACGATTGCGCGAGCTAGGCCCAACGGCCGGGCTGGCTATGACGGATATTGAACAGGTGCTTGATCTTGAGCATGGAGGCTATGCTTCGGGCAGCAGCGACGTCATTGATAGCTTGTGGTCGGCACGGGTGGCGATGAATGAAACCAATAGCTATGCCGATGCCGTGCGTCGCGCGATTACTTTCGGAGGTGACACGGATATCACAGCGGCCGTGACGGGTGGCCTCGCCGGGCTCCGATATGGCATGTATGGCATTCCGGATATGTGGCGCGAGCAGCTACGCGGCAAAGAAAAAATAGACGACCGGCTCGTTGTGCTCCTGATCCATGCCACGCCGCGCCAAGCCCCCTGGATCAGCAAGGCGCGCAGTAGTCGCACCGATCCCTTACGCATCGGCACTATCCATCTGGTAGGCGGGGGCAAGATCGGCATCACCTTCTGCCCGGGCAAGAAACAGCCGTTTGCGGAGACGGGCGCGTGGAATCGTGACCTCGACACCGATCTCGAAGCCGTCAGGGCTTGGGGTGCCACGCATCTGGTGACGCTGATTGCCCCTTGGGAGTTTGTCGAGCTTGATGTTGTCGCGCTACCCAAGCGAGCCAAGGCGCACGGGCTGATATGGCACCACGCGCCGATTCTGGATGGGCATGCACCAGACATACTGCCGAAGGATTTCAAACAGGAAGAGTGGTTCGAGGGCAAGTGGCCTGTCATCCTTCCCCAACTTCATGAAGCACTCGATCGCGGTGAAGGCGTGGTCGTGCATTGCAAGGGCGGCTTGGGGCGGGCGGGCACCGTAGCCGCACTTTTGCTGGCAAGTCGTGACCCGGCACTGCCATTCGATGAAGTGGTCGAGCATGTACGCGAAGCACGACCGAATGCGATCGAAACAGTCGTTCAGGAGCGCTATCTGGCGACGCATCTCTCCGGATAGGCCGCTTTCCACACAGTAAGCATGAACGCTCAAATTTCAAATCGCCTTCACATGGCTAGGCGCAGCGTCTGTTCGTTGCGTCTGGCAACTCACTGTTGGAGACGGTCACATGGCTATTTCTCGTAAACCACTAGTTTCGATGCTCGGTTCATTAGGGCTCGCGCTGGTCATCAGTGGTGTCGCCGTGGCCCAGGACAGCACGCCCACAAGCGGTATGGACAAGATGGGTGCGATGCACTCGGACATGAAGGGTATGCACGACAACATGATGGGCATGCACATGATGCCAGCGACCGTGACGGCGGCCGATGCGAAGACCGGCATGGTCGGCGTGACTTCCGAAGGCATGGCTTTGAAGCTGCATTTCCCGCCCGCCACCATGGCCAGCCTGAAAGCCGGTGACAAGATCACGCTGCACATGGGTTTCAGCAAGCCGTGAGACAACTGCACCCACCTCCAGGGTTGAGCGTGTCAGGTCGCACGGGTAAGCTCGGCCCATGACCTTCTCGCTGCGTCTGCTCGCTCGTTCACGTCGTCTTCGGGCGATGGGCGTGCTGGCGTGGCTGATGCTGGTCATCAACTCATTGGCCGCTGCACCGATGGGCATGATGGGAGGCCCCCATTCCCATCCCATGCACGCAACGGTCGCGGCGGCCAGTGAACACTGTCATCACCACGTGGCCGTCAAGGGATCCCGATCCTGTTGCGACGATCAGACCGGTTGCTGTGGCGGCATGACGGGTCAAACCTGCAATTGTGCGGCGATGTGCAGTACCACGTTGCCACCCGCAACGGCTGTCGTTCTGGCCTCGGCCACGATTACTGCCAGCTATGCCATGCCACTGCCCAGCAGTGCGCCCGCGTTGAATACCGCCCCTCCGTTGCGACCACCGGCGGTCTGACTCTCCCTCATTGTTGATGAGCTTTGCTCGTGGTGGTCGCTCGTCGACCATCGTGGCAATCGGCTGTGATCGGTATCGACACGCGCGATACCACCCGCCCTGGAGAGATCCCATGAACCTGTTTTCCCCGCCCCCGGCAGATTTGTCGCGGCGTCGCTTCGTCCAAGGCGTGGCCATCGGTGGCGCGGTGGCCGGCTTGGGCCTGCTGCGCCCCTCGAACGTCTGGGCGCTGACCAGCCCCGGCCACCCCACGGTGTTGAGCGGTACCGACTTCGCGCTGGATATTGCCGAGACGCCGGTCAACTACACCGGCGCCACGCGCCTGGCCACCACCGTCAACGGCGGTATCCCCGGCCCGATCCTGCGTTGGAAGGAAGGCACCACGGTGAACCTGCGCGTCACCAACCGCTTGCGCGTGCCGACCTCGATCCATTGGCACGGCATCATCCTGCCGTTTCAGGAGGATGGTGTGCCGGGCATCAGTTTCGACGGCATTGCCCCCGGCGAAACGTTTCTCTACCAGTTCAAGGTGCGCCAGTCGGGCACCTATTGGTACCACTCACATTCGGGTTTTCAGGAACAGACTGGGCTGTATGGCCCACTGGTGATCGAACCGGCGGGCCCGGATCGCCATCCGACCGATCGCGACTACGTAGTGATACTGAGCGACTGGACCGATGAGGATCCCGAGCGCATCTACGCCAAGCTCAAGAAGCAGAGCGACTACTACAACTTCGCGCAGCCGACGGTGCCGGATTTCTTGCGCGACGTGCGCGAGAAGGGGCTGAGTCAAGCCTTGGCGATGCGCAAGATGTGGAACGAGATGCGCATGAACCCGACGGATCTGGGCGACGTTTCCGGTTACACCTACACCTACCTGATGAATGGTGCCGCGCCGGCCGGCAACTGGACCGGCATCTTCCGGCCAGGTGAAAAAATTCGGTTGCGTTTCATTAATGGCTCGGCATCGACCTTTTTCGACGTGCGCATCCCCGGCTTGAAGATGACGGTGATCGCGGCCGATGGCCAGGACGTGCAGCCGGTGGCGGTCGACGAATTCCGCATCGCGGTGGCGGAGACCTATGACGTCATCGTCGAACCGCAGGACGAGCGTGCATACACGCTGTTTGCCCAATCCATCGACCGCACCGGCTATGCGCGCGGCACGCTGGCACCGCGTGCGGGCATGCTCGCCGATGTGCCGGCGATGGACAAACGCGTGTGGCTCGGCATGCAGGACATGATGGGCGCGATGTCGATGGACGGCATGGGTCACGACAGCAGCCATGGCGCGGGCGCGGCGATGCCCGGCATGGATCACGCCGGCATGGATCACGGCAACATGGCCGGCATGGCGGCTGCACCCGCACCCGTGGTGCGCCACGCCCGTACCGAATACGGCCCCGGCGTGGACATGCATGTCGACATGCCGCGCACCAACCTCGACGATCCGGGCATCGGCCTGCGCGACAACGGCCGCCGCGTGCTGACCTACGCCGACCTGCACACCATCGGCGGCCCGATCGACACGCGCGAACCCGGTCGCGAGATCGAGCTGCACCTCACCGGCAACATGGAACGTTTCATCTGGTCGTTCGACGGCGTGAAGTTCTCCGACGCCAAACCGGTGCACTTCAACAGCGGCGAGCGCCTGCGCATCGTGCTGGTCAACGACACCATGATGAACCACCCGATTCATCTGCACGGCATGTGGAGCGAGCTGGAGAATCCGGACGGCCAATTTCAGGTGCGCAAACACACCATCAACGTGCAACCGGCGCAGCGCGTCACCTATGCGGTATCCGCCGACAACCCCGGCCGCTGGGCGTACCACTGTCATCTGCTGTATCACATGGAAGCGGGCATGTTCCGCGAGGTGGTCGTGTCATGAACATGAATCGTCCCGACACCTCAACTGTTCCGCACCGTTCGGTATTGCTGGCCGCGCTGCTGCTGGCGTTGCCACTGGCAGCCACAGCACAGAGCGCGCCCGCGTCCAGCAGCACATCATCGATGGACATAAGCTCCATGCCAGGCATGGATCACGGCAGTATGCCCGGTATGACCATGCCAGCCACTGCGAGCAGTACCGCGAAGCCGGCAACAAAAGCGCCCGCCGAGAAGGCCGTAAAGAAGTCCATCCCGGCCCCGTCGACTCCCGCTTCCCACGACATGGACGGTATGAAGGGCATGGGTCACAGCACCATGCCAGGCATGGACCACGGCGCGATGTCGGCCATGCCGATGCCCGCCAAGCCTGCCGCATCGGCGGCACCCATCGGTGACATGTCGGGGATGGATCACTCGTCGATGCCCGGCATGAGTTCGGGAGCGATGCAAGGGATGGACCACAGTGGCATGGCCGGCACGGATCACGGCGCGATGCCCAAAAAGGGACAAGGCGACATGGCCGACATGGGCGCGATGCCGGGCATGACGATGGGACCGATGCAGGGTGGCAGCGCGCCTGCGGATGCGCGCAGTGGCGATTATTCCGATGGTGACGCGGGTAGCCCCGTACAGGGGTTGCACATGCACGGCAGCGCGCCGTTCGGCATGCTGCTGATCGATCAACTGGAGGCGTTCCACGGCCGCGATGCCAACGGCCAGAGCTGGGAAGCCCAGGGCTGGTACGGCAACGACGAGAACAAGCTGTGGGTACGCACCGAAGGCGAGCGCAGTCGCGGCAAGCTGGAAGACGGTGACCTGGAGGCGTTCTGGAACCACAACATCGCCACGTTTTGGAGCACTCAGCTCGGTGTACGCCAAGAACTCGGTGAGGGGCCGAACCGTAGTTGGGCGGCCTTCGGCGTGCAGGGCCTGGCACCGTACTGGTTCGAACTGGAAGCGACCGGCTATGTGGGCGCCAACGGGCGCACGGCTGCGCGCCTGCGGGCTGAGTACGAGTTGCTGTTCACGCAGCGGTTGATCCTGCAGCCGGAAGCGGAGGTCAATCTCTACGGCAAGGACGATCCGCAGCGTCGGATCGGCAGCGGTGTCTCCGACGTGCAGTTTGGCCTGCGCCTGCGCTACGAGATCCGCCGGCAGTTCGCACCGTACATCGGGGTGAACTGGGTGCGTCGCATCGGCACCAGCGCCGACTACGCGCGGCAGGATCATCAACCCGTCCTCGATCGGCAAATCGTTGCCGGCGTTCGCATCTGGTTTTGAGGAGAAACATCATGAAGCAACACATCAAGCATCACAGCATCACGGTTGCCGTCGTTCTGGGCGTGCTGGCCATCGGCGCGGGCGCGTTTGTCTACTCCGGCATCTACAACATCGGCGCCGACGACCATCACACCAAGCCTGTGTTCGCGGTACTGCAGACCCTGCGTGAAAACTCCATTCATGCGCGCTCCAAGGACATCGTCGTGCCTGACCTCAACGATCCGCAGTTGATACTCAAGGGCGCCGGTCAATACGCAGCGATGTGCACCGGTTGCCATCTCAAGCCCGGCATGAAGGACTCGGAGATACGCCCGGGTCTGTACCCGCAACCGCCGAACCTGTCGCAGGTGCGGGTGGAGCCGAAGGAAGCGTTCTGGATCATCAAGCACGGCATCAAGATGAGCGCGATGCCCGCATGGGGTGGCAGCCATGACGACCCGACGATGTGGAGCATGGTCGCGTTTCTGCAGAAGCTGCCCGACATGACGCCGGCGCAATACAAGGACATGGTGGCTAGGGCTCCCGCGGATCACGACATGGACGACGAGGGTGGCCACAGTCATGGCGGGGCGGCCGATGAGGACGCCCACGGTGCCGCCGACATGAAGGGCATGGATATGTCAAGTGAAGCCGGTCACAGCCATGATGCGGCTGCGGAAGATGGTCACGATCATGAGGCAGCCGCCGCGCCCGCAGCCGAAGCCCCGTTTTCGCTGGACGGAATGAAGCCGAAGGCGGCACCCGCGGCCGAAGCGGTGGCGCAGGGGTTCCAGACGGCGTTGCAGCGCGGTGATCGCGCGGCCGTGCTCGCGCTACTAGCACCCGAAGTCACCATCAGCGAAGGCGGCCATACGCAGACGCACGACGAATATGCAAATGGCCACTTGGGTGAAGACATCGCGTTCCTGAAGGGTGCGAAGATCACGCCGGTCTCGCTGGGTTCGATGCCAATGGGCGACACCGCCATGGTCGGTAGCGAGAGCGACATCCAGGCCACGGCCAAAGGCAAATCGACCACGTTGCGCAGCCGCGAGCTGCTCAACCTCAAGAAGGACGGCAAGGACTGGAAGATCGTGTCCATCCAGTGGCAATCCGCACCGATACCGGGAGAATGACCGTGAAGCGAATGAGCATCTCAGTCAGGAATGCAAGAAACGTTTTGTTCTCAGCAATCTCGGTTGTTTCCTTCAGCGTGCTTGGTGCCTGCACCCACCCCGTCGATGCGCAGTCCAGCCAGCCATCCCCGGCGACAATCCATGCCGCAACAGCAAGCTCACGGGACGGGTCGCTTCCGGTCATGCTGGTGCACAAGAACGCCAGTTGCGGATGTTGTGGCGCATGGGTCGATCAAATGCGCGCCGCCGGCTTCAGCGTCGACGTGCGCAATGTCGACAACCTCGACCCGGTGAAAAGTCGCGTCGGCGTTCCGGCCAGCAAGGGTTCGTGCCATACCGCCGAAGTGGGCGGCTATTTCGTCGAAGGTCATGTGCCGGCGCTGGACATCAAGCGTCTCCTGGCTGAAAAGCCCGATGCCAAGGGCCTCGTCGTGCCGGGCATGCCGGCTGGCTCACCGGGCATGGAGATGCCCGATGGCAGCGTCCAGCCCTATGTTGTCGAGCTTGTTGCCCACGACGGCACCACTTCCGCCTTCGCTCGCCACGCGTATTGATACGTCGATCAACGTCAAGCCATTGCCGTTGTCACGGGAGGATGCATGAACACCCACCATCACCACACGGGCGCCGACAACAGACATGGCACCCACCTCGGCGTAGGGACAGCCGCGGTCGATCCGGTTTGTGGCATGCAGGTCGACCCGGATCAGACCGCCCATCACGCCGACCATGAAGGGGTAACGCACCATTTCTGCTCGGCGCGCTGCCTGGAACGCTTCGTGGCGGATCCGGCCAAATATCTGACCCGGCGACCCGATGACGCCCCCGCGCAGGCACCGGCGGGAACGATGTATGTCTGCCCGATGCATCCGCAGGTGCGCCAGGACGGCCCCGGCATCTGCCCGATCTGCGGCATGGCGCTGGAACCGGAGATGCCGGGATTGGACGATGAGGACCATCCCGAACTGCGTGATTTCAGCCACCGCTTCTGGTGGACCTTGCCGGCGACGCTGGTGGTGCTCGTGCTGGCGATGTTCGGCCACCACTTCCCCTGGTTACCGGTGGACACCCGAACCTGGATCGAGCTGATACTGACCACGCCGGTGGTGGTGTGGGCTGGCTGGCCATTCTTCGTTCGATGCGTACAGTCGGTCCGCAACCTCAGTCCCAACATGTGGACCCTGATCGGCATTGGCGTGGCGGCGGCGTTCGGCTACAGCATCGTGGCTACCATTGCACCGGGTCTGTTCCCCGAGTCGTTCCACGAACACGGCCGCGTGGGCGTCTACTTCGAAGCCGCTGCGGTGATCGTCTCGCTGACACTGCTCGGCCAGCTACTCGAGCTGCGTGCCCGCTCGAAGACATCAGCCGCCCTAAAGGCCCTGCTGGGGCTGGCGCCAAAGACCGCACGCCGCCTGCGCGACGATGGCGGCGAGGAGGATGTCGAACTCGGCCACGTCCACGTCGGTGACCGCCTGCGGGTACGCCCGGGTGAAAAGGTGCCGGTGGACGGCGAAGTGATCGAAGGGCGCTCCCATGTCGACGAGTCGATGCTGACCGGGGAGCCTGTCCCGGTCGAAAAGACCATCGGCTCCAGCGTGATCGGCGCAACCCTCAACGGCACCGGCAGCCTGGTGATCCGGGCAGAGAAAGTCGGTTCGGCGACGGTGCTGTCGCAGATCGTGCAACTGGTCGCGCAGGCGCAACGCTCGCGCGCACCGATGCAGCGCATGGCCGACAAGGTGGCTTTCTGGTTCGTGCTGGCGGTCCTGGCGACCGCCGTCGCGACATTCTTCGTGTGGGGGCTGTTCGGCCCGGAGCCGTCGTGGACGTTCGCGGTTCTCAACGCGATCTCGGTACTGATCATCGCCTGCCCCTGCGCGCTAGGACTGGCCACGCCGATGTCGATCATGGTGGCGACCGGCCGCGCCGCCGGGGAAGGCGTGTTGTTCCGCGATGCCGAGGCGATTGAGAACCTCCGCAAGATCGACACCCTGATCGTGGACAAGACCGGAACCCTGACCGAGGGACGCCCGGCGTTCCACAGCGCGCTCGCGGCCGAAGGGTTCACCGAGCAGGAGGTGCTGCGCCTGGCGGCCAGCCTCGATCAGGGCAGCGAGCACCCACTGGCCGACGCGATCGTCGCGGAAGCCCGCCGTCGTGACCTGACGCTGGAAACGCCGGAGAGCTTCGAGTCATCCACCGGTATTGGGGTACGCGGCAAGGTGGGTGGCTCCATCCTGGCGATCGGCAATACCGCGCTGATGCACGAGGTCGGGGTCGATGCCTCCGTTCTTTCCATCCCGGCCGAAGAGCTGCGCCGAGCCGGCGCCAGCGTGATGTATCTGGCGGTGGATGGCGTCCTGGCGGGCCTGCTCGCGGTGTCCGACCCGATCAAGGCCACCACCACCGACGCCATCGCGGCGCTGCACGGTGCGGGCCTGAAAATCGTGATGGCCACCGGCGACGGCGTCACCACGGCTCGTGCGGTCGCACGCACCTTGGGCATCGACGAAGTTCATGGCGAGGTCCGCCCGAAGGACAAAATCGACCTTGTACAACAGCTGCAAGCCAAGGGACACAGGGTCGCGATGGCCGGCGACGGGATCAACGACGCACCTGCGCTTGCCGGAGCCGATGTCGGCATCGCGATGGGCACCGGTACCGACGTGGCGATGTCGAGTGCGCAGGTGACACTGGTGAAGGGCGACTTACGTGGCATCGTGCGGGCACGGTCGATCTCCAACGATACCGTGACCAACATGAAGCAGAACTTGGGCTTTGCGTTCCTCTACAACGCACTGGGCGTACCGATCGCGGCAGGCGTGCTGTACCCCCTGACAGGCCTGTTGCTTAGCCCGATGGTCGCCGCTTTGGCGATGAGTTTGAGCTCCGTGTCGGTGGTTGCCAACGCATTGCGGCTGGGCCGAAAGCGGCATGACTGAGATGATCAACGCCGGCGAGTGGAGCAAAGCGAACCCAACTCGATGCCTTCACCGGCACGCGGGAGTACGCCACCATGTGTTTCCTTCCTCACGCCCGGCGCTGGCGACCACCCCGTTCTCCAGGAGGGCCGGGGTTGGCCGGCGAGAACAGCGAAGGAGACCGGGCCGACAATCTGTAGTTGATTCAGGTCAATGAAATTCTTGGTATTTTGGAGATATAGTGTTGCCTATGGCCCGCCCTTTCCGCATGCATCGCACCACACGTCGCCGCCTTATCTGGCTGGTGACGCTGCTGATGCTTTGGCAGCAGACGGCACTGGCTGCCTACGTTTGTCCGACGGTCCCCGAAGCGACACCGGCGGCTGCGCTGATGACTTCGATGCCGGGCATGGACGGTGGTTGTACGCAGAATCAGGATGCCCCCGCCAACCCGCTGTGCCAAAAGCATTGCACGCCCGATCACGCGACGCAGGTTGAAGCGCATACGGCGGCGGTGCCATTGAGCGTATTGCCGGCAATGCCATCGATGCTGATGACGCCCGCCGTCGTTGCGCTGCCATCGAATCGCGCGCTCCAACGTGCCGGGCATCTGCGCGCGCCACCACCTCCGCCCATGCTGTTGTTCTGCTCACTCCTGATCTGATCTGACACGTTGCGGCATTGACGTACGTGGCGTCGCGCCTGCATGGCGCGACGTAAACCACAGATTGACGGAGTATTCACCCATGTTGTCCTTTCACTTTGCCCGGCGCCTGATGGTGTCGGGTCTGGCCGCGCTCCTGTTGGGGGCCTTGGCCACGACGGCCTGTGCCATCGAGCCACCGCTGACGCTTGAGGCGGCCGTTCGGCAAGGCTTGGCGCGGGCGCCACAACTTGAAGCGCGTACCGCCGATACGGCGGCAGCCCGCGAGGAAGGCGCGCGTGCCGGGCAGTTGCCGGATCCCACCCTGACGCTCGGGCTTTCCAATTTCCCTGTCACCAGTCCGGGGGCTTTCAGCCTGCGCTCGGACGGCATGACCATGCGCACCGTGGGCGTGATGCAGACGATTCCATCGCGAGCGGCGCGCGACGCCGAGCGCGGTTTGGCCGCGGCGCAGATTGATGCGTCCGAAGCCGATTACGTCGGCGCGGCCCAAACGGTGCGCGAACGCATTGCCGATGCGTGGATCGAGGTATGGGCCACACAACAGAAGCGTGCGCTGCTGGGCGAGTTGCGCGACGAAAGCGCATTAGCCGTGCAGATCGCGCAGGCGCGGCTGCGTGGCGGGGACGGCAGCGCCACCGACGCGCTGGCGGCGCGCACGGATGCGGCCACACTGGACAACCGACTGGAGGCCGTTGACGCCGACCTCGCCGCAGCACGTGCGGGGTTGCAGCGTTGGCTTGGTGAGGACGCGGCCACCGTGGCCGACGCGCCTGATTTCGAGGTGCTGCCGGTAGCGCCAGCCCTGCTTGAGCAAGCCATTGATCAGCAGGCGCCCATGCGCGTGTGGCAAGCGCGCGAACAGGTAGCTGAGGCCGCACTCGCCCGGGCACGGGCTGCCAAACACCCCGATTGGAACGTGTCGGTGGACTATGGCCGCCGTGCACCGTATCTCTCGGACATGGTGACCTTGCAGGTGGGTGTGAGCCTGCCGTTGTTCACGCGCAACCGGCAGGATCGCGGAATCAGCGCCAAGCAGGCGCAATGGGATGCGGTGCAGGCCGATCACGAAGATGCGCGTCGCGCCCAGCGCGAAGCGGTGGCGCGTGCGGTGGTGAATTGGCAGGGTTGGGGACGACAAGTCCAGCGCTATCAGGACACGTTGCTGCCACTCGCACGGGATCGTGCACGCACGGCGCTGGCCAGCTACCGCGGTGGTGGTGCACTGCAGCCGTGGCTCGATGCCCGTCGCGATGAAATCGAACAGCGGCTGGCCTACGCCGAGGCGCTGGCGACCCATGCGCGCCTGTGGGCCGCGCTGGCCTATCTGCTACCCAATTCGGAGACGATGCCATGAAGCGTGCGCCCGTGAAACCTGCCCTGATGATTTTCGCCGGCGTCTTGCTCGTGGCGGTACTGCTGGTGGTTGGCTATCTCGGCGGCCGCTCGCGTGCGCCGGCGTCGGCGTCGGCTGGCAACGCGGCATCCGCACCGGAAGCCGGTGGTAAAAAAGTCCTGTATTGGTACGACACAATGGTGCCGCAGCAACACTTCGACAAGCCGGGCCTGTCGCCGATGGGCATGCAGATGGTGCCCAAGTATGCCGATGAAGGGGCGGCCAAGGATATCGTCCGGATCGATCCGGCGACGGTACAGAACCTGGGCGTTCGCACGGCTCCGGTGGAGCGGCGGGTGCTGGCTTCGGCCATCCGGGTGCCAGGAACCATCACCTGGAATCTGCGCCAAGCCACCATCATCAGTGCCCGCGTTGATGCGGTGGTGAGCAAGCTGGACGTACGCGCACCGTACACCGAGGTCAAAGCGGGTGAGCCACTGGCCGAATTGCTGGCGCCGCAATGGAATAGTGCGCTGGCGGAATATCGCGCGCTGGAGCAGGCGCGGTCCGCCGACGCGCGCGAGCTGCGCTCCGCAGCGCGGCAACGCCTGCAGGTGCTGGGTCTGACTCCGGCAGATATTCAGTCATCGCGTCATGGTGCGGGTGCGGCGATCACACTGCACGCTCCGCAGGCGGGCGTCGTCACGACACTGGATGTGCGTGAAGGCCAGCGCGTCACGGCTGGTCAGACCTTGATGACAGTGAATGGCCTGTCCACCGTGTGGATCGAGGCGGCCCTGCCGCAGGCCGCGGCGGGTACGGTGCGCAGCGGCACGCCGGTGGTGGTCACGGTCGATGCGCTGCCGGGTCGGTCGTTCCACGGCACCGTGGAAACCTTGCTGCCGGATGTGGATGCGGTGACGCGCACCCAGCGCGCGCGCATCGTGCTCGACAATCCCGACGGTGCCTTGAGTCCGGGCATGTTCGCTACCGTGCAACTCAACCCGACTCCGGACGCGGCCGTACCGGTGGTGCCGGACGACGCGCTGATCGCGACGGGCACCCACACGCGAGTCATTCTCGCCGAGGGAGATGGCCATTTCCGTGCCGTATCGGTGCGCATCGGGCGTGCGGCCGGCGGCTATACGGAAATTCTCGACGGCCTCGCGGGGGGCGAGAAAGTCGTGGTTTCCGGCCAATTCCTGATCGATTCGGAGGCGAGCCTGTCCGGTGCGTTGGAACGTCTGAATGACACCACCGCCAAACCGGTACCGGCCGCAAGTGCACCGATGCCGGGCATGCCGATGGGAGGCAAACCATGATCGCCGCCCTGATTCGCGCGGCGATCGCACATCGGGTGTTTGTGCTGTTGGCTGCACTGGCCTTGGCCCTGATGGGCATGTTCTCGGTGGCGCGCACGCCGGTCGACGCGCTGCCCGACCTGTCCGACACCCAGGTGATCATCCGCACCAGCTACCCGGGCCAATCGCCGCAGGTGGTCGAGGATCAGGTCACTTATCCGCTCGCCACCACCATGCTCTCGGTGCCTGGCGCGACGACGGTGCGCGCCTTTTCGTTCTTCGGTGACTCCTACGTCGATGTGTTGTTCGATGACAGCACCGACTTGTACTGGGCACGCTCGCGTGTCCTGGAGTACCTGAGCCAGGCACGGGATCGCCTGCCGACGGGTGTGACGCCCGCCCTCGGCCCCGATGCCACGGGGCTCGGCTGGATCTACGAATACGCGCTGGTCGATCGCACCGGCCAGCACGACCTCGGCCAGTTGCGCGCGCTGCAGGATTGGTTCCTGCGCTATCAGCTGAAGACCGTGCCGAATGTCGCCGAGGTGGCCACGTTGGGCGGTATGGAGCGGGCGTGGCAGATCGTGCCCGATCCGCAGGCGCTGGCGGCGCGCGGAATCACCGTGGCGCAGTTGGTCGATGCCGTGCGCAGCGCCAATGGTGCCAACGGCGGTTCGGTGATCGAACAAGGCGAAGCGGAGCTGATGGTGCGCAGCGAAGGCTACCTGAAGAGCCGCACGGACTTCGAAAACGTGCCCATCACCGTCAACGCCGGCGGCGTCCCGGTGCTGCTGCGCGACGTGGCCACGGTGCGCCGTGGCCCGACGTTCCGCCGCGGCATCGCCGAACTGGACGGGCAAGGCGAAGTGGTCGGCGGCATCATCGTGATGCGCACGGGCAAGAACGCGAAGGCCACCATTGCCGCCGTGAAAGCACGACTGGCGGAACTGCAGCGCAGCCTGCCGGCCGGCGTCGAGATCGTGCCCACCTACGACCGCTCGCAATTGATCGACGCCGCGGTGGAGAACCTGTGGAGCAAGTTGTTCGAAGAATTCCTGGTGGTGACGCTGGTCTGCGTGTTGTTTCTTGGGCACCTGCGCTCGGCGCTGGTGGCCGTGATCACGCTGCCGCTGGGCGTGTTGGTTGCTTTCATTGCCCTGCATCTGCAAGGCGTCACGGCGAACCTGATGTCGCTCAGCGGTATCGCGATCGCGATCGGCGCGATGGTGGATGCGGCGATCGTGATGATCGAGAACGCGCACAAGCATCTGGAACATTGGCGTGACGCGAACGACGGACGTGAACCGCAAGGTGCGCAGCGGTGGTCGCTGATCGGCGATGCCGCCGCCGAGGTGGGGCCCGCACTGTTTGTGAGCCTGTTGATCATCGCGCTGTCGTTCGTGCCGGTCTTTGCGCTGCAGGGCCAGGAAGGCAAGCTGTTCAAGCCGCTGGCCTTCACCAAGACCTATGCGATGGCGGCAGCGGCCGGTCTGGCGGTGACCCTGGTACCGGTGCTGATGGGCTATTTGATCCGCGGACGCGTCCGGGCCGAGCGCGACAATCCGCTCAACCGGGGTTTGATCCATGGCTATCGGCCCCTCCTCGAAGCCGTACTGCGCTATCCGAAAGCGACCCTGGTGCTGGCCGGTGTGCTGCTGCTCACCGCGGTCATTCCGATGACCAAGCTCGGCAGCGAGTTCATGCCCGCGATGGACGAAGGCACGTTGTTGTACATGCCTACCGCACTGCCAGGCTTGTCCGCTGGCAAGGCCTCGCAGTTGCTGCAGTTGACCGACCGCATGATCAAGACCGTGCCCGAGGTTGATCATGTGTTTGGCAAGGCGGGGCGCGCCGAAACGGCCACCGATCCGGCGCCGCTGGAAATGTTCGAGACCGCGATCACCTTCAAGCCGAAGGACCAGTGGCGGCCCGGCATGACGATGGACAAGATCAAGGCGGAACTGGACAAGGCCGTGCGCGTGCCGGGGCTGACCAACCTGTTCGTGCCGCCGATCCGCAACCGCATCGATATGCTCTCCACCGGTATCAAGAGCCCGATCGGCATCAAGGTGCTGGGTACCGATCTGGCCACGCTGCAGATCGTGGCCGATCGGATCGAGACGGTGGCGAAGACCGTGCCCGGTGTCAGTTCGGCGATTGCCGAGCGTCCGACCAGTGGCCGCTACGTCGACGTGCACATCCGCCGCGACGCCGCGGCGCGCTACGGGTTGACCCAGGAGCGCGTGCAGCAACTGATCGCAACCGTGGTCGGCGGCGATCCGATCGGTCAGACCGTCGAAGGGCGCGAACGTTACCCCATCGTGGTGCGCTACCCGCGTGCCGAGCGCGATTCCATCGGAGCGCTGCGGCAGTTGCCGATCGTCGCTGCCAACGGTGCACAGATCACACTTGGCCAGGTTGCTGACATTGCCGTTGAAGCAGGACCGTCCATGCTGAAAAGCGAGGACGGTCAATTGGCGACCTATGTCTACGTCGATACGGCCGGCAGCGATTTGGGCACGGTGGTGGCCAACCTGCAACGCGCGGTGGCGCAGCAAGTCAAATTGCCGCCGGGTACGACCGTGGCGTGGTCCGGTCAGTTCGAATACCTGGCCAGTGCCATGGAAAGACTCAAGGTGGTGGTGCCGATTGCGCTGGTGATCATTTTTCTATTGATCTATGCCGTGTTCCGGCGCGTGAGCGAAGCCGCGCTGATCATGGCCAGCGTGCCGTTGGCACTGGTCGGCGGCCTGTGGCTGATCTGGCTGCTTGGGCATGCGGTGTCGGTGGCCACGATCATCGGCTTCATCGCGCTGGCGGGCGTCGCTGCCGAATTCGGCGTGGTGATGCTGCTTTACCTGCACCATGCCTGGGAGCACCAACTGGCGCTCGATCCCCACGCCGGCCCGGAAGCGCTGGACGAAGCGATCCGCGAAGGTGCCGTGCAGCGCGTGCGCCCGAAGGCGATGACCGTCGCGGTGATCCTCGCCGGCCTGTTTCCGATCCTGCTCGGCCATGGCGCCGGCTCGGAAGTGATGCAGCGCATAGCCGCCCCGATGATCGGCGGCATGGTCACTGCACCCTTGCTGTCCATGCTCGTTATACCCGCAGCGTACCGCCTGCTGGTTCGTTATCGGCTGCGTAAAGCCAGCAAGGCAAACGCCACACTTCACCCCAACCCACAAGGAAACTGACCCATGAAAATGCCATACATCACCCTCGCGATCACCGCTGCGCTGTTCACTGCTCCGGTGTTTGCCAACCCTCAGCAGATGGATCCCAACATGCCGGGCATGGCTGGGATGCACGAAGCCACACCCGCCGATGTGCAGGGCGTGGGTGTGGTCAAGGCGGTCGACACCGCCAAGGGCACCCTCACGCTGCAGCATGAGGCGATTGCCGCGATCGGCTGGCCGGCCATGACGATGCCGTTCAAGGTGGCCTCGCCGGAGCTACTGACGCACGTGAAGGTGGGCGATAAGGTGCAATTCACCTTCCACCAGGCCAGCACGGGCAGCACGGTGACGGCGATCCGTCCGGCACGTTGACAGACCACGTCGCCGGCTGGCCCCCAACTGTCGAGGGCCAGCCGGCGGTCGTGAAAGCAGTACCGCCACGCACGTTATGCGTGCGCGTGGCGGTGTTTGTTGCGGTTGTCATTTATGGAGAACGACCATGAAATCGTTTGCTGCTTGTCTCAGCCTCCCGCTGCTGCTCGCGGGCCTCACCATGGGTAGCGTCGCGTACGCGGCCGATTCTTACACCGATGGTTGGGTTGGCCATGTGGATGGCCAGCGTTTGGACGTCTGTTATCGAGTCACGCCGCTGCCGGCGGTTGGTGCGCGACTGGAGGTCCTGCGGACATCCTTCGTGGTTCCCAACAAAGGGCTGCCCCGCCAACAGTTCGCGGTGGCGGGGTATGCCACGGTAACGTCGATCATCGACGCGCACTGCGTGCGTGCCGAGCTGACCCAGGGCACGGCGAAGCGGACCGATCACGCGCGGCGCGCGGACTGAACGGACACGACGACAAGGCCGCCAAAGCATGTTCCGCGGCGCCCACGGCGGAGCGGTCAGGGCGTGGCTACAACATCCAGCCGACGCACTTCACCGGCGTCATGCCTGTCGCATCCTGCCTGCCGCCATTTCAGCAGGCATGCAACGAGGCGATCAGCGGGCAGGACACCCTCACTAAGGGAAAACCCTATTACAGCGAAAGGAGAAGCGGATCCGTTTGGATCGATGAAATTCTCTCCGCGCATAAGGCACGGGCCACGCTTGAAGACGGTTTAGCTTCGATGGGCGAGTTGGTGGAATTTCGTCATGAGCCGTAGGCCCTGTCGCGCATCGTTCGGAGAGTGCCTTCCGCCATCGATGCGTGGAGCCCGCCTATCACTCAGAAGAACGTTTAGGCGTGTCCGTGGGCGCGTTGTAGTGGGTCCAGAGAAGTGATGGTACCTACGGCAGGAGCATCCAATAAAACCTCTTGACTCTGGGGTTAACTTGAAGGTTTAGCCTGGGACTATCGCGATATGGCCCGACAGCGGTTCGCCTCGTTGCCGCGCCGAGAGAGAGTCGAGGGCGATAGCCATTCAAGGAGCAAACCATGAACACGAAACGCAAAGTGGAAGTATTCAGTGCCGGCTGCGCAGTCTGCGATGAGGCAGTGGCGCTGGTCGAGCGTGTGGCCTGTTCGTCCTGCGAGGTCACCGTGCACGACATGAAGGACATCAACGCCGCCAAACGGGCAAAGACCCTCGGCATTCGATCGGTGCCGGCCGTGGTCATCGATGGCAAGCTCGCGGCCTGCTGTGAAGGACGCGGGATCGACGAAGCGATCCTGCGCGTTGCGGGTCTGGGTCGGTCCTCGTAACCGGTGGGTGACCAGCCGGGGAGTCGCCGAAAGGCTCCGCGGCCGGTCACCACTTATTTTTTTTAATTGCCCATCACCATCGAGATCATCATGTTCACGATCGGCAAATTGGCCGGCCTCGCCTCCATCAGCACTGAGGCCCTGCGTTACTACGAGCAGGAAGGATTGATCGTACCGGATGCGAAGAGCGGCGCCGGCTATCGGCTCTACCGACCAGAGTCCGTGCAACGCGTCGGCTTCATTCGTCAGGCGCAGCAATGTGGTTTCACGCTGGCCGAAATTCGCGAGCTGCTGGCATTGCGATCCGAGCAGGCCGCTTGCTGTGGGGACGTGCGCCGACTTGCCATCGAAAAAAAGTTGCGGATCGAAGGCAAGATACGGCTCATGAAGTCGATGTCGAAAGCACTCGACAAACTGATCAACGATTGCAGCGAGGAAAGTCATCCCGTCGTCGAGTGCCCGATCCTCGCTGGGCTGGAAAAAGCCAACATTGCAACGACGACTGGCCGATGACTGCATGAAGCTCGAACTTTTCTACTCGCCTGGCTGCGACCGCTGTGCCGAGGCGCGTGATGGCCTCAAGACCGCTGCGTTTGAGATCGTCGCGGACTTGGATTGGCGGGAACTCAATGTACTCGATGAGCTGGACTACGCCGTGCAATTGGGCGTTCTGACGTTGCCGGCGGTCGCCATCGACGGCGAGCTCGTCTTCACCTCGTTGCCCACCCGATGGCAGCTCTGTGCAGCACTTTCCGAACGCAGCAAGGAAGTGAATTAACGTGGACGTCGACTCGCTTCGCCTCGCTGTTGAACACGCGGGTACGGCTGCCGTCGTGACCAGTTTTCTTGCGGGCCTCGTTTTCAGTTTCAATCCGGTGGCGATAGCCGCCATCCCGGTCTCGCTGGCCTATGTGACCAAAGCCCGCACGAGCCGGCAGGCGTTTGTCTTCGCCGCCATGTTCATTCTCGGGATGATCGTGATCCATGTCGTGCTCGGCCTCGTCGCCGGATTCGGTGGCCTGGGCGTGCAGAAGCTGCTGGATCGCAAGTGGGGCGTGCTGATCGGTCCGGTGCTGATCGTACTCGGACTGATGTGGCCGGGATGGCTACGCATTCCGCTGCCAGCATTCACCTTCAAAGTGAAGCGCCCGAACAGTTCCTTCGGCGCGTTCCTTCTGGGTATCCCTTTTTCCATCGCGATCTGCCCGATATGCACGCCGGCGTTGGCCGTGCTGTTGGGGGTGGTAGCAAGTCTCGGATCGCCCTGGTTTGGCGCACTGCTGTTGCTGGCCTTTGCATTGGGGCGTGCCGTACCGCTGGCCGTGGGTGCGTGGTCGCTGGGCTGGCTGGAGAACCTCCGGTTCGTCTCGGCCTACCGTCGCGTCTTCGAAATTGCCGGTGCGGCGACCCTCATTGCTATGGGGCTATACATGCTCAATGCGTACTTCTTCTGGTTACCGGCTTTGGCGAGCTGAATTGACGTCAAGGACACGAGCTTCCCATAGAGCGAACCAGACAGCCCATCTCGAATGAATTTGATTGCGCACATAGGCGAAGCCTGATGCTGACCACAACCGACGAACGCGAACGCCTGCTCAGGGCGCTCGCGCTGGCAACCTTCATCATCTTTTTTCAGGCTTACATGGTGGCGCCGATCATTCCGGTGCTGTCGACAAGCTTTGGAACGTCCGTCCAAGCGATTGGCGTGATTGTTCCCGCCTACCTCATCCCTTACGGCGTGGCGACGCTGGTCTTTGGGCTCCTTGCGGATCGAATCGGCATTCAGCGTCTCATCTTTGCGTCGCTGGCTATGTTCGCGGTGCTTACGGCACTCACCGCAGGCGCGCAATCGATCGGGCAGCTGACGCTGTGGCGTACCCTGACCGGCCTGGGTGCCAGTGGCGTCGTGCCGCTCGCCTTGGTGCTCATCGGCAGCCTGTATCCGTACGAACAACGTGGACGGCCCCTCGGCTGGCTGTTCGGAGCGATGGCCGGTGGCATGGCTTTCGGCTCGACTTTCGGTGCCGTGCTGGAGCCTCTGCTTGGTTGGCGCGGCCTCTTTGTTTTGGTCGCCTTGGCCGCCGTGGGTGTGTTCGTGGTGTTGCTGCTCCACCGTTCACTTATTTCCTCGACGAGGAAGGCTGTTCCCGAGACGATGGGAGAGCTATTCCTCGGATATCGCGATCTCATCGGCACTCCGCGGGGGCAGCGCACTTATGGCTATGTTTTCGTCAATTCGATTTTTCACTCTGGCGTCTTCACGTGGCTCGGTGTCTATTTCGAGCAGCGTTACGGTCTTGGCCCCGTAGGGATTGGTGTAGCCCTGCTCGGCTACGGGATTCCTGGTTTCTTGTTCGGCCCGCTGATCGGCCGGGCCGCCGACCGCTGGGGGCGCGCCAGGTTGTTGCCCATCGGGCTCGGGTTGGGTGCCCTAGGTGCCGCTACCCTGATTTTCAACGGTCCCCTGATACTCGCGATTGTGGCCGTGACCGTCCTTTCTCTCGGCTACGACATGACGCAGCCCCTCTTCGGGGGCATCGTCACCGCGCTTGGAGGAAAGCGCCCGGGACAGGCGATGGGCTTGAACGTCTTCGCACTGTTCGCTGGATTCGGCGTGGGTAGCCTCCTGTTCGGCGAGGCGCTTCGGCTTGGGTTCGGGATGGCGCTTGGCATCTTCGTCATGGTTCAAGCGTTGGCGACCGCGCTGTCCATCGGATGGTTCAGCGCGGAGATTCCGCTCAGTAGCGCGCCGGAAGAGGCCAATACGAGGGCGGAAGGCATACACTGAACGCAGCTCACGTGTTCAGGTGCCCGAGCAGCGCCGTCGTCATCTTCGCATCGCCGAAGACGGCAGCGGTGTCGCGTCCGCCATCCAGCTGAATCGAAGCTGTTGCGTCTCGTGACCAGCCAGCAGAATGGCCGCTTCATCTACTACGCCCCCGCGATCGAAGCCATGAACGACCTGATTGACTATCGCGCCGACCATTGCTGCAGTCACTCCGGCGGTAGCTGCGCAGTCGCCACGACCTCATGCAAGCCAACGACTGCCGCCACCAAACCAAAGCGTAAAGTCCGGACTGCATAGCTCAAAACGTCCCGCGTATCGCCCCAAGATCACGTCAGGCACGTCGGTCAGCAACGCCAACACGAAAGTGATCGAGACGTGCGCTCAGACCATGTAGCCAATGTCGAAGGCGCCCGTTGGGTAGGCGAATATCGTGTTCTTCAGGTCCGCAGCGGTGAGATCGTGGCGGATCGCTAGTGCGAAGAGATTGATGACCTCCTCTGCATGCGGACCCACGAGATGGGCACCCAAAATGCGGTCGCTAGCCTCGTCCACCAACACCTTGAATCCGTAGACGGGCTCGGCCGCTTGGCGTGCCGTGAACCAGTCTGAGGCCTTTTGCGATTTCATCGTGAACTTCAGCCCTTGTTCGCGGGCTTTGGCTTCGCTCAGCCCCACGGTCGCCATGGGCGGGATGGTGAAGACGACGCTCGGCACACCTCGATAATCAGGTAGCCGATGATTGCCTTTGAGGAGATTGGCGGCCACCACGTGGGCGTCGTGGCTCGATACGGGTGTCAACGGCGGCCCTACCTGGGCGGCATCTCCCGCAGCGAAAACGGCAGGATTGGACACGCTCTGCAGGTATTCGTTGAGAATCAGACGGCCGTGATCATTGGCGATCCCTGCCGCTTCGAGGTCAAGCGACTCCAGTGCAGGCGCTCGCCCGGCGGCGTGGACGACGAGATCGGCATCGATCGTCGTTGTCTCACCATGGGAAGTTGAACGCACACGGAAGCCGGCGGCTGTTTTTTCGATCGCGGTGACCGTGGTTTCCAGACGCACATCCACGCCGAGGATATCGAACGCCGGCATGAGCCAGCCGACGAGGTCGGGGTCAAAGCCATTCAACAGGCGCGCGCCGTGCTGAAGAATGGTCACCTGCGCACCGGCGCGAGCCGCGATGTGCGAGAACTCGGCAGCGATGTAGCCACCACCGACGAGCACGATGCGTCTTGGTAGCGCCGGCAGCGCCAGGAAGTCCTCGTTGGTGACCAGGTGCTCTTCGCCCGGGATATGCAGTTTGACGGGCTCCGCACCGGAGGCAATCACTACGTGTTTGGCATCGAGGCGATCCTCACCGACCGCGATGGTGTTGGGGCCCGTGAACCGGGCTTGCCCATGATAGGTATCGATCCCTTTTTCGCGATACCGCTGTTCATGGTTCGCCGGCACGGGATCGGTGAAGCTGCGCTTGAACGCCATCAAATCGGGCCAATCGATCGTGACGTTTCCGGCCACGCCCTTGCCCTGCATCCGACGGACGTGGTCGGTGGCCTCCACACCGCCGATGAGCATCTTTTTGGGATCACAACCACGCAAGGCGCAGGTGCCACCGAAGGGACGGCAATCGATAACCGCAACGCGCCAACCGGCTGCGCGAATCCGCTTCGCAGCCACCATGGCCGCTGTTCCGGTCCCAATCACCACAAGATCGTATGGCTTGGCCATGGCGCCTCTCCAGTAATTAACGGTAAGCGGATCGTTGCTGGTAACGCGTGACGGCCATTTCAATTCAATCTGATTTTCCAACGCCTATGATCGAGATTTCGACGTCCAATGGTCGCCTCGTATTTATCCCGCGCAACACGAAAGTTGCGTTACATCCTTGGTGAAGGTCTGTGCCGCCAGCTTCAAGCCCTCGACCATCGTCAGGTACGGGAACAACTGGTCGGCGAGTTCCTGCACCGTCATGCGTGCCCGGATGGCAAGTGCAGCAGCCTGGATGATCTCGCCCGCTTCGGGCGTGACCGCCTGCACGCCGATGAGCCGGCCGCTGCCGGCCTCGGCGACCAGCTTGATAAACCCGTGGGTGTCGAAGTTGACGAGTGCCCGCGGCACGTTGTCGAGTGAAAGCGTGCGGCTATCGGTCTGCATACCTTTCAGGTGAGCCTCCGCTTCGCTGTAGCCCACGGTCGCCACTTGGGGCTCGGTGAACACCACCGCCGGCATGGTCGTGAGATCCAGGGTTGCTTCACCGCCGGTCATATTGATGGCCGCGCGCGTGCCGGCGGCCGCCGCCACGTAGACGAACTGCGGCTGGTCGGTGCAGTCGCCAGCGGCGTAGATGTGCGACACATTGGTGCGCATACCGCGGTCGATCACGATGGCGTTCTGTGCATTGACCGCGATGGCCGCTGAGTCTAGCTCCAGGCCGCGCGTATTGGCTGTGCGGCCGGTAGCGACGAGCAGTTGATCGGCGCGCACTTCGCCGTGTTCGGTCGTGAGCACGAATTCACCGTTCGTATAGGTGACCCGGCTTGCTTGGGTATGCTCCAGCACCTTGATGCCTTCGGCGCGGAACGCGATCGTGATGGCCTCACCGATCGCCGGATCTTCACGGAAGAACAAGGTGCTACGCGCCAGGATCGTCACCTGACTGCCCAGCCGGGCAAACGCCTGCGCCAGTTCCACGGCGACCACCGACGAGCCGATGACGGCGAGCCGTGGTGGCATGGCGCCGCTCACCAGCGCCTCGGTGGACGTCCAGTACGGCGTTTCCTTCAAGCCCGGGATGGGCGGAACCGCCGCGCTGGCACCGGTGGCGATGAGGCAGCGATCGAAGGAGACCTCCGATTCATCCCCCGCCGTCGACTTGACGATCAGCGTGCGTGCGTCCTTGAAACGCGCTTCGCCACGCAGCAGCTGGATGTTGGGGCTGGTGTCGAGAATGCCCTCGTACTTGGCGTGACGCAGTTCGTCGACGCGGCCTTGCTGCTGGGCGAGCAGCCGGTCACGCCGTATCACCGGCATCGTGTTGGAGATGCCGGCATCGAAGGGACTGGTCCGACGAAGATGCGCCACGTGCGCCGCGCGGATCATGATCTTCGAGGGCACGCAGCCGATATTGACGCAGGTGCCGCCGATGGTGCCGCGCTCGATGACCGTCACGTGAGCACCGAGTTCCGCGGCCTTGAGTGCCGCCGCCATGGCGGCGCCGCCCGTGCCGATGATGGCGATGCGCAGCCGCTGTTCGGCATCGGTGGGCTTGGCGCCGATATCGCCACGGGGCTTGAACAAACCACCCAACGAGTCCAACGCTTGGTTGAGCCTGGACGGCTTGGCCGCGGATGAGTCGGGGTGCGATAGCGGGGCCGCAGCGACGCGATAGTTTTTCGGCAAGGTCGCGTTGAGTTGCTCCAGACTCACGGGCTCGATGCTGCGGATATGCACCACGCCTTGCGGGTAGGCGACGTCGGCCGCGACGATGTCGGTGAGCGTCTTGAGTGCCTTTTCGACATGCCGGGCACAATCCGCGCAGGTCATGCCGGTCACGGAGAGGGTTTGTTCGTTCATGATGTTCCTGGCAAATGAGCGTGTGTCGCTTCGGTTTCGAGCAGAACGGCACACCGTTGAATCGATAAAAAGGCCATACCAACAATCACGGTCGCGGCATTGCTCCGATCAGCAGCAATAGGGCACCACGACGATCAACAGAAGCACGATGCCGATGACGATCGCCGCTGTGATGAGGTCGGTTTTCTTGGCAATCAGCCACGCCTTCATGTGTTTCATCCTCGGATGTAATGCCGAGGGGTCTGGTCTGGTCGCTAGCTATTCGCGGGCTTGATCCAAGAACCCCGCCAGTGGGAGGTCATGGCGGCCACTCAGCAACAGGTGGGGTCTCGGTTCGCTCCGCCGTGACTTTTTCCTGGCGGGGATACCAAATCCCAGATCGATACCGCGACCATCAACACCAGACCGGGATAGAGCAACAACGCCGTGGGCATCCCCATGGTGCTCATGAGCAAGGCGGCCGCCAGCACCAGGACGGGACCGATCATGCCAAGGACCATCCGTGGCCATTGCCGATGACGAAGTCCGCCGATCACATTGGCCAGCAAGGCGATGACGGCGAACAGCGGCAGCAGGTAACGGATGAACACGCCCTCGTACTGGCTCAAAAAGCCCAGCCCGATGGCGGCACCCAGGCTGGCGAGGGCGGGAAAGCACGCCGCGCAGCCCATCGCCGTGACGATGGCACCGATCACGCCGGCTTTGTCGGCCGTGCGCGTAAGAGGATTAGGAAGGGACATGGGAATGGCCTTGGACGCTTCAGTTCTTGACGGTGGAGGGGTAGCCCGCATCCGTCGTGGCGCTGACGAGCGCCTGGGCGCTGGTCTTGGCGTCATCGAAGGTCACGACGGCTTCCTTCTTGTCGAACAGGATCTCGGTCTTTTCGACACCGGGGACCTTGGACAGCGCTTTCTTGACGGTGACGGGACACGCGGCACACGTCATACCGGACACCGATAGGGTGGCGGTCTTCGTGGCCGCCCATGCGGGTGTGGAGAGGGCGGCGGCAAGAGCGATAAGAGCGGCGAGTTTCTTCATGGGGGATCCTCCGACGGGTCAGTAAAACAGCGGGGCGAGATAGGGGAAGGCCAGCGCCACGAGCACCAGGGCTGCGACGATCCAGAACAATACTTTGTAGGTGGTCTTGACCTGCGGCACAGCGCAGATGTCGCCGGGCGCGCACGCCACGGTGGGCCGGTAGATGCGACGCCAGGCGAAGACCATCGCGATCAACGCCGCACCGATAAAGAACGGACGGTACGGTTCGAGCGCCGCCAGGTTGCCGATCCAGGCGCCACTGAATCCGAGAGTGATCAGCACCAGTGGGCCGAGGCAGCAGGTCGACGCTAGGAGCGCGGCGATCCCGCCAGCCACAAGAGCGCCAGAACCGGTCTTCTTGGAGTCTTGGGTGTTTTCCATGGATGCGGTCCCGATGGATGGAGAATCGACGCGAGCACTGTATTCGCGTACATAGGTACAGAGTCAAGCGTGTGGATTTCACGGGCCTGGGCGATACGTCAACCGGCGCCCTCGGGCAAGAGCGCAGCGGGGGTCAACCACGCATCGAGCTGCGGCAGTGCGTTCGGTTCAAGATGTTGCTGGAATGCGTTTCGCGCCACCACGAGCAGCCTGGCAAGCCGGGCTTCGATAGCCATGGCCTCGTCCGCCACAAGAACCTCTTGCAGCGCACACGCGAGATCGCATTGCGGTGCGGCCCTATCGGGCAACGGAACGCGTGCGTGCGACAGCCGTTGGAGAAGACGGACGGCGATGGTGTGCGCCTCTTCCTGACTGAGCTGATCGACCGTCTCGCGCTGGTACCAGTGCGGAAGGGTTTGGAAAGGAGGCAAGCAACGCCGACGCCGCCGCGGTAGCTACCAAAGCAACATGGCTGTCACCGCCGAGGGCAGCACGCAGTAGGCCCACCTGCTGATCGGTATCAAGCTCACGCAACCATTCGATCGCGATCACGTCACCGCGATGGTGCAACCAGGCCCGTGCAATATCGGGGTGATCGCCCAGTTGGGTCAGTACGGGTTTGGCAAGGCACCCGCAACCGATCTGCGGCACCGCCTCGCACACCAGCGGCACCGAGTAGATGCCAACGGACACGGGCATGGGCTTCTCCAAAGGGATGAACCGGGCGTAAGCTACTTCCGTAGTCATATACGGAGTCAACCGGTATGGGAAGCAGTTCGGAGCAAGTGACCATTGGCGCATTTGCCAAAGCCGCTGGGGTCAACCTGGAAACCATCCGGTTCTATCAACGCAAGGGCCTGCTCCCGGAACCGGATAAACCTTATGGCAGCATCCGGCGCTATGGTGGTGTAGATGTCGCCCGGGTGAAATTCATCAAATCCGCGCAGCGGCTGGGTTTCAGCCTCGACGAAGTCGCACAGCTGCTCACGTTGGAGGATGGTACCCATTGCAGCGAGGCGGCGGAATTCGCCGCGCGGCATCTGGCTGACGTGCGCGCTCGCCTGAAAGACCTCAAGCGCATGGAGACCGTCCTGTCCCGTCTGGTGGCTCAGTGCGATTCGCATCGCGGCACCATTGCCTGTCCCTTGATCGCCTCGTTGCACAGCTGTTGAGATGAGCGATTCGCCGCCGCCATCGATCGGTACCTAGTTACGGCCACGCGTGCCAATACCCGGCGCAGCTATGCCTCGGCCATGCGTCATTTCGAAATCGCCTGGGGCGGCCAAGGGAGCGGCCGAAGCGCGTGCGCTGTCGGATGCGGCCAACGTCATTGAGGCAGCCATGACCACCTCGGTGGAACCACCGGGGAAGGCCAGCTGTTGCGTCAAAGGGGGGCGCTGATGACGGCCACCACGCCCCCGCTGACCGCCACGATTTACCACACCCCTATTGCGGGCACATCGCGCAACACACTGGCGTTGCTCTGCCACGCCGGCATTGAGCTCACGGTGATCGAATATCTCAAGACGCCGCCCAGTCGCGAGCAATTGATCCAGCTCATCGACGAAGCCATACTCAAGCCACGCGAGGCATTGCGTGAAAAGGGAACGCCTTTCGCCGAGATAGGATTGGGTGCCCCCGGAATCACCGATGACGTCATCATCGATGCCATGCTGAAGCATCCGATCCTGATCAACCGCCCCTTCGTGGTCACACCACGTGGCACACGGTTATGCCGTCCCTCCGAAGTTGTACTCGACATCCTGCCCCCTGTGACACGCTCGTTCGCCAAGGAAGACGGTGAGGTAGTGATCGATACGGATGGCCAGCGGACCTGATCAAAAAGCGGTCGGATGAAATTGTCTAACAGTGCGTCTGTCGTATAGGATCGAAGGATGTATCAGTCTGCGCCATCACTGCTGACTCGCTTGCGCCGCCATCGCGGTTTGTGGGTGTTGGCCGTGGCCGTGTTGCTGATCAAGCTGGTCAGCGGTTCGATCTGCGTGGCCGATGGGCTGGGAGCGCGATTCGCTTCGGCGACCGCTGCTGCTCCGACCACCCTGCTGGCGGATACCGCCGTCAGTACGGTATCGGCTGACGAAGCGAACCCCTGTCTTCTGGGTGAAGGGCGCAGTTGCCATTGTGCCTGTGCGCATTCGGTGACGTTCCCCGTCAGCGCGCCGCTTCCCATCGTCAGGATGGAAGCCCGTTTCGCACTACTCACCATCCATTCGGGATTCACGCCGGCCACGACCGGCTCGCTGCTACGCCCTCCCATCGCCTGAAACCACTCCGTTACGCGATACCACCGCCTGTGCGGTGCATCGCTTCGTGATCGTTTTCAGGAGATGGTTTCATGTCTGTTTTTCGTTCGGTGCCGATCGGCACCGTGTGTCTGTTGTATGCGGCGATGCTCAGTGCCGCCCCCGTATCCTATCCTTCCCCACCCGCAGTTCCCCTACCGACATCGTTAGCATCGTCTCCCTTGCAGGATGCGGTGCGCCGTATCTGGCAAGCCAGTCCCGAGGTGCAGGCCGCGCGGGCAGACCTTGATGCTGCCCAGGCCCGTGCGCGTGCCGCTGCGCAGCCGCTGTACAACCCCTCACTGTCGCTCGATGCGGAGAACGCGGACGCCAATCGGCGCACGGCCGGCATCAGCCTGCCGCTGGATCTGTCCGGCAAGCGTCGCGCCCGGGCCAGCCAGGGCGAGGCCGACCTGCTGGCTGCTGAAGCTGGCTACAACCTCTTGCGTCGCGACGTGGCCACCCGCTGGCTGAAAGCGTGGTCGACGGCCGCACTTGCGGCCCGACAGAGCGAGCTGGGTCAGCGTCGCCTGGCGCTGATGCTGCGCTTCGATGACTTGGCCGCGCAGCGACTGAAGGTCGGCGACATCAGCAGCCCCGAACGCGATCTGGCCGGCCTGGCCTTGGGCGAGGCGCAGGTGCAACAAGCCACCCTCGCGGGCAATGAAGCGGCGGCCCGCGCGGCGTTGCTGGCCATCAGCGGTGATCAACTGACCGCGCTGCCACCGTTGCCCAAGGGCATGTCACCGGCGGCGGGCAGTGTCACGCCGCTGCCCGTCGACGAACTACCCGAACTGCGTCAGGCCCGTGCCCAGCAGGCGAGCGCCGAGGCCGGGGTGCAGGTCGCCCGCCGGGCACGCATTCCCGATCCCACGCTCAGTCTGACCGGCGGTCAGGTGCGCAGCGGCCCGCGGACCGATCAGGTGATCGGCGTAAGTGTGTCCATTCCGTTGCCGGTACTCAACACCGGACGCGCCGAAGTGGATGCCGCCCGTGCGGAAGCCGATGCGGCTGCCGCCGGCGTCCGCTCACGCCAGTTTGTGTTGCGCGCCGGATTGCAGGAAGCGCAAGCCCGCTACGCCGCCTTGCGTGGTGCGACCGAAGCCTTTCGCAGCGGTCGTGCCGCCGCGTTCGAGGATCGCACCGCTCTGCTGGAGAAACTCTGGCGTGCCGGTGAAATCAGCACCTCCGATTACCTCGTGCAGCTCAAGCAAAGCCTGGATACCGCGTTGTCCGGCCAGGAACTGGAAAGCCAAACCTGGCAGACCTGGTTCGACTACCTCACCGCCGCGGGCCGTCTGACCGACTGGCTCGACGGCCGCACTCAGGATGTTTCCCGATGAATGTCTCTCTTTTGAAACGCAGCCTGCTGGGCATGGCGCTGCTGGCTGCGCTGGCCGGCCCCGTCATGGCGCAGGAACCCGCACCGGCCAATCCGCTGGCGCTCGACGCCAAGGCAATCAAGGACGCCGGCATTGTCCTCGACAAGGCCGCTCCGCGTGCCCTGACCGACGAGTTGAAAGCCCCAGGCGAAGTGAAAGCCGATGCGTATTCCACCGTACTGGTGTCGCCGCGCGTGGAATCGCAGGTGCTGGCCCGCAAGGCCAAGCTCGGCGACGTGGTGAAAACCGGAGCGCCGTTGGTGGTGCTCTCCAGCGTGCAGGTGGCCGAGACGCAAGGCACGTTGATCGTGGCCGAACAGGATTGGCAACGCATCGCGTCGCTGGGGCCGCAGGCGGTGTCGGCACGGCGCTACAACGAAGCAAAGGTGCAGCGCGATCAGGCGCGCGCCAAATTGCGTGCCTACGGGCTGTCCGACGGTCAGATCGATGTGTTGCTGCGCAAGGGTTCGGCTGGTGCCGATGGCAGCTTCGAGCTGCTTGCCCCGGCCGCCGGTCGCGTCACCACCGACGAATTTCTGGTCGGTGAGCGGGTGGAACCCGGCCGCACGCTGTTCACCCTGGTCAAGGAAGATTCGGTATGGGTCGTCGCACAGATGGCGCCGGCCGATGCCGAACGGGTCAAGCCCGATGCCGACGCCCGCATTCTCGTGCACGACACCGAAATACCCGGCAAGGTGGTCCAGCGCTCGCATCAGACCGATGAGCGCACGCGCACCGTGCCGGTGCGCATCGAAGTCGACAACCGCAAGGATCTGTTGCATCCGGGGGAACTGGTCGAGGCCCGCATCGCCGTCGGCGGCGCCGTGCAGAAGCTGGCGGTGCCCGCCGAAGCGATCGTGTTGCTGCAGAACCAGCCGACCGTATTCCTCGCCAAAGGCAAGGGCCCGTTCGAGCCGGCGTCCGTGATGGTCGGCGACACGCGTGATGGCTGGACGGTGGTCACCCAGGGCCTCAAGGCTGGCGATACCTATGTGCGCAAGGGAGCCTTCGCGTTGAAGGCCCGCTTGCTGCGCTCGCAGCTGGGAGAAGAATGATGCTGGAACGTCTGGTTGAATTCTCCCTGCGCTACAAGGTGCTGGTGCTGATCATCTTCGTGGTGATCGGGTTTCTCGGTTTCCAGGCGGTACGCCAGCTGCCCATCGACGCATTCCCCGATGTCACGCCGGTGCAGGTCAATGTCTATACCGAAGCCTCGGGGCTTGCGGCGGAGGACGTGGAACAACTGCTCACCACCCCGGTGGAGTCGGCGTTGGCCGGCTTGCCCAAGGTGGAACATATCCGCTCGGTGAGCCTGTTCGGCTTGTCCTACGTGTCGGTGTACTTCGACGACAGCATGGATATCTATTTCGCCCGTCAGCTGGTCAACGAACGGTTGCAGCAAGTCGGCGATCGCCTGCCGGCCGGTTACGGCAAGCCCGAGATGGGACCGAACACCTCCGGCCTTGGCCAGGTGTTCTGGTACACGGTCGAGCGTGCTGACGACAAGCTCAAGGGTGCCACAGCCGGCACGGCACCGAACGACATGGATCTGCGCACGCTGCAGGACTGGACCATCCGCCTGATCCTGCGTACCGCCCCTGGCGTCGATGACGTCACCTCGTGGGGCGGGCAGGAAAAGCAGTTCCAGGTGCGTATCGACCCGATGAAGCTGATTGCGCACAAGCTCGGCTTCAAGGAGGTGATCGAGGCGCTGCAGGCGAACAACGCGCAGGTCGGCGGCAACTTTGTCGACGTCGGCCGCGAGCAATATCTGGTGCGCGGGTTGGGCCTGGTCCAGAACGCGAAAGACCTGGGCAACATTGTGCTGAAGACCGACGACGGCACGCCGGTGTACGTGCGTGACGTTGCCACCATCACCGAAGCGGGTGCGCCACGCACCGGTGCAGTCACCCGCGATGGCAAGGAAGTGGTGATGGGCCAGGCGCTGGCTCGCATCGGTGAGAACGCCAAGAGCGTGGTCGATGCGGTCAAGGCCAAGCTCGATACGGTGAAGCAATCCTTGCCGCCGGGCGTGGTCGTGAAACCGGTGTACGAGCGCACCGAACTGGTTAACGCGGCGGTGGGCACCGCCGTGCGTGCGCTGGTGGAAGGTTCGATCCTGGTGGCGCTGGTGCTGTTCCTGTTTCTGGGCGAGTTCCGCAGCGCGCTGGTTGTCGTCGTGGCGTTGCCGTTGGCGATGCTGATTGCCTTCATCTGCATGAATCAGGTCGGGCTGTCGGCCAACCTGATGTCACTGGCGGGCCTGGCGATCGGTATCGGCATGATGGTGGATGGGGCGGTGGTGATGGTGGAAAACGCCTACCGCATCATGGCCGAGCGCAGGGCGCATGGCGAACCGGTGGATCGCACGGCTGCCGTGCTGGCCGCGGCTCGCGAGGTGGCCAACCCGATGGCGTTCGCGATTCTGATCATCATTGTGGTGTTCCTGCCGCTGTTCAGTCTGCAAGGGCTGGAAGGCAAGATGTTCAAGCCGATGGCGTTCAACATCAGCTTCGCGATGGCCGGCTCCCTGATTCTGGCGTTGACGCTGATCCCGGTGCTCGCCGCGCTGGTGTTGAAACCGAAGGTGGAGAAGGACACCTGGCTGGTGGCGTTCCTGAAACGCCATTACGCCACGGTGCTCGCCTGGGCGCTGGCGCGGCGCAAGCTGGTGCTGGGCATCGCCGCCGGTGCCTTGATCGGCAGCCTTGCGCTGTTCCCGTTCCTCGGCAAGGAGTTCATGCCCAACCTGAAAGAAGGCGCCATCATGTGGCGCATCACCTCGATCCCGTCGGCGTCGCTGGATGAATCCATCGCCATCTCCAAACAGGTGTCGACGCTGGTCAAACAGAAGTTTCCCGAGGTCGAGACCACGCTGGCAATGATCGGTCGCGCCGAGAAAGGCGAAACCGCCGACGTGAACTACATGGAGGTGTACACACCGCTGAAGCCCAAGGATCAATGGCGCAAGGGCGAAACGCTGGAGAGCATCGAGGAGGCCATGCAGAAGGAACTGTCGGCAGCCTTGCCGACCGCGGTGGTGAGCTACACCCAGCCGATCCAGATGCGCATCGAGGAATTGATCTCGGGTGTGCGCGCCACCTTGGCATTGAAGATCTACGGCGACGATCTGGGCGAGCTGGATCGCCTGAGCGGTCGCGTCAAGAACGCCTTGGCCGGCGTGCCGGGCGTCGCGGATCTGGCGCTGGAGGCGAACATCGGCAAGCCGCAAATCCGCATCAAGGTGGATCGCGATGCGCTGGCTCGTTATGGCTTGAACGCCGACGACGTGCTGACGGTGGTGAAGAATGGCATCGGTGGCGAGCCGGTGACCACGCTGCTCGACGGGGTGAAACGCTTCGACATCGCGGTGCGACTGAACGATGCGGACAAGGCGTCCTTGCCGGCGATCCAGCGTATTCCGATCCGTACGGCCAGCGGCGCGCTGGTGCAGTTGTCGCAGGTGGCCGAGGTCAGCGATGCGGAAGGCTACTCGTTCATTCGCCGCGAGCAGTTGCAGCGCTATGCGGTGATCCAGATGGACGTGCGCGGTCGTGACATCGACGGCTTCGTCAAGGACGCCAATGCGGCCATCGCGCAACAGGTGAAGCTGCCGACCGGTTACTACAGCGAATGGGGCGGCGCGTTCGAGAACCAGCAGCGGGCGTTGAAGCGGTTGTCGTTGATCGTGCCGGCAACGATCTTCTTCATCTTCGTCTTGCTCTACACCGCGTTCAACTCGGTGAAGTACGCCGCGCTGATCCTGGCCAACGTGCCATTCGCCACCATCGGCGGCATCGTCGGCCTGGCGATCACCGGGCAGTACCTGTCGGTGCCTTCGGCGATCGGGTTTATCGCGGTGTTCGGCGTGGCGATGTTGAACGGCATCGTGTTGGTGAGCTTCTTGAACGAGCAACGCGAGAAAGGCTTGCCCGTGCGGGAGGCGGTGATCCGCGGCACGGCGTTGCGCATGCGCCCAGTGATGATGACGGCGAGCGTGGCCATCCTGGGCCTGGTGCCGATGCTGCTCTCCAGTGGTGTCGGTGCCGAAACCCAGCGTCCACTCGCCACCGTGGTGGTCGGCGGGCTGATCACCTCGACGTTGCTGACTCTGGTGCTGTTGCCGGTGCTCTACGACTGGATCGAAGAACGCGCCGCCCGGCGCCTCGCCAAGGAGACCGCCCCATGAAAGAAGTAAAGGCATTTATCCACCGCGGCCGTGTGGTCGACGTCATCCATGCGCTGGAAGAAGCCGGGTTTCGTTACCTATCGGTGAGCGACGTCAAAGGTCTGCTGACCGCGCTCAGCGGCCAAGAACAGATCTATTCGATGGAACTGGGCGAACGGGTGACCAGGCAGATCAAGCTTGAAGTGTTCTGCGAGGACGATCAGGCCGAACGCGCCGTGCAACTGATCCGCCTGCACGGACGAACCGGTCAGACGGTCGCCGGCTGGGTGTACCAGAGCACGGTGGATCGGGCATGGCCGATCGACGGGCGTGTGGACAACGACTGATCGTGGCGGCGGGAGCACTCCCGCCGCTGCATCGGTGTCATTTCATAACACGGCGGCGGCCGCGTAGAGTTGCCGCCGCAATGAGGGATTCCAATGCCTGAAGCATGCATACAAGCCATCGGGTTACCGGCTCATGACTGATACGTGTTGTGCCACCACCATCGATATTGCGGCATTGCAGGCGCGGCAGCGTCGAGTATTGATGAGCGTTCTGGCGATCAACCTCGCTACCTTCACGATGATGCTGGCCGCGGCGATCTACAGCGGTTCGTCGTCGCTGCTGTCCGGCGGGTTGGACAATCTGGGCGATGCGCTCACCTACCTCTTGAGTCTTGCGGTTATTGGTGCCAGTGGTCACGCGAAAGCCCGGGTGGCGCTGTTCAAGGGCGCGTTGATTCTCGGCGCTGCGATCGCGGTCGCCATCCAGATTGGCTGGCGTCTCCTGCATCCGGGCGTGCCGATCTTCGAGGCGATCGGAATCGCCGCCTTGCTGAACCTGGCCGCCAATGTCGCATGTCTGCGCCTGCTGCTGCCTTACCGCAAAGGCGACGTCAATATGGCTTCGGCGTGGGAGTGCTCGCGCAATGACGTGTTCGAAGGTATCGCCGTGCTGGCCGCCGCCGCTGGCGTCGGCCTGTTCAGCGCAGGATGGCCCGATCTGCTGGTTGCGTCAGCGTTGTTGCTGATGTTTCTGCGCTCGGCATGGCGGGTGTTCCGCATGGCGTGGTGCAGCTACGCGAACGGAGACAGATGATGAGTACCGGGCACAATCACGTGGGTACGGGGGTCAAGCACGAGACGCCCCTGTGGTGGGCACTCGGCCTGACCAGTATGTTCCTTGTCGCCGAGATTATCGGCGGTCTGCTTATCAACAGCTTGGCCTTGCTGTCGGACGCGGCACACATGGCGACCGATGTGATCGCGCTGACGATCTCGCTGACCGCCGTGCGCCTGGCACGACGTCCCCCCGATGCGAAACGCACCTATGGTTACGCGCGCATGGAAGCCATCGGCGCACTCGTCAACGGTGGCCTGTTGTTCCTCGTCGCCGGCTACATCTTGTGGGAGGCGGTGCGGCGCTTCAGCGAACCGCCGTCGGTGGCCTCCACCGGCATGCTGGTGATCGCGGTGCTGGGGCTGGTGATCAACCTCATCTCGATGCGATTGCTCAATGCCGGCAGCGGTGAAAGCCTCAATGTGAAAGGTGCGTATCTGGAAGTTTGGGCCGACATGCTCGGTTCGGTTGGCGTAATCATCGGTGCGTTGATCATCAAGTTCACCGGCTTCTACATCGCCGATCCCATCATCGCCGTGTTGATTGGTCTGTGGGTATTGCCGCGAACATGGATCCTGCTGCGAGAGGCAGGGAATGTCCTGATGGAGGGGGCGCCTCGTGACGTCGATACCGAACGGGTCCGCGCCGAAATGCTGGCCACTCCGGGCGTGGCTGCGCTGCACGATGTGCACGTATGGGCGCTCAGCAGCACGCGTTCGGCGATGGCGGCGCATGTGATCATGGATGGCGACGCATCAGACGCGGAGGCTCTGCGGCTCCGGCTGGCGCAGATGCTGGAAGCGCGCTTCGACATCCATCACGTGACGCTGCAGGTCGAAACAACGTCGTGCGGGCTGGGGTGCGAGGAGCCGCAAAAGGTTTGACCTCACACAGTCGCTTTGCCAAACCGCGCGCCCGGTGCCGCTTCCACGCGACGACTCCCCGTCGGCGTGGCGTGGCTGCGACGGGAACCGCCGTCCTGTCTCAAGCCTGCGCACGTCATTGTGCTTGCGATGCCGGTGAACCTGGGCGATCGCGTGCGCCGCAGGCGCCGCTGGCCACGGTGGAAGGCAGCGACAGTATGCGCAGCTACGTGGTCACCGCCGTTGGACGGCGTGGGGCTGGCTCGCAACCACAGCCCAGCCACTCAGCATGACCAGCCCACCCATCGCGAGGGCTCCCAGCATATCGCCGGGATAATGCACGCCCAGGTAGATGCGTGCCCATGCCATGGGCAGACCAAGCAGTGCGATCCCGATGCCCCAAACTCGGCTGCGTTGATTCAGCAGCAGTATGCCGGCCACCACCCACTGCACGGTTAGATGGTCGCTGGGAAAGCTGCCGGTCGCCGCATGGAAAATCCATGCTTGGCCGACACCGGCCACGAAGGGGCGCGCTCGATCCCAGACGGCGCCAATGACCAGGTTTAGGAGTAGTGCCGCCGCAGCGACAGCCACCGCCTTCAGGGCGATCGAGCGCATCGACCACCGAGGAAACATCAGCATCGTCCCAAGGAGAGTGGCGGTCAGGATCAGCGGCCCATCGGCCAGACCTCGCGCCAGATGCAGCATCGCGGGCGACGGCGGTATGGACGGATGGATGGCGTGGAACAGTCGAAGGTCAACGGCATACAGCACCGAGCCAAGACCTAACACCGGAGAGGTCATGGTTTGACAATCGATTCGCGGGCTGCAACCCGCGCTTCCTTTGCTTCGCGCAGAATGCCCAGCGCCTCCTTCAGCACGTAGCACGCGATGGCCGCACCGATCACCAGATCAGGCACGGCGCTGTGCAAAAGGAGCACCAGTACGCCGGAAACGATTACCGCCAGGTTCGCGATGACATCGACCCGGGTGAACAGCCAGGTCGCTCGCAAATGCACCTCGCCATGACGAAAGCGTTCCAGCAATCGCAGCACGGTGGCGTTGACAACGAGAGCCACAAAGGCGATACCCATCATCCATGCGCCCTCGGGATGGCTTCCCACCACAAGGCGCCACGCGACACCGAGCAAGACACCCAGCCCCAAGACCAACAGCAGCGTTCCGCTCAGTTGTGCCGCCGAGGCCTTGAAGCTCGCGCTGCGCGCCCACGCCATCAGGGCGATGCCGTAGGCACTCGCATCGGCCAGCATATCCAGCGAGTCGGCGATCAATCCCATCGATTGGGCGATCAGACCGACGACGATGCCGACCACGAACATGGTGGTATTAAGTCCCAAGGCGAGGCGAAGGATCCGGCGTTCCGCTTCGTTGGTCGCTTGCGTATGGCAGCCACACTCACTCATGCCGTATCGCCTTCACTCTGCATCGGGGAGAACTTCCTTGGTGGTGGTGGCCGACGCCGATGGTTGACGGCCACGACGGATATTGAACACGAATCCGACCGCCAGCAGCACCAGAATCGTCAACTGGGCCAGCAAGGATTGCCAGGTCGGATAGATACCCAGCAGTTCGATATGCGGCACCGGCGCGACGCCCACCGCGACCCATCCGGCCTCCTGCAGGGCGGCGATACCCTTGCCAGTCAACACGATGGCGAGCACAGCGATCAGCGCCGAACTGGCGGAGAAGAATGTGCCGATCGGCAGCCGCCGGCTGGTGCGCAGCAGCACCCAGGCGATCAGCCCCAGCACTGCCGCACCGGCGGCGATGCCGCCGAGTAGCCACACTTCCTGGCCGTCGTTCCACAGTGCGGCGTAGAACAGGATGCTTTCGAACACCTCGCGGTACACCGAGATGAAGGCCAGCCCAAACAGGAACCACGCCGAACGTCGGTTGAGCGCGGCCGCCATCTTTTCCTTCAGATACGCCTGCCAGCGACCGCCGATGCTCTTCTGGTGCATCCACAGACCGACCCCGAGCAGCACGAACGCCGCAAACAGCGACGACAGCCCTTCGGTCAATTCACGACCGGCACCGCTGATGGAAATCGCATAGCTGGCGATCGCCCAAGTGATCCCGCCGGCGACCAGTGCGAGGCTCCAGCCGGCATGCACGTAGCGCAGCGCTTCGGGTCGCGCGGCCTTGCGCAGGAAGGCGAGCAGTGCGACCACGACCAGCAGGGCTTCCAGACCCTCGCGAACCAGGATGGTGAAGGCGCCCAAGAAGATGGCAGCCGCATCGCCCGCCGCATCGGCGGTGACTTCCTGCGCGCGTACCAACAGACCGTCGACAGCATCGGCCTGTTTTACCACCGACGCCATGGGCGTGTTACCCGACAATGCGCTGCGATAAGCGCCCATCGCCGTTTCGAGCTGGGCGCGCAACGCGCCGTCACGCGCATTGAGTTGCGGTTCGACCGGTTCCACCCCATCGAGGTAAGCCGACAGCGCCAGTTGGGTGGCCTGTGTCTTCGCACCAGCACGGTAAGCCGTCAGGCTCGCCGCCAGTCGCGCCCGCGCCAGAGGAATACCCGCCAAGGCCTGCTGCTGGATGACGTCAGGGTGAGCCCGCACATAACCCACGATCGTCCGGGCACGCTCCGCACCGAGGGTGGGTGTCAGCTGCGCGACACGCGCACGCGACAGCTCCTTCAAGTCGGCGATCTGCGCTCGCGCGGCGGTGTCATGTTGCCAGGTATCGGCACCGGCGACCGCTTCCTTGGCGTAAGCCAGCGAACCTACGTAGTACGCCAGCGCCCAACGGTCATCGGAAGAGAGTTGCTGCGCGTAGCTTGCCATCGGCGTGCCTTCCACGCCTTGGCTGATCACCTCATACAACGACAGCGCGCTGCGTTGATCTGCCCGCGTTTGATCGGTGAAGTTCACCGGACGGGGCGACAGTTGCAGGCCAGCGGGCCCGTCACCGTGTCCGGTGACGCCATGACAGGCAGCGCACTGGTTTTGATAGAGCATAGCCCCGCGCGCCAGATCGGGAGCGTGTTCCGGTGCGGTCGGCACGGGGTACGCCTGCAGCAACGCGTCGGCCAACGCATGTGCTTGTGTCGCCACCTGAGCGGGCGGCGCTTTGGCCTCGACCGAGATCACCAACGTATCGGCCTGCTTCAATAGTAAAGGCGTGGCCGCGGTCGGTTGCAGAGCGGCGATACGGGATCGCGCCGTCGCCGTGAACTCCCGCATCTCGGCGTACTCGGAGGTACTGATCACAGCGCCATCCTTCACTGCCCCCGCGTAATCGGTCGCCAGGTAGTCGAGCATCTGCCAAGTTTGCGGAACCGAGGTCATCGCGTCCTGAGCCATGACCGGAAAGGCAGTCATGCCGAACAGGAGAAGGGCGGCTATGGAAAAGCTGCGTAAAATACTGCGAATACGATTCGTTATCATTGGCAAATGATACTCGTCCTTGAGAGATTGCATAGATCAAATTGGGCAGCGCCTCGCGCGTATGAGGCAGCACATCACGATTGTTATGACACTTCTTTACCTTCCGATGGGACGCCGGTATTCGCCACGTACAGCAGATAGTCGATCAGACCCAGAATCTGCACCACACGTTCGGGTGCCAGGTCGGACAGCAATTTGTGGTGCACTTGGTTCCGAATGAAGCCAAACACGCCTCGATACAGCAGGTGGACCGCATCCTGCTCTCCCTGGATATCGCTGACGCGGATCGCCGGCGTCCCACCCGCAAAGGCGCGGGCGGCCAGATCGGCGCCGGTGGCGGCATCGGTGGATCGGGTCAACGTACGCAGACGATGCTCCAGAATGCGGGTTGCCTCGGTCACAACCGTATCGTGTCGTTCGGACTGACCGGATTCTTCGAATTGATTGAACAGATCCAGGCAGCGCCGTTTGAGTTCGGTATCGAGGATCTCGATGGAATCGATCATGACCGGCTTCGGCCGTCGGGCGTGTGTTACGGACTGATCCTGGGGCCTATCCCCTTCTTGTTCGACGGCGGTCAACTGTTCCTGCTCAACCAGGAGCCGCATCACCGAGGCCCTGGCAAAGATCCCCTGAGTGGCTAACTGCTCTTCGCGCAAGGTGATCTGTCGATCCAATGCCGATAGGAGATGGGTGGTCACATTGGGTTTGCTCGAAAGCGCGTTTCGTCGTTGCTTGAGGAAGCCTAGATAGAGCAGCCCGACCGACTTCAGGTAGCGCACCGTTCCATGTTCGAGACTGAGGTCGCAATCGAATTTGTCGGTGGACTTGGCCAAGCTTTCTTCGAGCCACTGGCGGGTGCGCGTGACTTCGCGTCGACCTCGATCGAAACGAATCTCCTGCCGGATCTCTTCAGTGAAAAAAGCCTTCAAGTGCGGATCGGCCTCGACTTCGGCGGCCTCCAAGGACAACAACTCCTCGTAGTACTTCAAGGCGCAAACGAAGAAATCGAGGGTATCGCGAAGGAAAGCCACCCACGAGTAATGATGGCTATCGGCGGGTTCGGGCGTGGCCGTGCGAGTCGTCATGGGTTACAGCCCTGGGCGTTGAGTATGAAAAATATACGGATCATTCCAAATATCTCATCACCGCGGCCATTGTGTTCGCCGTGTCCGAATTGGCCAAACGCAGTGATCGCGTTCGACCCTTCACAAAAAAGGACAGGGAGGTGGTCTCCACGCGTGGAGCGCCACCATGATCTCGCACCCATGAAACTGTGACGAGCATTACTAAGGAACTCTTAGTATCCAGTTGAGCCTGCGACTCCGAAGCTGTCCCTAGATCACAACAGGGCAGATTCATCGGATGGCTCGCGGAGGTAAAAAGGAAGTCGTTCTGGCTGCTCGCTTGAAAGAAGCGCGCTTGGCCGTGGGTATATCTCAGCGAGAACTCGGCATCCAAGCTGGTATGGATCCTGCAGTAGCATCACCGCGAATCAATCAATATGAGCGCGGCAAGCACGCACCCGACACGAACACCCTCAGCAAGCTAGGTCAAGCTCTAGGCATGCCTGTTGCTTATTTCTTTGCTGAAGACGATGACCTGGCCATGCTCATCGCTAATTTTCATAGGCTGACATCCACGGCTCGTAAGCGATTGCTCACGTTGTCTGCAAAAGGAAGTCACTGACTGACATTCCCGGGAATCGCCGAACACTTCGGGACATCAGTGATTCCGACGTCGTAGTGTCATCGTCTTCTCAGAGGAAGCACATGCGCGAATGATTGTTTACGCGAATATCGCACCGTCCAGCATGGTCACCCTTGAGTGCTTCCCGATGGTTGGCTGACGTCGACGGCTTTCTCTAGATCAATCACGAACTCGCGAAGAAGATGCGTAAATGACTCTGCAATGTGCAATGTCGACTCCCTATTTTTCATCGCATTGTGCATTTCGTTGGCCGTTTGCTCGACGGTTCCACGGAAGGACTCTACAACTCTCCGAAGGTTAACTGCGGTCTCGACCTTGCCGAAGTTCGCGGCTTCATCAAAAGCCATGTGAATGTAAGTATCGAGTGATGCGAGATTCGCGTGACCCGTCCATTGGCGTACCTTTTCACGCATGGCGTTACCGTCAAGGAGCAGCCGACGGAACGAGTCTTCGTTCTCGATGTTGTGCTGATTGATGAGCCACACGAAGAGTTTGGTGATGAAGCGGTGCCGAAACATGTGAGGGCAGACCTTCACCGCTATCCCTGCTGCCTTGGCTAGAGTGTGAATTTCCTTCGTGATCGTGGGCGCCTCAAGCGGCCTACCGGTCCTTTCGCTGATGAGCAAAACGCCTGTATCACCCGTCGTCCCACATGTTTTTCGTATGATTCGGCTGCGATTGACTTCAATGAACTCCAATACGGAGGCGACATCATGGTGGGAGATAGGCAGAAGGCGTTCGGCCGCGCGACCTCCCCCTTTCTTTACAGTGATGATCCTGAGCATTGGGTCATGCATGCGGGAGGCTCTCCGAATCGAATCGACCGTCAACGCAGCCACTTCCGATCGCCGACCACCCGTGATTTCGAGAAGTTTGATCAATACATAACGACGCTTTCGCAAAAAATGGCTTGTGCTGATGGTGTCAACGGAATCACGCAACTTGGAGATGGACACGGCACTGATAGGTAAAACGACCGTCCTTGGGTCGGGAGTGGGAAAGCTTGCATGGTGCCAAAATCGGACGGTTCTGCTGCGCCCGGTCCCATCAGAAGTGCTCCACAGCTTGGCTTCTTTCAGCTCAGCATGTATCCGTCCGTTTGGCCCCAAGAGGCTGGTATCGTCGATCCGTGTCGCCACGAACGCTAGAAAGTCCAACGAAGCACGACCAATTGCCAATACGGTGTTGGCATCCCGCAATGGCATGTTTGGCTCCGCAACCGTGCGCTCTTCTAGAAGAGAATGCACAAACGCAGTGAACTGATTGTCCGAAAGATCTTCCGGTGCAATGCGGCGCTGGTACAGAAGCCGTAGAAGGTGACTAATGTTCGTCGCATAGGTAAAGAGCGTCCCTCCGCGATTGCGTCGAGACAAACCGCGTTCGAAGAGCCGCAACATATAAGCGTTACCGATATGGCACCAGCGTCCGTCGGGCCACAGGATCAAAGGTATATCGATCGCGGCGACGGTAGTCAGTGCGCCGTGGTCGTCGACGTAGAGTGGCAACTTCCACGAGTCCGAGGTAAGGCGGTACAACTTATGCTTCTGCATGCTCACGGGCGCACGATGGGTCTTACATTGGATGCTTCAAATACCTTTCGCCTTAGATCAAGTCCGGTGTCGATCTCGCGTTGTTCAGCTCGACAAAGCGCAATGATGGATGGCATTTTTGAACTCTCAGCGTAACTTCGCGCCTGCATAGACCGGCGCTCAAAAGCGCGCTGTAGAAGTTGCAAGTCTTCCAAAAGCAGCTGGATCTCCTGCTCTTGCTCAGTAACACGCAAAAGTAGCCCTTCCTTTGTACGTTTCCCACTATGGCGAGCCTGAGTCTTCGCGCTCGCGATGGACTCGCGTGCTCTACGCCGCAAAGAGTCAAGCACCGCAAAACCACCCAAACAAAAATCACAGGCCTTCTTTTGTGTGTTGAGACTCGCTCGGCGTATCCCGAGCTCAAGACTCTCATACGCTGCGAGGGCACCTTGGGACGTTATGGCATGGTTGAGACTCGCACTGTTCAGGTGATCACCTGGTTTGGCAATGACTTTCGTCAACAAATCTACGAGCGCAATCACCGATGCGGCGTTCGCTTCGCTGCGGGAGACGCTCATTGAGCACTCCGCGGAATAATTCTTATGAGAATGCGGTAGGACCGCGAGTCATCCAGAAATTCGGGCTCGATCACCACGACACCTGACAGCATGAGCTCTTCGATGTATTCCTGGAGTTCTTCGTCCTTAAGAATCTGGAATTTTCGTGTGTGAAAGCGCTCTTCAATGAGGTCACTTAGTCGCTCAGCGACATTATCGTGGTCCTTTACGGCGTTCAACGCCCACTCCGCCGCTACGCCTCTAAGTACCGCGCCTGGGGTGACCTCAGTGATGTAGTGGTAGATATGGGCAATGTCAGAGTGCCCAAGAAACCACCGCAACGTGTCGAGCCCGCCAAATTGATTGGACCAAAAGAACATCATTGCGAAAAAGCGGCGAAATTGGTGTTGCCTCAAATAGTAGCGCTCACCTTTCATGTTGAGAGGAAGTTCAAAGTAGTCACAAAAGATATCTACCGAGTCATCGAACGCCTCCGAAACAATTTCACAAAGTGGCGCATTACCACAAGCAGTGGGCGGTGCAAATAAAGCTGTTTTCGACTGTAGCGCACCAATGCGAATCAATCCGTTCTGGAGAGAGTCAAGCATTTTTATAAGCCGCACGACAATCGGTGGTATTGGCCGCTCTTCGAGCTCTCGGTATCCTAGGACACCGGACTTTCGATTGCGAAAAAGTAACTGATCTTCGGAAGCGTTAAGGCAAGATCCGGCGACAAGATCCACTAGCTCACCTGATCGGCGCGCCATGGTCGATCCGGCAACTATTTCGATAGCCCCGTAAAGAACGCGCAAGAGTTCCCACAAGCCCGGTTTCGAGCGTAGTAGGCGGTAGTAGCCGGAGTGACCGCTAAGGGCTGGGCCGCCGATGACGCCAGCGTTGGACGGCTCACAGGTCCATGCCCGCACGCCGAGCCGTCGTAGTCGAGTTGAGAGATAACCTTTGAGTGCCCGGTTGTGACAAAAAACGCTAATACTCCCTCCAGCAGAGCGAGCGCTTTCTGCCAAGAGGAGATAAGCCTCAACGAGATCCTCGCCAAACTCCAGAGCGTACTCAATGGCGTGGCGTATTGCTTTAAACACCACCGAGGCGGGCACGGACCCAAATCGCTGGCCTACAGGCGGGTCGAGCGCTTGAATGGTCCCTTTAACGTCTATTGATTGGAGTGCTGTGAAAGGTACTTCTTGCCCCATCACGTGTAGATGGGCGAGCGATCGAAGCGAGGTAATATAGCCGCGCAGCACGCGCTCGTTCATGCGCCCACCGGAATGCTTTATAGGAACGGCAGGATATTCCCGACTGGCCGCTCGATGACCTGGTGTCAAACACAGTTCCGGAGCGGATGGTTTGGCAACATAGCCTCGCAGCGTATTCATGTAGATAGCTTCGACTAGCGGCCTTAGAAATGGAGACCATTGATAAGAGGTGGGGTCGTTCCTAAGAGTTACATAGTAACCTTCTCGCCAGAGCCAGCAGCGCGCCAATACAATCTCTTCTCGCGAAAGCTCAGTGAGGCACTCCTGGGAGGGTGGAACATCCCGGGCTAAAAACGGATACTCACGCGTCATAGCGCGAGCCTCATCCGAATTTACGGATGAGGTGTGATCGCGCAGATACGAGGTGAGGCGAGACGGCCACTGATAAACTGAAATACTTCGCCGTGAGTTACTTGCAACCACGTAAATGGCCTCAATCAGCTGATCATGAGTGATCGCGCCAAGGCCATGGGCGGGTAGCTGGAGCTGTTCTGCATGTATCAGGAGGTAGTCGATCCACAGGGTGGCCCTGATAACTATCTCGTACTCGGTCCTTAGACAACGCAGCGCGTAGTTGGTGGCATCGGTGTGCGTTTGAAACGTCAGCCAAGTTCGCAGCGTAGTTAGCAGCGGCCGATGTCGATCGTCCGTTAGCAGCGTCGGGCCGAGACCAAGGCGAACGCGCCAATCTATCTCGAAAAATTTACCTTTGGCACGATCAAATTGAAGGGACCAAACCGGATTTTCGAAATCCGTGGCTAGCCAGCGTGCGGTGCGGTAGCGATCCGCAGAACATTCGGAGAGCATCTTGATGTCAGCTAGGAAATCGGCTGCTGGGAGCTGTCCTCCTTTTGCCGTAGGCCAGAGAACTGCCTTATCCATAGATGAGCTCTCCAAATGCGTTTGCCGATGCGTGCTCTCTGGCCCATTTAAGACACTTGGTGAGATCCGGTCGGTCATCCAAGGTGGCGAGATACTCACACAGGCGATGTGCGACCCCGGACCAGTACACGGCGCGCCCCGATGGCCGCCTTATCGCTGCCCGTACGGCCAGCTCCAGACTGAGTAGGGCGGTCATAACTCCATTGCTTATTCCGAAGACCACCTTGGTGGACTCCGGCGCACTGCCTTCGATGTCAACAGGATCTTCTGGGTCAATGATGTGTTTTGGAATTTGCTTTAGAGCATGTTTGCCAAGAAAGGTATCGAGTTCATCCATGGTTTGAAATGGGCTAGACTCAAGCAAGTAATCGCTGTCCTTCATCGCTTCGCATATCAACGCTGATTGGAAGATACGAATCCATCTGTCTTGGAAGAACACTTGGATTGGACGTGGTAGATAGTGATCAAGCAAGTTGGGAGAGCACACGTTATGGCCAAGAGCGCGAGCCATGTCCGTAACACTTTTAGTGCGTAGGTAAACGATTACTCCCGCGGAAGCTCGTAGGGCACGTAAGCTAAATCGCTTCGCGATATCTAGAGCATCATGTTCGTTGAGCCCGAGAGCCGTTATAAATCGCGATGCAAGATCATCGAGTTTTGTCGATGTCTGAGCAGAGAAATTCTGCATGTGCGGCATTCCTGCCACAGAACTAACCGTCAGAAAGAGCTTGCGCCAGTGCGAGCTCTTGCACTTCCTTAGGTAATTCCGTAGGGGACTCGTCAGCTGAATAACTTGCTCGACGATCTCCTTGGTCGAATCATTGAGAGCAATCTCCTGTTGGGCGAGCCGCGGGCCTCTTCTTCTTTTGCGGCCCACCAAGTAACACACACCGTCAAGTTCCACGAAGCCAGTTTGCTTTCCGTGACGGTCGTAAAGCTCAAGTTCCTCAAGGAACGCACATGTGATCTTGGGATCCATCGCAACGAGCAGCGCGGCATGTGGAAGGAGTGCTCCGTCGACCGGAACGCCAAGCTTGCGCGATGTATCGATCATCGGCGCAGGAAATATCTTCTCTGCATGGGCGCGAGCACCGAAGTGGCCGTTGGCTTCATAGGTCGCCGCAGCATTGGCGAGCCAGTCTGGATTTGTAGGGCAAGTCAGCCCTAGACGACGTTTGCGTTCACCGCCCAACGTATATACGTGTCGGATCGTCCCTCGTGGTGCCAGTTCGAGTCGGCGCTGATGAGCAGCCCAAAGATGCTCCGTTTCAACCCGCGCCCACGCGACGATTCTGTCGAAATCAGTCTGTATCTGATTAAAGAGCATTTCTCTCGCGCTGGAATCGCTGATCTCCAGGGGTATGTGCGTCAGTAGCGTGGTGGAAATAGAGGTGCCGTGGTCATCTGTCGAAATTCGCGGCATGCACCCTCTGTACATCCTCGGAGCATGCGGCAGTGGCCTAGCGGGATGTGTCATAACCTGATCGAACAGGTACTTATTGGCGAAGTGCAAAAAGCCGTAGTTCCAATGACTTAGTTGAGATTCAATCTTGAGGCCGCGCCCGAGTACTGTGGAGAAAAAATATCGAATGAACTGCACAAAGAAATCGTCAACAAAATAGGGATCATCGAAATGGCTCGCCTGGATTTCTGGCGGCAAACTCGCGATAAATTGGCAGAATTCCGCTACGCCGTGAATGGACGCCGACCTGGATCCAAGAAGAGCCTTCCGCAGGGCTTCGAAAAGGCGCTGAGTAAACTCACGACCTAGACGCGCAAAGACCCCATATAGATCGAAGCCACACACTCGACCGGCCTTGTTGGGCGTCGTCCATCCGCGCCAAAGCCACTTCGCATCTTCATCTAGCTCGACGATCTCGAATCGAGACATCCACTCTGTAACGTCAGGGGTGAGGACATACGCCGAGAATCGTTTCACCCGAAGCGCCTCGGGATCAGATAGGCCGAGCCTATTGACGAGCGTTAGAAGAGTCTTCCCTTGTCGGCATGCTGCAGCGAGGGATTGCCCCTGAAAAATTGGTGAATACGCCGCTCCAATGAAACCCTCGCAGAGCGACCTCGTTTGTTCTTTGTTTCGAAGTAGCTCGGCTGTGAGAGTCTGTCGCGTGAGTTGAAGGTACGCTTCGACATTTTTCAGAGTCGGGAAGACGCGACACTGCATATCAGGCGAGAGCGAGGGAATGAGCGCCGAGACCTGATCGAGCAGATCGGCACTGATTGCGACGTGCGGATGTTCGCCAAGCCAACGCGAATTCGCGACAAGTGGCATCGCTTCAAACTCACAGATTGAGCCCCCAGCGTTTTGCTTTTTGCTCCTATCTATGTGAAATATATGAGATCTTTTTGATGGCTTAGCGTTTAATCAACGCTTCCTGCTGTTTTGACAACTTTGGGTAATCCGCCAAAGTTCTCGCCGATCCCCGGCATGCCCGGGGGCAAACCCGCCGGCGTGCGCTGCGTGCAGCTCACCGACGACCACCGCTGCGCGATCTTCGGCCGTCCCGAGCGGCCCGCCGTGTGCGCCAGCCTGCGCCCCGAGCCGGTGATGTGCGGCGCCGACCGCGCCCATGCGCTGGCCTGGCTGGCGCGGCTGGAAGCGGCCACTGTCACACGCTGAAGCCACTTCGCCACGAGACTGCAACATGGCGACACTAAGGTGCTGCCTGCCGCCGGGAGCGCGTCGACGACGCAGGCTCCCGCGCGCGGCGTTCCCCGGCGCACCCCGTCATGCCTCGTCCAGCCTTCCTCATCGCGCATCGCTATGTGATCGCCGCGGTCTGCCTGTGCCTGTTGCTGGTGGCCGGCGGTCTTGCCTGGCACAGCCGGGCCAGCGCGGACGCGGCGCCGGCGAAAAAGGCCGCCGTGGCGGACGACGAGGCGCAGAGCGGCAGCACGATCATGCTCGGGCTGGCCCGCGACGCGGTGCGCGACGGCCGCCTGGTCTCGCCGGAAGGCAACAACGCGTTCGAGTTCTACTTCAGCGTGCTGCAGCTCGACCCGCAAAACCAGGCGGCGCTGGACGGCCTGCGCGAGGCATTCAAGCCGGCCTGCACGCTGGTCGAGCAGACCGTGGCCGCGGGCAATCTCGACGATGCGCAGCGCGAGCTGCAGCTGCTGCGCGCGTACGACGCCGGCAACTACCAGTACGACCCGTCGCACTACGAGACCAACGCCAGCAACTACCAGCTGGCGCTGCTCGCCGGCTACCTCGATGCGCAGCGCATCCTGCTCGGCCGGCGCCACGCGGCGGAGGCAGCGGCAATCAACGCGCGGCAGGCGAGCGTCACCACGCCGCAGTAGGCGGGTTCAGCTGGCGAGGTAAACGTCTTTCAGCCGCACGTAGTGGTCGGCCGAGTAGTGCAGCTGCTCAATCTCGCGCTCGCCGAGCCGGCGCACGCATCTCGCCGGGTTGCCCAGCCACAGCTCGCCCTCGCCGACCACCTTGCCCGGCGGCACCAGCGCGCCGGCGCCGACGAAGCCATGCTTCATCACCACCGCGCCATCCAGCACGCTGGCGTGCATGCCGATCAGGCAGTAGTCGCCGATGGTGCAGGCATGTACCACCGCGGCGTGACCGACGGTGACGCCCTCGCCGATCAGGCACGGGTAACCGGGTCCGTACGGGCCGGCGTGGGCGACGTGCACGATGGCACCGTCCTGGATGCTGGTCTTCGCGCCGACACGAATGTGGTTGACGTCGCCGCGCAGCACCGCGCCGGGCCAGATCGAGACGTCGTCGCCCAGCACCACGTCGCCGATCACGCTGGCGGCGGGGTCGACGTAGACACGCTGGCCGAGGCTGGGCGCGATGCCCTTGAAGCTGCGCAGGGAATTCATCCGGGCATTCTAGTGGCGCGGCGCCGTCACATCGCCACGCTTGATTTCGCCCGGCGCGGTCGCCACGCTGGCAGCTTCGCAAAGGAGCGTCCATGAGTGACCACAACCCGCTGCTGGCCGACGACGCGCTGCCGGCGTTCACGCAGATCCGCCCCGAACACGTCGAACCGGCGATCGACACGATCCTGGCCGACTACCGTGCCGGCATCGACGCACTGGTCGCCCCCGGCGCAGCGCGCGACTTCGACCACGTGATGCTGACCCAGGAACGGCTGGAGCAGCGCCTGGCGCGGGCCTGGGCGCCGGTGTCGCACCTGCACTCGGTGGCCGACAGCGAGGCCTTGCGCAAGGTGTACGGGCCGGCCGAGGAGAAGCTCACCGAGCACGCGATCGAGCTGGGCCAGAACCGCGACCTGTACGCCGCGGTGCGGGCGCTGGCCGAGGCGGCGGATTTCGCCGCGCTGCCGCGACCGGAGCGCACGCTGGTCGAACACGCGCTGCGCGACTTCAAATTGTCCGGGGTGGCGCTGGAGGAGCCGGCACGCTCGCGCTTCCGCGAGATCGGGGTGGAGCTGTCCAAACTCTCCACCGAATTCTCCAACGCCGTGCTGGACGCCAGCGAGGCATGGCACGAGCACGTCACCGACGAACGCGATCTCGCCGGGGTGCCCGAGTCCGGCCGCGCCGTACTGCGCCAGTACGCCGAAGACCAGCAACTGGACGGCTATCTGGTCACCCTGAAGCAACCCAGCGTGCAGGCCGTGCTGACCTACGCCGACAACCGCGGCCTGCGCGAGCGGGTGTACTGGGCTTACCAGACGCGCGCGTCCGACCAGGGCCCGAATGCGGGCAAGTTCGACAACGGCGCGCGCATCGAGCGGATCATGGCGCTGCGCCACGAGGCGGCGCAGCTGCTTGGCTTCGCCAACGCGGCGGAGGAATCGCTGGCGACCAAGATGGCCGCCTCGCCGACCGAAGTGCTGGAGTTCCTGCACGACCTGGCGGTGCGGGCGAAGCCGGTGGCACAGCGCGAACTGGCCCGGCTGCGCGAGTTCGCCAGCGCCGAGCTGAAACTCGACAACCTCGAATCGTGGGACGTCGGCTACGCCGCGGAGAAACTGCGCCAGCGCGACTACGCGCTGGACGAGGAACAGCTGAAGCCATACTTCCCGCTGCCGGCGGTGATCGGCGGCCTGTTCGGCCTCACCGAAAAACTCTACGGCATCACCCTCGCCCCGCGCGACGGCGTCGACGTGTGGCATCCGGAGGTGCGCTACTACGACGTGCGTGATGCCGACGGCCGCGTGTTCGCCGGCGCCTACGTCGACCTGTACGCACGCAACGGCAAGCGCGGCGGCGCGTGGATGGACGTCTGCCGCGCGCGCTTCGACGACGGCGAAAACCTGCAGCTGCCGGTGGCCTTCCTCACCTGCAACTTCGCGCCGCCCACCGGGGGCAAGCCGGCCCTGCTCACCCACGACGACGTGCTGACCCTGTTCCACGAATTCGGCCACGGCCTGCACCACCTGCTCACTTCGATCGCGTTGCCCTCGATTGGCGGCATCGACGGCGTGGAGTGGGACGCGGTGGAGCTGCCCAGCCAGTTCATGGAGAACTTCGGCTGGAACCGCGAGGCGCTGGACCTGTTCGCGCGCCACTGGCAGACCGGCGAGCGGTTGCCCGACGAGCTGTTCGAACGCATGCTGGCCGCGCGGCATTTCCACGCCGGCCTGTTCCTGGTGCGCCAGCTGGAGTTCGCGCTGTTCGATTTCCTGCTGCACCTGGAGTACGACCCGGCGCAGGGCGCGCGGGCGCTGGCGGTGCTGGAGGAGGTGCGCAAGCAGGTCGCCGTGATGCACCCACCGGCCTGGCAACGCTTCCCGCATGCGTTCAGCCACATCTTCGCCGGCGGCTACGCGGCCGGTTACTACAGCTACCTGTGGGCCGAATTGCTCAGCGCCGATGCATTCGGTGCATTCGAGGAGCATGCCGAGAGAAACGGCAGCGTGATTGATCGCAGCACCGGTGAGCGCTTCCGCCGCGAGTTCCTCGCGGTCGGCGCCAGTCGCCCGGCGCTGGAAAGCTTCATCGCCTTCCGCGGCCGCAAGCCGGAACCGGAAGCGCTGCTGCGCAGCCACGGGCTGGCCTAGGGGCAAAAAAAAGCCCGCCGAGGCGGGCTTTTCTTCAGGGGTTGGAGTCCGTGGGACTTCAGACCGCCTGGACTTCCTCAGCCTGCAGGCCCTTCTGGCCCTTGGTGACGATGAACGTGACGCGCTGGCCTTCCTGCAGGGACTTGAAGCCCGTGCCCTGGATCGCGCGGAAATGCACGAACAGGTCGTCACCGCTTTCCGGGGTGATGAAGCCAAAACCCTTGGCGTCGTTGAACCACTTGACTGTACCGCTCTGACGATCCGACATGTAACTTTACCTTTGAAGCATGGATGTGTCTGCGGTCCGATACGCTGAGGCACGGCCGCAATAGGAGCAAAAATAGGAGTTTCCTCGGACTCTTGCTCGCGCAGCATACACTGGAATTCGCGCTTTCGGGGGTTTTTCGCAGCTTCCGTTCATCTTCGTGCCGTCGCCCGGCCACCCCGGCCCGCGCCGCAGGGGCCGCCGGCGCTTCCCGTACAATGTGGCCATGAAGATCGCCTCGTGGAACGTCAATTCGCTGAAGGTGCGCCTGCCGCACCTGACCCAGTGGCTGGCCGAGGCGCAGCCGGACGTGGTGGCGTTGCAGGAAACCAAGCTGGAGGACGCGAAATTCCCGCTCGACGAGCTGGCCGCGGCCGGCTATCGCGCGGTGTATTCGGGGCAGAAGACCTACAACGGCGTGGCGATCCTGGCCCGCGACGAACCCGTCGACGTGGTCACCGACATCCCCGGCCTGGACGACCCGCAGCGGCGCATCCTGGCCGCCACCATCGGCGGTCTGCGCGTGGTCGACCTGTACGTGGTCAATGGCAAGGCGGTCGGCGACGAGAAGTACGCGTACAAGCTGGACTGGCTGGCCAGGGTGCGCGAATTCCTGGCACGCGAGCTGGAGCGCCACCCGAAGCTGGTGGTGCTGGGTGATTTCAACATCTGCCCGGACGAGCGCGACGTCTACGATCCGGTCGCCTGGGGCGAGGACATCCTGTGCTCGCCGCCGGAGCGCGCCGCCCTGAAGGCGATCACCGACCTGGGCCTGCACGACAGTTTCCGGCTGTTCGAAGCCGAGGCCGGGCACTACAGCTGGTGGGACTACCGGCAGGCCGCGTTCCGCCGCAACATGGGCCTGCGCATCGACCTGATCCTGATCGGCGAAGCCCTGAAATCCGCCGCCACCGCGGCAGCGATCGACCGCGAGCCGCGCCGCTGGGAACGCCCCTCCGACCACACGCCGGTGACGCTGGAACTGGATATCTGACTGAAATGACCTCGAAGACCGAATGGCCCAGCTCGCTGGACGACAACGAACTGGACGAGCTGGACCGCTACCTGCGCGCGCACACCGGCGAGGGTGACCTGTTGCTGGATGGCGTGCACGGCCTGCTTTCGGCGCTGGCGGTCGGCCCGCTGCTGGTGCTGCCGGACGAATGGCTGCCCGAGGTGCTGCACGAGCCGTTCACCGACGAGGACGAAGGCAACCGGGTGCTGGCGCTGCTGGCCAAGCTCAACGATTCGATCATCGCCGAACTGGAGGTCGACGCCTACGAGCCGATCCTCGGCGAGGTCGAGCTGGAAGGCGGCCCGATGCTGTCCGCCGCCGGCTGGTGCGAAGGCTTCAGCCGCGGCATCGACCTGCGTGCCGGGCTGTGGGAGGGCCGGCTGGCCGAGGACCCGCAGCTGATGGAACTGCTCGGCCCGGTGATGGCGCTGGCGGTGGACGAGGGCATTCTCAGCGCGGACGCCGAATTCGAGAAGCTCAGCGACGACGAATACGACGAATGCCTGTCGCAGGTGCCGGCCGTGCTCGGGGCGGTGAACCAGTATTGGCAGGCCCAGCCCGCCACCGAGGCCGAAGTCGAGGCGATGGTGCGCCAGCAGCAGCCCGACACCGGCGACGACGGCAATCCGCCGCGCCAGCGCAGCGGGCACTGGGTGCACTGAGGCGGACTGCCGGCGTTGCGCGGGTGGAACGATCCGTTCGTGCCCGGGTGCTTGGACAAGTGCGTGAACAGGACCATCTTGGCGTGCAGTCATCCTTGAACCGGAGTACGCCATGAGCGACCGCCACATCACCCGCCGCATCCGCGGCATGGACACGTCCGACGGCGCCGGCGTGAAGCTGAAGCGCGTGATCGGCCAGCCCGGGCTGGACATGCTCGACCCGTTCCTGCTGCTGGACGAATTCCGCTCCGACAGCGCCGGCGACTACATCGCCGGTTTCCCGGAGCATCCACATCGCGGCTTCGAGACGGTCACCTACATGCTGGCCGGGCACATGCAGCACCAGGACAACCACGGCAACCGCGGCGACCTCACCCCGGGCAGCGTGCAGTGGATGACCGCCGGCCGCGGCATCCTGCATTCGGAAATGCCGCAGCAGGAAAATGGCCTGATGTGGGGCTTCCAGCTGTGGGTGAACCTGCCGGCGGCCGACAAGATGACCGCGCCGCGCTACCAGGACATCGGCCCCGAGCGGATTCCGGTGGTGCAGCCGGCCGCAGGCGTCGAAGTGAAGGTGATCGCCGGCGAACTGGCCGGCGCCACCGGTCCGGTCGAGGGCATCGTCACCGCGCCGGTGTACCTGGACATCGGCCTGCAGCCGGGCGCGCAGTTCACGCTGGATCTTCCGGCCGGGCATCACGGCTTCGCCTACGTGTTCGATGGCGAGGCGGCCCTGGTCGGCGGCGAGCAACTGCAACGCAGCGAACTGGGCGTGCTGTCCGACGGCACGCAACTGCAGCTGGCCGGCGGCGACACGCCATCGCGCCTGCTGGTGGTCGCCGGCAAGCCGCTGAACGAAAGCGTGGCGCGCTACGGGCCGTTCGTGATGAACACGCCCGAACAGATCCACGAAGCGATCGCCGACTTCCGCGCCGGCAAGTTCTGAGCAGTTGCGTTCGCCTCCTCTCCCTGCCGGGGAGCGGAGGCGATGGCAAGCAGCCTCAGCCCTTCACGCTGCCCAGCAACAAACCCTCCAGGTAATACCGTTGCAGCGCCAGGAACAGGACGAGCACCGGCAGCACGGTGACCACCGAGCCGGCCATCATCAGCTCGCTGTCCTGCGCGTGCTCGCGCGCCAGCGAGGCCAGTCCGATCGGCAGCGTGTAGTGCTCCTGCCCGGTCAGCACGATCAGCGGCCACATGAAGTCGTTCCATGCGGCGAGGAAGCTGAAGATCGCCAGCGTCACGATGACCGGCTTCAGCAGCGGCAGCACGATCTGCGCGAAGATGCGCCACTCGCCGGCGCCGTCGATGCGCGCGGCCTCCAGCAGTTCGTCGGGGATGCCGCGCGCGTACTGGCGCACCAGGAAGATGCCGAACACGCTGGCCAGCGCCGGCGCGACCACGCCGGCGTAGCTGTTGACCAGGCCGATGGACTTCAGCAGCAGGAACAGCGGCAGCATCGCCACCTGGGCGGGGATCACCAGCGCGCCCAGCAGCGCCTGGAACAATCGTTCGCGGCCGGCGAAGCGCAGCTTGGCGAAGGCGTAGCCGGCCATCAGGTTGAAGACCAGCGACAGCGCGGTGATCGCGCCGGCGACCAGCAGGCTGTTGAGCAGGTAGCGACCCATGCCGGCACGCACGAACAACTCGCGGTAGTTGCCGAGCGTGGCATGTGCCGGCAGTAGCGGCGGCGGCAGCGCGCTGGCCTCGCCCGGCGCCATGAACGACACCGACAGCATCCACAGCAGCGGGAACAGCGCGACCACCGCGCCGCCGATCAGCAGGCCATTGACCAGTGCCTTGGCCAGCCGCGGATTCACGAGGCGTCTCCGCGGCGCGACAGCTTCAGCATCAGCACGGTCACCGCGAACATGATCAGGAACAGCAGGAACGCCACCGCCGAGGCCGAGCCGAGGTTCCACCACTTGAAGCCCTCGTCGTACATCAGGTACAGCACGCTGACGGTGCTCTGCAGCGGGCCGCCCTCAGTCATCACGTAGGGCTCGGCGAACAGCTGGAAGTAGCCCGACACGGTGAGGATGCCCACCATCAGCAGGGTCGGTTTCAGCATCGGCAGGGTGATGTGGCGGAACTGCCGCCAGCTGGATGCGCCGTCGATGCGCGCGGCCTCGTACAGCTCCGGCGGAATCGCCTGCAGGCCGGCCAGGAAGATGATCATGTTGTAGCCGAAGTTCTTCCACACCGCGAACGCGATGATCGTCGGCATCGCCCAGTGCGGGTCGCCCAGCCAGTCCACCGGATGGACGTCCAGCAGTCCCAGCAGATAGTTCGCCATGCCGTATTTGGTGTTGAACAAGTAGCGCCAGATCACCGCGGTGGCCACCACCGTGGTCACCACCGGCGCGAACAGCGCGGTGCGCAGCAGCGGCTTGCAACGCGCCAGCGGCGAGTTCAGCAGCAGCGCCGCACCGAGCGAGGCGCCCATCGACAATGGCACGCCCACCGCGACGAAATACACCGTGTGGCCCAGCGCCGACCAGAACAGCGGCCGCTGCAGCAGTTCCCAGTAATTGCCCAGCGCCACGAAGCGCAGGTTGCGGATATCGGCCAGCGCGTAGAGGTCGTAATCGGTGAGGCTGAGCGCGAGCGCAGCCAGCACCGGCAGCAGGAAGAACACGCCCAGCACCACCAGCGCCGGCGCGAGGAACAGCCACGCGCTGCGCGGCGAATTCACCGGGCGGACTCCGGTGCCTGACCGGCGCTGGCGTGATCCAGCACCCAGCGGCGCTTGGCCAGGATCGCGTCGGCGCGGCGATCCATCTCGGCCGCCGCCTGGTCAATCGTCAGCCGGCCGGCGATCGCTTTGGCTGCGACCAGCTGCATCTCGTTGGCGATACGCTCCCACTCCGGTACCGCTGGCGTGGGCTTCACCTGTTCCAGCTGATCGCGGAACGCGCGCAGCTTCGGGTCGTCGCGCAGCGCAGCGCCCTGCCACGAGCTGCGCCGCGGCGGCAGGTCGCCGAGCAGCTCATAGAAGCGCTGCTGCACCGCCGGCTGCGACAGGTATTCGATCAGCTGCCAGGCGGCGTCCTTGTGTTTCGAGGCGCGGAAGATCACCAGGCTGGAGCCGCCGGCCACGCCGATGCCGGCGCCATCGGGGCCAGGCAGCGGCGCGGTGGCCCAGTCGTCCTGCTGTGCGGCGCTCAGGCGCGAGCGGAACTCGCCGATGTTCCACGGCCCGGACAGGTAGAACACGTACACGCCGCGGCCGAATTCGGTCCACGGGTTGCCGGCCTCGACGTTGGTGATTGCCGGTGCTTGTTTCAGCTTGAACGTGTCGACGTAGAACACCAGCGCGCGCTTGAAGCCGGCGCTTTCGAAGTTGCCGTAGCGGCCGCCGTCGCGCAGCAGCGGCTCGTCCTGCTGCAAGGCCAGCGACATCAGCTGCTCGTACTCGTTGGTCGGCAGCAGGATGCCGTAGCGGTGCCGCGCGGGATCGCTGAGCGCGGCGAGCATGCGCCGCCATTCCGCCCAGGTGCGCGGCGGTGCATCGAAGCCGGCGGCCTTGAGCAGGTCGCGGCGATAGAACAGCAACCGCGTATCGACGTACCACGGCACGCCATACAGGGTGCCGTCGATCACATTGGTCGCCCAGATGCTGGCGAAGTAGTCGTGTGGCTGCACCACCGTCGAATGGTCCACGCGACCCTGCAGCGGCTCCAGCGCGTGCAGCGCCGCCAGTTCCGGCAGCCAGGTGTTGCCGAGCTGGCTGAGGTCGGGGGTCGAACCGCCGGCGAATGCGGTGAGCAGCTTCTGGTGCGCCGCGGTCAGCGGCAGCTGCTGTACCTGTACGTGAATGTCCGGATGCGCACGCTCGAACGCCGGCAGCAGCTGGATGATCGCCTCGCCCTCGCGGCCGATCGTCCAGAACGTGAGCTGCTGCCCCGTCGGTGCCGGCGTACAACCGCCCAGCAATGCGCCGCACAAGGCGATCCCGGCCAGCCACAGGCCACGCCGCGATCGTTGCGGGCGCGTGCCGCAGGTCATTTTTCCGGCGCCCCCGCACCCAGCCAGCCGCCTTCGAAGCCGGCGCGCTCCAGTCCCTTGCGGATGTACGGGTTCTTCTTCATCACCTTCCACACGAAATCACTGCGCCAGTTCTCGATCATCAGCACGATCGGGCCCTGGTCGATGCCGAGGTAGACAGTGTCGACCCAGCCCATCGGCAGCAGTTTGCCGGTGCGCAGTTCCGTGCGCATGTGGAAGCTGGGGTTGAAGGCGTCGACGAAGCCGTACTCGCCGTAGATGTCCTTGCCGTAGCGGTGCTTCATCGCCTCCAGCGCGGGGATCACCAGTTCCGGCGCGAACGCGATCGAGCCGCCGGCCGCGGTCGGCGCGATGGTGCCGTCGTCGACCACCCAGCCGAGCCCGGCGCCACGGGCGGTGTAGCCGTGGAACTCGCGCCGGCGCTGGCCCTCCATGACGACCCCGCCCGGACCGTTGCTGGCGGTCAGCCCCCACACGTTCGGGCCGTAGCCGGTCCAGCCGCCGGGGTTGGCAATGGCGTAGTTGCGCTGGGCGATCACCGCGCGGCGGCTGTTCTCGAAGTAGTCCAGGTCGTGCTGGCGATTCCAGGCGTCGCGGATGCCGCGGAAGTCGATCCACACGTGGCTGTACTGGTGGCCGAACAGCGGGCCGAAGTTCAGCAGTTGCTGGCCTTCGAACTGGCCCCAGTGGCGGTCGTACGTGCGGGTCCATGCCTTCCATGCATCGGCGCCGACCGGATGGGTGGGCGAGCCCAGCGCCAGCACGTACAGCAGCATGGCCTCGTTGTAGCCCTCCCAGTCGTGCGGGATGAAGTGGCCGCCCGGCGTCCAGCCCATGCTGACCAGCGGTGCGCGCGGCTGCATCCACGGCCAGTCGACGCGGCGGTAGATGCGGTCGGCCAGTGTGCGGATCTCGTGCTCGGCCGGCGTGTCGCGGTCGTAGTACGACTGCGCGAACAGCACGCCGCCGAGCAGCAGGGTGGTGTCCACGCTGGACAGCTCGGTCCAGCGCGCGGTGCGCTTGCCGCTGTGCATGTCGAGGAAGTGGTAGAAGAAGCCGCGGTAGCCGCTGGCGTCGTCCTCGCTGTCATTTTGTGGCGCGCTGTCGAAGAAGCGCAGCGTGGCCAGGGTGCGTTCGATCGCCTGCCTGCGCGTGATGTAGCCGCGCTCCACGCCCACGCCGTAGGCAGTCAGGCCGAAGCCGACCGCGGCGATGCTGGAAAACGATTCGCCGGGATAGTGGTCGGGGATCAGCCCGTTGGCGGGGTTCGCGCTGTCCCAGAAGAAACGGAAGCTGCGTTGTTCGAGGTCGTTGACCAGCGCCGGCACGGCTGGCGCGCGGGCCTGTGCGGCGGCGGGCTGCGCCTGCCAGGCGGGGCTGGCCGGGGCCGCGACGACCAGGGCGAGGCCCAGCAGGAGCGAGGAGAGCCATGAGCGGCGGTGGGGAAACGTCATGAGGGTTCTGCCGTACTTTGCGTTTGCGGCCGCGCGAATCCGTGCCTGCGCACGGATTCACGGAGGCCATGCAGACGTCCGCCCGCAGTCTGCGGGCGGACGGGTGAAGCGGCGGTACCAGCTGCCGCAGGTGGGTCAGAACGTGTAGCGCGCGCCGATCTGGAAGCGGCGGGTCTGGTTCGGGTCGGCGCTGGTGGCGCGGCCGAAGTCGGGGTTCGGGCTGGTCGTGCCCCAGTTGTACTGGTTGTTGATGTAGCCGTTGTCGACGTCGCGGTTGAACACGTTCATCACGTCGAAGCGCAGCTCCAGCGCCTGGCTCTCGCCCCAGCGGAAATCCTTGGCGATCGACAGGTCGAGGTTGAGGTACTTCTGCCCGTACTTGCCGTTGTGGAAGAAGATGCAGTTGTAATCGCAGCCCGGCACGTTGGCGAAGTAGTCGTAGGGCAGGCCGGAGCCGTAGGTGAAGATGCCGGTCAGGCGGGTGTCCCACGGCCCGCGCACGATGCCGTTCAGCACCAGGTGCTGCTTCTCGCCGACGTGGTCGGCGGGATAGCCGGCCGGATCGACGTAGTCGAGCGAGTAGTTGTCGTTGCCTTGCTGGCGCGCGCGCTGGTAGGTGTAGGCCAGCCCCACGCCCCAGCCGGAGGCCTCGGTGTACGGCTTGTCGATGCTGATCAGCACGCTGCTGGACTGGGTCTTCTTGTCGGTGTTGTGCAGCACCACGCCGTATGGGCTGCCCGGCATCTGGTTCAGCACGAAGCCCGGTTCCGGCAGGCGGTTCCACACCCAGGTGAACTGGTCGTAGCCGAGCACGCGGGCCAGCGTCAGCGAGGCGGTCCAGTCACCCAGCACCTGGCGCACGCCGAGGCTGAACTGGTCGGTGTGCGGCGGCCGGGTGTTGTTGTTGATCACGTCGATCTCGGAGCTGAAGCCGGCCGCGCCGGACGCCAGCAAGGTGTTGAGGCCGGCTGGCGTGAGGTAGCTCGGGTTCCACGCGATGGTGCCGGGGGTGACGCCGCCGGGACTGAACAGGAAGGTGTAGTTGGGCACCAGCGAGTGCAGTTCCTCCTGGCTGATCCAGTCGAACGGCGTGCGGTCGTAGTAGCGGCCGGCCCCGCCGAAGATCGTGGTGCTCTGGTCGCCGTTCTTGCTGACGTCCAGCGAGAAGCCCAGCCGCGGCTGGATCGCACCCTTGTAGGCCTTGCGGTCGCCGGTGCTGATGTAGTTCTGCAGGCCCAGGTATTGCAGCGTGGGGATCTGCACCGCCGGCGTCACGTAGTCCTTGTTCAGCGCATTGGTCTCGTAATCCCAGCGCAGGCCCAGGTTCAGCTGCAGGCGTTCGGTGATGTCCCAGTCGTCCTGCACGTACAGGCCGAGCTGGTTGGTATGCAGGTTGGCGCTGGCGCCGGTGGGCGAGTACACCGCCTTGTACGGCGAATTGAAGCCGCCGGGGAAGGCGGCGCCCTCCTGGAAGTAGTAGGTGGGCACGGTGGCGCTGTTCTGCTCCAGCGTGATGCCGTAGGCGGCGTACTTCACGCCAGCCTTGATGGTGTGCTTGTCCAGGCCGAACCAGGTGAAGTCGTCGCGCAGGGTGCGCTGGTCCTGGCCCTTGTCCTGCAGGTCGCTGCCGCTGCCGATCACCGCGATGCCGGGGTCGTAGATGCTGCGCACCGAGCCGGATTCGGCCGAGGTCGGGTGCCACTTCGCGGTGCCGGCATCGAGCAGCAGGTCGTTGGTCCAGCTGTCGCCGCGCGACTGCCATTTCACCAGCAGGTCGTCGACGTTGTTCTTGCGGTTGCTGCGCGCGCTGTAGGTGGTGTTGCCGCCGAAGCCGAGCTGTTCGCTGTCGCGGCGGGTGGTCAGGCTGAGGTCGACGTTGTTGTTGTGGTTCGGCTGCCAGCTCAACTTGCCGAAGAAGGTCTTTTCGTTGAACGGTGCGGAGAAGGTGCCGTTGTACTGGGCAAAGCGCGGGTCGTTGATCTGCACCGTGTTGTTGGCGGTGTCCTTGCGTTCCTCGTAGTTGATGAAGAACTGCGCCACGTCCTTGATGATCGGGCCGCCCAGGGTGAAGCCGCGCTGCTCGCGCTTGTAGTCGGGTTTCTTGACGTGGTTTTTCTTGTCGAACGAGTTCTGCGCGATCATCCCCTGGTTCTGGTAGTAGTCGTACAGCGAGCCGTGGAACTCGTTGGTGCCCGACTTGGTGACCGCGGTGATGATCGCGGTGCCGGCCTGCTCGTACTCGGCCTTGTAGTTGTTGGTCAGCACGCGGAATTCCTGCACCGCCTCCTGCGAGAACGGGTTGCCGCGGGTCGAGTCCTGGCCGGCGATGCCGCCCTTGAGCACGTTGTTCTTCAGGCTGGCTCCGTCGATGAAAACGTTTACATTCTCGGCCGACTGACCACCGGAGGAAAAGGTTTTCTGGGTGGGGTCGCGCGAGGTGACCACGCCCGGCACCAGCTTGGCGAAATCGAGGAAGTTGCGCTCGTTCTGCGGCAGCGTCTGGATCTGCTTCTGGGTGACGTTGGTGGCCACTTCCGAGGTGCGCGTCTCCACCAGCGTGGCGGCATTCACCGTGACGCCCTGCAAGTTGGTGGCGTTGACGTTGCTGGGCGCGGCGCTGGCGTCGAGGTTCAGGTTCAGCGACTGGCCGACCTGCACGGTGACGGTCTGGCTGGCCCCGCCGGAGCGGATGGTGTAGCTGCCCGGCGCCAGTCCGGCCAGGGTGTAGTTGCCGTCGGCGTTGACCTTCGCCTTGCTGACGAAGCCGGTGGCGACATTGGTGGCGACGACCTCGGTGGGTACCTGCCCCTGCGCGGCGCTGACGTGCCCGCGCAGGATCGCCGTGCTGGTCTGGGCCTGCACGCCCGGCAGTGCGAGCGTACTGACCAGCAGGCCGGCGAGGGCCAGTGAGATATGCCTGGGTAACGTGCGTTGATTGGCCATGAGCTGATCCTCTCCCGTAGGTCGGTGCAAGTAGTTCGGACTTTTCTGCTGTCACGTTGCTGGGTGTTGCCCGTGGAGGGATCCCCTCGATCCTTCCGCGTCAGCCGCCCGCTGTCCCGGGGGCGGTTCAGTCCGACGCGATCCCGCATCGGCAAGCTGTCTGCGCCGCTAGGCGATCGGCGCTCCGCTGGACGCGCGCACGACCAGTTCGGCACCGACGTGGCGGCGGGTGCCGGCCGGCACGCTGCCGGGGTTGTCGATCTGCTCGCCCAGCAGCTCCATCGCCTGGCCACCGAGTTCGGCGATGTGCACCTGGATCGTGGTCAGCGGCGGCGTTACATAGCGCGCCATCGGCACGTCGTCGAAGCCGCTGACGGCGATCTCCTCCGGCACGCAGATCCCGGCGTCGCGCAGCGCCGCCATGCAGCCGATCGCCATCATGTCGTTGGCGGCGAACACGGCGTCCGGCCGTGGTCGCATCGCCAGTACCTGCTGGCCGGCGCGGTAACCGGATTCCTCGCTGAAATCGCCGCACAGGGTGATGGCCGTGCTGCCCGGCGCACGGCTGGCCAGCGCCTCGTGGTAGCCGCGTTCGCGCTCGCCGGCGTCGCGGTTGCCGGGCGGCCCCTGGATGAAGGCGATGCACCGGTGGCCCAGCGACAGCAGGTGTTCGACCATCAGCCGGGCGCCGCCGTCGTTGTCTACCGACAACGCGCAGTAGCCGGTGCCGGCCAGCCGGGTGTTCATCAGCACGGTGGGCAGATCCTGCGGCAGGTTCTGCCGCAGGAAGTCGGCATCGGCGTGCGGTGACATCAGCAACAGCCCATCGACCCGGCCCTGCATGGCGCGCAGGGCGGCGGCGGCGGCATCGGCGTCGTCGTGCGAACTGGAAACCAGCAAATGGAGGCCGCGTGCCCGCGCGGCCAGGTCGATGCCACGGATCAGCTCGGAGAAAAACTCGCCGTACAAGTCCGGCAGCAGTGCACCGACCGTGTTGGTGCGGCGGGTGATCAGCATGCGCGCCGCGGCATGCGGCACGTAGTGCAGGCGCCGCGCAGCCTCATGGATGCGCTGGCTGGTCGCCGCGGTCACCCCGCGGCCACCATTCAGCGCACGCGACACCGAGGCCACGGATACCTTGGCCTCGCGCGCCACGTCTTTGATGGTTGCCGACATGTCGGGGTGTCCTGGTGGGGCCAAAACCGCACTGCTGCGCCAACGTAAACGTTTTCATGGCGCGTTGTAAAGTGCTTGTGAAACCAAAATTTCATGCCGCGCCGCAGCAGCCTTTGGGCGCTCACAGGGGATAGATCGTCGATGCTGGCGGCAACGGCCCGCACAGAGCTTGCTACGGCGTCGCAGCAGCCGGCTCGTTGGCATGATTCAAGCTTGCCATTCGCATGGATCTTCCGGTTCTGTGACTGGCGTCGCCAATAAGCGGGCAGGCGCCTGTTGTTAAAGATTCGATTTTGCCGTTAAATGAAGGTTAATCTTCGTAGCTTCAGTCGGCTGTATCCTAAAGCTCCGAGCGTTTTGAAGAAACTGAAGGCAAGATACTGATTTCTCAGGCCATGATGACTTTGCTGACCTTGTTGCTCGTGATCCCCGCCGCACTGCTTGCCAGTGCGGTCAGGCGCGTGCCGGCCGGCCAGGTCTACAGCCTGTATCGCCACGGCCGACTGCTGCGCGTGCTGCAGGCGGGCACGCACCTGGTGCTGCCGCTGCTGGATCGGGTCGGGCACAAGATCAACCTGGCCGGCCAGACCCTGCGTTTCGAGGAGCCGCTGGCCGATGCGCACGACGTGCGCGGCACGGTGTACTGGCAGGTGCTGGAGCCGGAACGCGCCGACGCGGTGTTCGAGCAGGTCGACCAGCTGATCCGCCGCGGCGCGCAGGAAGCGCTGCGCAGCGAGCCGGTGGCCGATCACCGCGACCTCGGCGCGAAAGTAAAGCAGTCCCTGAACAGCGCGCTGCGCGAGCGCGGCATGATGGTGACCCGGGTCGAGCTCGACGTGGCCTGACCACGGCATTGCGCCAGGGCGCCCGAGAGCGCCCGCGCCGCAGGGGATTTGCAAGCCTTCGACCCGCCTCGGCGGGTCTTTCTTTGGGCGGGATTGGCAATGCCGCCGCGGGCCGCGGATACTTTGCGCCCCCACGCCCACGAGTGACCCGATGACCACGCGCGACGCCTTGCGGACCCAACTCGAACAGGGCATCGCCGCGCTGGGCCTGTCGCTGCCGGCCGACGCGGTGCCGCGACTGCTCGACTACCAGGCCCTGCTCGAACGCTGGAACGCGGCCTACAACCTCACCGCCGTGCGCGACCCGGCGGAGATGGTCACCCGCCACCTGCTCGATTCGCTGGCGATCCTGCCCTACGTGCAGGGCGCCACCCTGGCCGACCTGGGCACCGGCCCCGGCCTGCCCGGCATCGTGCTGGCGATCGCCGCGCCGGGCCGGCAGATCCTGCTGGTCGATTCCAACGGCAAGAAGGTGCGCTTCCTGCGCGAGGCGATCCGCGCGCTGAAGCTGGAGGGCGTGCGCGCGCTGCAGTCGCGGGTGGAAGACGTCGAGGGCCGGTACGACTGCGTCACCGCGCGCGCGTTCGCCAGCCTCGCCGACATGCTCGGCTGGGGCGGCCACCTGCTGGCGCCGGACGGGATCTGGCTGGCGATGAAGGGCAAGCGGCCGGACGAGGAACTGCCGGGGATTCCGGCCGGTTTCGCGCTGCGCGGCACGCATGAATTGACGGTGCCGGGGCTGCCGGCCGAACGCCACCTGCTGGTGCTCGGCCGCGCCGTGTGAACGGTGTTCCTTCCCCCCGTTTGGGGGGGGAAGGTGCCGAAGGCGGAAGGGAGATGCGGCGTAGCCGCGCTTTAAGAAGCGAAAAGCAGGAGCACCCCATCGGCCCTCCGGGCAGCTTCCCCTGCATGGCAGGGGAAGCGGGAGCGGATTCAGTCGTCCAGCACGGCGCCGTTGCTTGCGATCACCTGCGCGTACAGCTTCGCGCTGGCCTTGGCTGTGCGCTGCTGGGTGGCGAAATCGACGTGGTACAGGCCGAAGCGCCGGGAGAAGCCCAGCGACCACTCCAGGTTGTCCAGCAGCGACCAGGCGTAATAGCCCTTCAGGTTGACGCCAGCCTCGATCGCCTTGTGCATGGCCTTGAGGTGCTTGCGCAGGTAGTTCATGCGCAGCGGATCGTCGAGTACGCCGTTCTCGGCCACCGGCGGGTCGTAGAACGCCGAACCATTCTCGGTGATGTACAGCGGGATGTCGCCGTAGCGCTGCTTGAACCAGCTCAGCGTGTCGGTCAGGCCCTGCTCGAACACTTCCCAGCCGGTCTCGGTGTAGGTCCTGTTCGGCTGGCGTACCGGCGCGGCCTGTAGCGGGTACTGGTTCGGGTCGTGCCTCACCACGGCGCGGGTGTAGTAGTTGATGCCGACGAAGTCGACGGGCTGCTTCGTCAGTTTGAAATCGTCTTGCGGGAAATCCGGCCACGCGTCATCGAAGATCTCCTTCAGCTCCGGCGGGTAGCTGCCCAGCAGCGCCGGGTCGGCGAACTGCTGGTTCATGTAGGCGTGCGCGCGGGCCGTGGCGGCGAGATCCTCGGCGCGGTCCGAGTGCGGGTACTTCGGCTCGATGTTGAACACCACGCCGATCTCGTGTTTTCCATGTGCGCGATACGCCTGGATGCCCGCGCCGCTGGCGCGCATCAGGTTGTGCGCGGCGATCGGCGCCTCGTACTTGTTGCGATGGCCCGGCGCCAGCGCGCCGTGCAGGTAGCCGCCGTCGGTGACCACCCAGGGTTCGTTGAGCGTGGACCAGCGTGGCACGCGGTCGTCCAGCGCCTTGAACATCACCTCGGCGTACTCGGCAAACCAGTGCGCGCTGTCGCGGTTGAGCCAGCCGCCGCGGTCGTCCAGCGCCGCCGGCAGGTCCCAGTGGAACAGCGTGGCGTTCGGCGCGATGCCGTTTTCCAGCAATTGATCCACCAGCCGCGAATAGAAATCCAGCCCCTTCGGATTGACCCGGCCGGTGCCTTCGGGCAGCACGCGCGCCCAGTTGATGCTGAAGCGGTAGCCCTTGAGGCCCAGCGCCTTCATCAGCTGCACGTCACCCTGGTAGCGGCGGTAGTGGTCGCAGGCGACATCGCCGGTGTCGCCGTTGGCCATCATCCCCGGCGTGTGCGCGAAGCGCTGCCAGATGCTGGGGCCGGCGCCGTCGGCCAGCGGCGAACCCTCGATCTGGTAGGCGGAAGTGGCGGCGCCCCAGTGGAAGCCGTCGGGGAAGCGGAAGCCGGGGGGCGTCATGGACGTTCCTTCGATCGAAAAGCTTGATGTAAACGATTACATCGGCAGAATAGCCCAATGCCCCGCGGAAGTGCAGGCCAGCGCATGCTGCGCGGGACGGCCGTCGTGGCCAACCGCACCGGAGATGCCGATGGCCGCCGTACGTCTGGATCAGCTGCGCAAGGTCTACCCGAACGGCCACGTCGGCGTGGCTGACGCCAGCTTCGAGATTGCCGACGGCGAGCTGCTGGTGCTGGTGGGGCCGTCCGGCTGCGGCAAGACCACCCTGCTGCGCATGATCGCCGGGCTGGAGTCGATCAGCGGCGGCACGCTGAGCATCGATGGCCGTGTGGTCAATGATGTTGCGCCGAAGGACCGCGACATCGCGATGGTGTTCCAGAACTACGCGCTGTACCCGCACATGACGGTGGCCGAGAACCTCGGCTTCGGCCTGAAGCTGCGCGGGCACAAACGGGCCGAGATCGACCGCCGCGTGGCGGCGGCGGCGAAGACGCTGGAGCTGGAAGCGCGGCTGGCGTCGCGTCCGGCCGCACTGTCCGGCGGCCAGCGCCAGCGCGTGGCGCTGGGCCGGGCGCTGGTGCGCGAGCCCAAGGTGTTCCTGCTGGACGAACCGCTGTCCAACCTGGACGCCAAGCTGCGCCTGTCGATGCGGGTGGAGATCGCGCGGCTGCACCGCCAGCTCGGCGCCACCATGGTCTACGTCACCCACGACCAGATCGAGGCGATGACCCTGGGCCAGCGCATCGTGGTGCTGGACGGAGGGGTGATCCAGCAGATCGACACGCCGATGAACCTATATGACAAGCCGGCCAACCTGTTCGTGGCCGGCTTCGTCGGTAGCCCGGCGATGAACCAGCTGCACGGCACGCTCAGGCTGGCCGATGGCTGGCAGCTGGCCACCGCGCACGGCGACATCGCGCTGGGTGAGCCCGCGCAGGCGGCGGCCTGGCAGCTGTGGCGCGACCGCGAGGTGGTGCTGGGCATCCGCCCGGAGGACCTGCAGCCGCAGGATGCCGCCGCCGCGCTCAGCGCACAGCTGGAAGTCATCGAGTCGGTCGGCAACGAAATCTTCCTGAACCTGCGCTACGGCGACCAGGCGCTGGTTTCGCGGGTGGCGCCGCGGGCCCTGCCCGCACCGGGCGCGACGTTGGCACTGGGTCTGGCGGCCGAGCGGCTGCACCTGTTCGATGCCGCCAGCGGCAACCGGATCGGCGCCTGAGCCCGGCCTGGCAGGCAGGCAAGGTTGCGCGGCAATGCTAATCTAGCCGTCCTTCGCGAACCGTAGCTATCCATCCATGGCCCGCATCATCGCTGTCGCCAACCAGAAGGGCGGCGTCGGCAAGACCACCACTGCCGTCAATCTCGCCGCTGCGCTGGCCGCCGCGAAGCGCAAGGTATTGCTGGTCGACCTGGACCCGCAGGGCAACGCCACCATGGCCTCGGGCGTCAACAAGCGCGACATCAAGGCGAGCGGCTGCGAGGTGCTGCTGGAAGAGGTGGAGACCGCTGCGGCGATCGTGCCCACCGACGCGCACTACGACCTGCTGCCGGGCAACGGCGACCTCACCGCGGCCGAGCTGAAGCTGATGGACGCACTGGCGCGCGAGCATCGGCTGAAGGAAGTGCTGGCCAAGGTTTCGGCCAGTTACCACACCATCCTGATCGACTGCCCGCCGTCGCTGAACCTGCTCACGCTGAACGCGCTGACCGCCGCCGATGGCGTGCTGATTCCGGTGCAGTGCGAATACTTCGCGCTGGAAGGCCTGTCCAGCCTGCTGGAGACCGTCAAGGCGGTGCGCCACCGACTCAACCCGACGCTGGAGATCGAGGGCCTGCTGCGCACCATGTACGACGTGCGCAACAACCTCGGCAACGAAGTCTCCGCTCAGCTCACCCAGCATTTCGGCGACAAGGTGCTGCGCTCGATCATCCCGCGCAACGTGCGCCTGGCCGAGGCGCCCAGCCACGGCCAGCCGATCCATCTGTACGATCGCAGCTCGCGCGGCGCGATCGCCTATATCGGCCTGGCCGGCGAGGTGATCCGGCGCGAGCGCGGGCTGCCGCGCAGCGCGGCGCCCGATCCGGTCGACGACATCGAACCGCCCGTGCACGGCGACAGCGGCCCGACGCTCAAGGCGCCGGCCGCCAACCATCAGGAATAAGGCATGGCAGCTGCGAAAAAACGTGGATTGGGCCGCGGGCTCGACGCCCTGCTCGGCGGCGACGGCGATGCCGCGCCGTCGGTGCTGACCCAGGAAGGCGAGCTGCGCGTGCTGCCGATCCAGCAGATCCAGCCCGGCAAGTACCAGCCGCGGCGGCACTGGAACGACGAGGCGCTGGACGAACTGGCCGCCTCGATCAAGGCGCAGGGTCTGATCCAGCCGGTGGTGGTGCGCGAGATCGGCAAGAACAGCTACGAGCTGATCGCCGGCGAACGCCGCTGGCGGGCGGCGCAGCGCGCCCAGCTGGGCGAACTGCCGGCGCTGGTGAAGGCGGTGCCGGAGGCCGCGGTGCCGGCGATGGCGCTGATCGAGAACATCCAGCGCCAGGACCTCACCCCGCTGGAAGAAGCCGACGCGCTGAAGCGGCTGATCGACGACTTCGACCTCACCCACCAGCAGGCCGCCGACGCGGTGGGCCGTTCGCGTGCCTCGGTGTCGAACATGCTGCGGCTCACCGAGATGCCGGAGTCGATCAAGCGCCTGCTCGACGACGGCAAGCTGGAAATGGGCCACGCCCGTTGCCTGCTGACCCTGGAAGAATCCATCGCCGTGCCGCTGGCGCGCCAGGCCTCGACCCTGGGCTGGTCGGTGCGCGAGCTGGAAGAAGCCGCGCGCCGCGCGCAGACCGCGCCGAAAGGCAAGGCGAAGAGCGCGCCGCGCGATCCGAACATCAGCGCGCTGGAGCGCGAACTGGCCGAACGCTTCGCCACCCGCGTCGAGCTGGCGCAGGGCCGTGGCGGCCACGGCAAGCTGGTGATCCACTACCACAGCAACGACGAGCTGGAAGGCATCCTCGGCAAGATGCGTTGACCACGGGTTGAAAGATGAAGCGCCTCGGGCCGGTCTCCTGGGTGGTGAATTCCCGACAACGTCAATTCGAGGCGCTGACCCGCGCGCACGCCGGCGACCTGTACCGTTTCGCCTACTGGCTGTGCGGGCAGGACGCGCTGGCCCAGGATCTGGTGCAGGAGACCCTGCTGCGCGCGTGGAAAAGCCTCGACGCGCTGCGCGAGGCCGAGTCCGCCAAGCCGTGGCTGCTGACCATCCTGCGCCGCGAACACGCACGTCTGTACGAGCGCAAGCCGATGGATACCGTCGAGCTGGACGACAATCTCGCCGAAGACGCTGCGTGGGCCAACCCCGAACGCCACGGCGCCGCCGCCGAACTGCGTGAAGCCATGTCGAAACTGCCGCACAAATACCGCGAACCACTGCTGCTGCAGGTACTGGGCGGCATGAGCTGCGACGAGATCGCCGCCGAGCTGGGCCAGCAGCCCGGCGCGGTGATGACCCAGTTGTTCCGCGCGCGGCAGAAGCTGAAATCCATCCTGCAGGGCGGGCATGCGGAGGTGCAGCATGGACTGTCTTGAGTTCCGCCGCCGCCTCGGCGCCGAGCCACATGTGCGCGATCCCGAAGGTCTCGCGCACCGCGACGACTGCGCCGCGTGCAGGGCCGCGTGGGAGCGTGCGCAATCTTTCGAGCATGCGCTGCAGGGCGCGCTGGACGTGCCGGTGCCCGAAGGCCTCGCCGAGCGCGTATTGCTTGCCCAGGCCACCGGCCAGCGCCAGCACGCCGTGCGTCGGCACCGCGTCGCGTTGGCGCTGGCCGCCTCACTGCTGCTCGCGCTCGGCGTCGGTGGCTACGGCTGGCGGCAGCTGGATGCGCACTCGCTGCCCGCGCTGGCGGTGGCGCACATGCCGGGCGAGATCCACTCGCTCGACCTCGTCCAGCCGATCGCCGCACCGGCCATCGCCGCCGGCTTCGCCGATCGCGGCGTCAGCCTGCACGGCCCTGCCCCCGCCGACGTCACCTACGTGCACGACTGCCCGGTCGGCCCGTACAAGACCGTGCACCTGGTCAGCCGCGTCGACGGCACGCCAGTCGCCGTGCTGTACCTGCCGCACAAGCAGGTGGCGAAGGCCAGCGACTTCCATCGCGGCAGTTGGCACGGCCGCATCGTGCCACTGCAACACGGCACCCTGGTGATGCTCACCGATCGTGGTGGCGCGCCGCATTTCGATGCGGTGGCGCAAGGGTGGCGGATGGCGATTGATGGGGTGGGTGGGGCGCAGATTGCGGGAAGCGGCGCGGTGGACGGGGAGCCGGGGCGGTTGGCGCCTTGAGGGCCGATCAACGCTGTGAAATACGCCGAACCCCGAGATGCGTGAGGTCGGATCACGCCGGTCATCCTCGTCGAATGCATGTTGGCCGTCGTGGGAGCGATGCGCCGCATTGGAAGTGGCCGTTATCGACCCGTTGCGGTCATCCGCCACCCCGGTGAGCGGCCGTTGACCGGGCGAAAGCGGACGATCAGGGGACAAAGAGCGCGTCAGGTGTAGCTATGCCGTACCTGAATTCCCGCACGTGCTCGTTTACACTCGCGCCCGTGGGGGCCGGTCTGTCGCCGGCGGGGACTTCGTGTTGCCGTGGCCGTGCGTCCATCCTTCTTCGCGGAACTGAAGCGCCGCAACGTGCTGCGCGCAGGCGTGCTTTACGCGGGCACGGTGTGGGCGTTCGGACAGGGGCTGTCGCAATTCAGCCCGGCGGTCGGGTTGCCGGATTGGGCGACGCGATGGTTCCTGATCGCCGCGGCGACCGGCTTTCCCTTCTGGATCGCGTTCGCGTGGTTCTACGAATTCACTCCGCAAGGTCTGAAACGCGAAAGCGAGATCGCATCGGACGATTCGATCGCACGCTCCACCGGCCGCAGGCTGGACAAGTGGATCATCGCGGTGCTGGTGGTGGCGGTGGTGTTGTTGCTCACCAATACTTTCGTCTGGCGCAAGGGTGCGGGATTGGCGAGCGATTCCGCGCTCGCAAGCGCTCCCGCCAAGTCCATTGCGGTGCTGCCGTTCGAAGATCTCAGTCCCGGGCACGACCATGGCTATTTCTCGGCCGGCATGGCCGAGGAACTGCTGAATGCGCTGGCGCGCGTGCAGGATCTGAAAGTTGCCGGTCGCGCGTCCTCTTTCTACTACGGCAGCCGAAACGCCGACCTGCGCACGATCGGCAAAGCGCTGGATGTGAGCAATGTGCTGGAAGGTTCGGTGCGCAGCCAGGGCGATGAGGTGCGCATCAGCGTGCAACTGGTCCGCACCCATGATGGTTTCGAGGTATGGTCGCAAAGCTACGACGGTGACATGCGCAATATCTTCGGCGTGCAGGAGCGCATCGCGCGCGCGATCACCGATCACCTGAAGATCGTCCTGACTGGCAGCGAGCAGGCAAGACTGGTGCCGGTAGCGACCACCAGCGCCGAAGCCTATGCGGATTTCGTGACTGCGCAGGAACTGGTCAACCGACGCACTGGTGACAGCTTGCCGCGCGCTATTGGGTTGCTGCAGAAAGCCACCACGCTCGACCCGAATTTTGCGCGCGCCTGGTCCAAGCTCGCGGTCGCCTACGCGGTGCTGTCGCAATACACGGGGAACGATTGGAAAGCGAGCTGGCGAGCGTCCGATGACGCTGCACATCATGCGCTCGCGCTTGATCCGAGCGCGGCAGAAGCCTACGCCGCGCTCAGTTACAACCAGTTTTCGCAACGACATTACCTGGCGATGGTGGAGCCCATGCAACGCGCGCTGACATTGGCGCCCGACAATTCCGCGGTGAATTACTGGGCGTCCAACGAGCTGGCGGCGATGGGTCGAACCCGTGATGCCGAGGTGCGGATCGACGTCGCCCTCGCCAACGATCCGGTCAACCCGCTGCTGCTGTTCTACAAAAGCATGTTGCGTTGGCGCGAAGGCGATCAGGCCGGGGCGCTGGCCTACATCCATCGCGGCGGTGTGGCGGATTCCGCATTCGGCGCGTTGATGCTGGAGTTCTATGCCGCCGCACATGGCGACCTGGCGGGCTCTGCCCGGCAGTTTGCCGATTCGACGAGCCAAATGGGCACAAAGATTCCCGCCGCCGATCTGCAGGCGATCTATCGCGGCACTTATGGCGACGTCGCACGGCACCAAACTGCGCTGAAAATCCTCGATGCGCATCTGGATGACGACTGGACCCCGACGATGCTATTGCAACTGGACGAGCCGAAGCATTCTTTCGATTTGTATGAGCACGGCCACAGCGGCCTGTCCGATGCGTACCTCAATTGGCTGTGGCAGCCGGAACCCTGGTCGCGCAAGGCGCGCCAGGCGCCCGCATTCCAGGGCTTCGCGCAGCGCATCGGAATGGTTGCCTACTGGAAACAATACGGCTGGCCGGATCTGTGCAAACCTGCCCCCGAAAAAGGGTCTGATGGTTTCGTTTGCCAATGAGCGCGCGAACGCCGGCTTTTTGGAACTGGATGAAACGTGACGAGGATGAACATCGCCGCGCCCGATTGTTGAAGGAGCATCACCATGTTGCGCCATGTGATCTCGCATTTGCGTCGCCAGGACTGGATGGCGGTTTTCATCGAGCTGGTCGTGGTCGTCGTCGGCGTGTTCATTGGCGTGCAGGCGTCGAACTGGAACGAGCAGCGCGAGACGGATCAGAAAGCCGCGGTGTTCACTCAGCGGCTGCGCAGCGACCTGCGCGAGGAAGCCTGGAGTTATGAGTACGAGGTCGGATACTTCAACGAGGTACTGGCCAGTGCAAAGCATGCCGCGGACGCCCTCTCCGGCAAAACACCCTTGTCTGACGAGGCGCTGCTGGTCGCCGCCTACCGCGCAACCCAATATCGCTACAACATCCGCCGCCGGGCCACCTACGATGAACTGACCTCGACGGGCGGAATTGGATTGATCCGCGACCCGGCATTGCGCGATCTGGTTCGGCAGCGGCGAGGACGACGTCAGGCAACTTGTCGCGGATGCCCGTGCACAGGCCGAAAAAGCGCTCGCGTTGCAGTCGAACCTGGTCACGGCTTATCTGGCGTTCGGCTATAACGCCTATTGGGGAAGGCAGGATTATCCAGCTGCGCTCAAGGCGTTCGCGGCGGCACTGAAACTGCGCCCCAACGACGCCGAGGCGCTCGCCGCAACGGGTTACGTGTTGCGCCGGCAGGGGCATTTCGACGCCGCCATCAGGGCGATGCAGCAAGCCCTCGTGCTCGATCCGCGCAACTCGACCATTGCCGACAATCTGGCCGAGACCTGCGCGGTTGTCGGTCGCTATGTCGAGGCCGCGCAATACTATCGGCGCGCCCTGGCCCTCGATCCGGACAATTACCAGGCGAGGTCAGATTACTCCAGCCTCATTCTCGTCAGCAGTGGCGACGCGGCGCGTGCCTTGGAAATGGCGCAAGGCGAAGCACCGCAGTTGCAATTGGAACGTGTGCAACTGCTGATGTACCAACGCAAGTATCCCGATGCGCTCTCGGTGCTCGCCGAGATTCCCGATTCTGCTGATGCGTTCAATTACCAGTCCGGCCCCAAGTTGCTATGGCAGGCCAATTTGCATCGGCTGATGGGCGACGATGCGCAGGCCCGTGCGCTGTATGCGCAGGCGCTTTCGAAATCGCGTTCCCGGGTCGCCACGCTCGCCGGCAACGACGACAAGCTGAGCTTTGTCTGGAACCATGTCGCCGTGGCCGAGCTGGGCCTGGGCCGACTGGATGACGCACTGGCCGCAGCGGCCAAATCGCAAACGCTGTCCACCCGGTCCGGCGATCGTTTTTTCGGGATGGGGGTGACGGGGCTCAATGCCGGGACATATGCGCAGGCCGGACGCGCTGATCTCGCGCTGCCGCTGCTTGCCAAGGCGTTCCCCACCCCCCCCGGACTCGGCACCACTTATTCGCCCGCGACGTTGGGGCTCGATCCCGTGTGGGATCCGATCCGTCACGATCCGCGTTTTCAGGTGTTTCTGCAACAGTACGCCGGATACAAACCTGCGTCGGCGGACGCCATCGTGCCGAATGCAGCGGGCCCCGCAACGCCAGCTTCGGCAGCTTCGAACGAGGCCGCGCATGACTGAATTCATCGCCCGCTTGAAAGAACGCAAGCTGGTGCAATGGGCGCTGGCTTACGTCGCGTTCGCGTTCGCGCTGATCCAGGTGCTGGATGTCGTGGCGCAGAGGTTCGGCTGGCCCGACCAGGTCGAGAAGCTGCTGATTCTTGCGCTCGCGGTCGGTTTTTTTGTCGTGCTGGTGCTGGCCTGGTACCACGGTGACCAAGGCCGGCAACGCGCCAGCGGCACGGAATTGCTGCTGGTCGCGCTGGTGCTGGCGGTGGGCGGCGGGTTCTTGTGGAAGTTTGCCGGCGCGCCGCCAAGCCGTGACGTCACGGCGCTTTCGGCAACGCCCGCTGCGCAAGGAGCTCCCGAGTTGGCACCCACTGCGACCGCCGCTGGTAACTCGGTGCCAGCGTCCACCGTGACGGCCATTCCGGCCAAATCCATTGCCGTGCTGCCGCTCGAGAACCTGTCCGACGACAAGGACAACGTGTTCTTCTCCGATGGTCTGTCCGAGGAGATCCTCAACTCGCTGGCGCGCATCGACGGCCTGCGCGTGATCGGGCGTACCTCGTCGTTCCAGTTCAAGGGCAAGGACGTGGATTCGCACACCATCGGCGCGCGGCTGGGCGTGGCCAACCTGCTGGAAGGCAGCGTGCGGCGTGAAGGGGAGCGGGCACGCGTCACCGCGCAGCTGATCCGTGCCTCCGATGGCACCCAGTTGTGGTCGCAGACCTACGACCGCACCGTCAAGGACAGCCTGGCCGTGCAACTGGATATTGCCGAGCAGGTCGCCGGCGTACTCAACGTGGTGCTGGATGACAAACAGCGTGCGCGCATGCGCGCGGCCGGCGTGAAGAACGTGGATGCCTTCATCGCCTACCAGAAGGGCTGGAAGCTCTACATCGAGGCCCACTTCAAAACCGGAATTGACCTCATCGATGGACTACGCCAGGCCAACGTGGAATTCGACAATCCGAGTGCGCGCAACTGAAGCCGCCGTTGGAAGCGGAACTCGCGAAAAATCCCGGCGTGATCGGCAACCTGCAACAGGTCGCCTGGGTGGACGTGTGCCTGGGCCGCAACGAGGAAGCGATTGCCGCGGCGCGTCGCGCGTCGGAAGTCATGTCGGTTGCAAGGGACGCCTACTTCGGCGCATACACCCTTGCGGGGCTCGCCGAGGTCGAGGCGCATGCCGGCGCCAAGGGCGAAGCGCTCGAACTGGTCGGGCAACTGCTGGCGATGCCGGCCGGCGAAGTGATGAGCGTGGCCCGGTTGAAGCTCGATCCGGTCTGGGATCCGCTGCGCGGTGATCCGCGCTTTCAACTACTTCTGAAGAAATATGCCGGCGCGCACCCGATTGCGGCGGCAAATGGAACTTCGCCATGACCGGATTCTTCGCCGCCTCAAACAACGCAAGCTGCTGCAGTGGGCGCTGGCGTATGTCGCGTTCGCGTCCGCGCTGATCCAGGGGCTGGATGTCGTTGCGCATCAGTTCGGCTGGCCGGACGGATTGCAGCGAGGCATCACACTGGCGCTCGTCATCGGATTTTTCGTGGCGATCGTGCTGGCGTGGTACCACGGCGAGCACGGTGCGCAGCGGGCCAACGCTCCCTCCGTGGATGATCCTGGCCGAGTACCGCCGATAAGTCGCCGAAAGTCCTGCTTTGATCTGTCTGCTTGACGGGGAACCTTACGGCACACGCAATCCGCTCGACCTGACCGCCCGGCAGCTTACGAGGAGGCCGTGGCCCCGAGCCGAAACACGCGCTTCACCAACGCATCCAGCGAAAAGCGCCCCGCCCCCAGCGCCAACAAGGCCAGCAACATCAACCCCCAGGCCTTGTGGTCGTTGAAGTCGCTGCCGATCAGTCCATGCCAGAGGCCGTTCGGCCATAGCGCCGGATACGAGACCACGGCGACGATGTTGTAGACGAACAGCACGGCGGCGACCACGCGGGTGCCGAGGCCGAGCGCGAGGAACCACGGCAGCACCAGTTCGGTCCAGGTGGCGAGCGTGGCGGCCAGTGCGGGGGCGAGCAGGGGTACCTGGTATTCGTTGTTGAACAGGTAGGCGGTGTCGCTGGGGTCGTCCCACTTCACCGCGCCGGCGCGCCAGAACGCGAGCGCCACGAACACGCGGAACAGCAGCAGGGCGAGCGGGGTGAGCACGGCGAGTTGGGCGGTGAGGTGCGACCAGCGGGCGATGGCGACGGTGGTGTTCATGCGGGCGATTCCTCGGAAGGTGGTGTGACGGATCAGGCGGCGAGCAGCGCATGTTCGAGCAGCGGGCGCAGCAGGGCTTCGGGCGGCATCTGCACATCGATGCGCTGCGCGGCCGCAAGCGCCTGGTCGAGCGATGATCCGCGCCGCAGCGCGTGCATGAACGCGGCCTGCGCGGGTGCGATGACGCGCATCGCGACCTGGCTGCCTTCGCGCCACAGCAGCACGGATTGCGGCGCGGCGGGGTCGATGGCGTCGTGTTCCGGCGCCTGCGCATGGCGCCACAGATCGAGCACCGCCCAGGCGGAGGACAGCACGAGCACGCAGGGTCGCAGGTGGGGCGGGTGGTCCGCGTCGGCCAGCGCGGCGACCAGGGCCGCGGCATCGGCGGGCACGGCATCGGCGGCCAGCGCGACTTCCTGGCGCAGCCATTCCAGCCGCGCCACTTCGCCCAGCCAGGGCCACGGCGCGGTTTCCGGCTGCGCTTCCACGAACGCGGCGAAGTCGGCGCCGTAGTCCTGCAGGTTGCCGCTGCGGTTGCCGCGGAAGGCGGCGTGGCGGGTGGCGAGACCGTCGAAGCAGTCCGCGCCCAGCAGGCGTTGCAGCGCGGGAAAGCTGGTGGCCAGCGCATCGACATGGATCGCGAGGTTGGCGTGGCGGTAGATGCGCAGGCGGGCGGCCGGCGCGATGCCGCGCGCGGCGATCCACGGTTCCAGCACGGGCGCCGCGCCATCCACGATCGCGCCGGCGAAGGCGTGCTGCAGCTCACGCAGCGAGGGCGGCGACGACATCGAGATGCTCCGTGGCGAGCCGCGCCTCGTCTTCCAGCACGGCAAAATCGGGCAGGTGCTGGTCCCATTCGATCAGGGTTGGCCTGGCTCCGATGCGTGCCAGCGTGTAGCCGTACAGTGCCCACACGGCGGCATCGACGCGCTGGTCGTGCGAGTCGATCAGCAGCTCGCCGCCCAGTCCCTGCTTGCGGGTGAAGCCGGCCAGGTGCAGTTCGCCCACCGCGTCGGCGGGGATGCCGTCGATGAAGGCGTGCGCGTCGAAGCCGTGGTTGACGCTGTTGACGTAGACGTTGTTGACGTCCAGCAGCAGGCCGCAGCCGCTGCGCGCGGCGAGCGCGGCGAGGAACTCCCACTCGCTCAGCGTCGAGTGGCTGAAATGGATGTAGCTGGAGACGTTCTCCACCAGCACGCGGCGGCCCAGCGTGTCCTGCAACTGGCCCACGCGCGCCACCATCAGCTCCAGCGCTTCCTCGGTGTACGGCAGCGGCAGCAGGTCGTTGTAGTGGCGCCCGCCGATCGCGCCCCAGCACACGTGCTCGGATACCAGCGCGGGCTCGGCGCGTTGCACCAGCGCGCGCAGCGCGGCGAGGTGGGCGGGATCGAGCGGATCTGACGAACCCAGCGACAGGCCCACGCCGTGCAGGCTCACCGGGTAGTCGCGGCGCAACGCGTCGAACGCGTCCCACAGCGCGCCGCCGGCACAGAACAGATTCTCGCTGTGCAGCTCGAAGAACGGCACGGCGGGCCGGCGTTGCAGCACGTGGGCGACGTGCGCCGGCCGCAGCCCGATCCCGACCTGAGTCGGGATCGGCTGCGCACGCACGGGGCGTGACGAGGGCACGGCTATCAGCTCTTCTTCATCATGGCGTCGTGCGACATGGCGGCCTGGGCCTGCAGCGAACCGCCGTCGAGCTTGACGCACAGGCCGGCGGGCACCGCCACGAAGGCCTGCGGATCGCGCGCCTTGCTGTCCTGGCCGGCGCAGGAATGACCCGGGGACTGGCAGTCGTTCTTCATCGCGGCGTTGACGCCGTAGCACTTCTGCATGGCGCTGGCGGCCATCTTGTCGGCGGCGTGGGCGCTGCCGGCGGCGCCCAGCGCGCCGGCGGCGAGCAGGCTGAGCAGGGCGGAGCTGAGGATGGTCTGGGCTTGCATGGGTCTCTCCCGTGGATGCCGGACGATTCCGGCTGCGGTAGATGACCCAGTGGACGTGGATTTCCTTACAACAGGTTTCGTGCCCGGTTTCGACGGCCCGTGCCGGCAGGCATTAAACTGCGCATTCGCCGCCGTCCGCGGCGCCCGTTCCCGCTGAAAGGCCTGTCCCATGCCGCAACTTGCCGTCGTCGTCCCCGTCTTCAACGAACGCGACAACATCCCGCCGCTGCTGGCCGAGATCGCCGCCGCGCTGCGTGGCAAGGTCGATTACGAAGTGATCTACGTCGACGACGACTCCAGCGACGACAGCCGCGCGGTGCTGGCGGCGCAGAAGGCGAGCCACCCGGAATTGCGCGTGCTGCACCACGTCAGCCGCAGCGGGCAGAGCACGGCGGTGTGGAACGGCGTGCGCGCGGCGACCTCGCCGTGGATCGCCACGCTGGACGGCGACGGCCAGAACGATCCGGCCGACATCCCGAAGCTGCTCGCCGCGCGCGCCGCGGCATCGGCCGAAACGCGGCTGTTCGCCGGCTGGCGCACCACCCGCCGCGACAGCTTCAACAAGCGCATCTCCTCGAAGGTCGCCAACGCGGTGCGCTCGCGCATGCTGAAGGACGCTACCCCGGACACCGGCTGCGGCCTGAAGCTGTTCGAGCGCGAGGTATTCCTGCGCCTGCCCTACTTCGACCACATGCACCGCTACCTGCCGGCGCTGGTCAAGCGTGCCGGCTTCGCCAGCCAGAGCGTGCCGGTCGGCCACCGTCCGCGCACCGCCGGGGTGTCCAAGTACGGCATGCTGGACCGGCTGTGGGTCGGCCTGGCCGACCTGCGCGGCGTGGCGTGGCTGATGCGCCGCGGCAAGGTGACGGCGGTCGAGGAACTCTGATCCAGGTCATGTCGGCTTGATCCGGTCGTCGTATGCTGGAAGTCTTCCTTCCGGGAGACCGCCCATGAGCATCACCGTCAAGCGTGTTTACGAACCGGCCGCGAAAGCTGACGGTTATCGCGTGCTGATCGACCGGTTGTGGCCGCGCGGATTGAAGAAGGAGGCGGTGCCGCTGGACCTGTGGGCGAAGGAGCTGGCGCCGTCGACCGCCCTGCGCCAGTGGTTCGGGCACGACCCGGCGCTGTGGGACGGTTTCCGCCACCGCTACGCCAGCGAGCTGGATGCGCTGGCCGAGTACTGGCAGCCGCTGGCCGAACGGGCCGCGCGGCACCACGTCACCCTGCTCTACGGCGCGCGCGACGAAGAGCACAACAACGCGGTGGCGATGAAGGCGTACCTGGAAAACTGGTTGCACACGCACGGCCCGCGCTGAGGCCGGGGCCGACTCAGGTTTCGCGCTGCGGCGTACCGGCGCGCGGCCAGTTCGCCAGCGCCGCGCGCGCCTGCACGCGGCCCAGCTCGATCAGTTCGCGCGCGCGGTAGAACTCATAGGCGAGCGCCATGTTGTGCGGCAGCTGGATCAGCAGGTCCGGCGCGTAGGCGGCCAGGCGCAGGCGCGACAGGTTCGCCTGCATCAGATCCATCGACTGGGTCAGCAGTTCAAACGTGCCCGGCTCGCGCGGGCGGATTTCACCGCGCGGGATCATCCGGCCGATGAACTCGCCGATGCGGTGGCGATAGCCGTTTTCGGCGACCGAGGGCTGGATCGGCGGTTCCGGCGGCGTGACCGTCACCGCCGGACCATCCACGCTGACCGCAATCAGGTAATCCGCGGTTTCGCGGATCAGCGGGGTCACCGGCACCGGATTGAGCAGCGCGCCGTCGACCAGCCGGCGACCGTCGATGAGGTGCGGGCGGAACACCGTGGGGATCGCGATCGACGCGCGGATCGCGTCGAACAGGCCGCCGCGGCTCAGCCAAACCTCGCGGCCGCGCTCCAGGTCGGTGGCGACCGCGGTGAAGGTCAGCGGCAGTTCCTCGATGCGCACGTCGCCGATCAGCCCGCGCATGGTCTCGATGATCTTTTCGCCCTTGATCAGGCCGCCGCCGGTGAACGTCCAGTCGACCAGCTTGAGCACGTCGAGCTTGGCCAGCGCGCAGACCCAGTCGCGGTACACGTCGAGCTTGCCCGTGGCATGGATGCCGCCGATCAGCGCGCCCATCGAGGCACCGGCGATCGCCACGATCTGGAAACCCTGCGCCTCGATCTCCTCGATCACGCCGATGTGCGCCAGTCCCTTCGCGCCGCCGGCACCGAGCGCCAGCGCCACGGTCGGCCTGTGCGGCACGGGTGTCGGGGCGGCGGTGATGCCGGTGGTGCTCATCGCTCAGACTTGCTTCTGCTGGTAGCCGCCGAGCGCCAGCTGCAGCAGGATCTTCATCTCCTCGCGCAGTGACAGCGGCGCCACGACTTCCGCGTCCGGGCCGTACTTGAGCACGTCCATCAGCAGTTCCTTCGAGTTGGAGTACGGCAGCTTCAGCTCGTAGCGGCCGTCCGGCAGCCACTCGCCCTTCTGCTGCGAATGCCAGTGCTCGTCGGCGACCCAGCGCGCGGCGTGTTGCGAGAAGCGGATCGTCGCCCACGCCTTCGGCTTGCCGGCGAAGATGCCGTAGCTGGAGGCGAGCAGCTCGTTGAGGTCGGCGTCGGCCACGTCGGTGGCGGGCGTGTCCAGCGCCTGCGCGTCGGCGATGCGGTCGACTGCGAAGCTGCGCAGCGCCTGGCGGTCGTGGTCCCACACGTCGAGGTACCAGTTGTCGCGGTAGTGGGTCAGCCGTTGCGGCGACACCGTGCGGCGGCTGTCGGCGTTGGTGGTGCGCGCGCGGTAGCGGAAGCGCAGCTGCCGGCGTTCCAGCACCGCGCCGGCAACGATGCGGAACACCTGCTGGTCGAGCGTGCGTTCGCCCCACGGGATCACCCGGATGCGCTCGATCGGCAACGCCTTGCCGCTGTCCTGGTGCGACAGCAGGCCTTCGATGCGCGACTTGAACGGCGCCAGCGCGCCGGCCAGCACGCCGGGGCCGGAACGTCCGATCAACTCGTTCAGCGCCAGCAGCGCGGCCAGTTCGTCGGAAGTCAGCCACAGCCCGGGCAATTCGAACTTCTCGCCCTCGCCCGCTTCGTAGCGGAACGCGGCCTGGTCGGTGCCGGCGCTTTCGATCGGCGCGCCCAGCGCATCGCGCAGGAAGGCCACGTCGCGGTACAGCGTGGCGCGCGAGCACTCCAGCTCGCCGAGCAGGCGCGACAGCGGAATCGGATAGTGCGCCGACTTCAGCAGCCGGTGCAGGGTCAGTATGCGTTCGTAGCGATCCATGGGGTCGTCGGCATATCGTGGGGAAGAGGCCTTGTGTAGCATGGCGGCGGCCCGTGGCGGTCGCAAGTCGCCGCCTTCGACTCCCACCGGACGCCTCATGCCGCCCCTGCGCGAACAGCCCCCGGACCTCCTGCCCGCCGCCGGCCTCGACGACGCCCACCCGTCGGGCTACGCGGAGATCCTGCTGCGGGTACTGGCGATCAGCGGCTACGGCCTGTGGACCTGGCTGGGCATGGCGCTGGCGTTGGGCATGGAGCGGATCGGCCGCTGCGACATGCGGATGCCGCTGGTCCTCGGCACCGCACTGGTCGGTGCCAGCCTGCTGCTGGTCTGCCTGCGGTTGCCGGCAACGTCGGTCTGGTACGGCTGGCAGCCGGATCGCGAGCGCTGGCCCGTGCGTGCGATGCTGATGGCGCTGGTGACCTTCCTGCCGGTGCTGCTGCTGATCATCCTGGGCGATGGCCACGGCCATGTCCCGGCGATGCGCCTGGCTGGCGTGGCGCTGCTGTTGTGCAGCCTGGTCAGCCTGTTCTACACCGCCTATCGCTATCGCCGCCGCCTGTCGCCCGGCCTGCAGCAGATATCGTCGTCGCTGCCGGTGAGCCGGCTGGTCACCGCCTGGTACGGTGGCGGGCTGTGGTTGTGGCTGTGCACGATGGTGCAGGGTGGGCTGGAGCCGCCGCACCGCGCGTATCCCTGGGTCCTGTTGCTGCTGGCGCTGGCCCTGCTGCTGGGCCTGCTCGAAGGCATGCGCTGGCAGTCGCTGGGTCTGCCGCATGGCGTGGGCGAAATGGATGCGCAGCACGTCTTGCCGGTGCGCTTCGTGGCGGCGATTCTGGTCTATGTACTGCCGTGCGCCGCACTGCTGCTGACCGAACGCTACGGCGGCGGCCTGCTGGCGGCGGCGGTGGCGGTACCCAGTTGCCTGCTCGGCAAGATGCTGGAGCAGCGCGTCTACGAGACGGCGCTGGCAGGCGGCTTGCCGGCCCGCGGATGAAGCGGCGCGAATGGCTTGGCAGAGCCGTTCATGGCAAATTCAAGCCGCCCCGTTAAGGTAGCGGGCTTACTATTGTTTAACAAATGGACTGTCCCCCCGATGAAAAAGACCTTGATCGCCGGCCTGCTGCTGGCTGCCCTCGCCAGCTTCGCCGTCCAGGCCCAGGATGCCGACACCACTCCGGCCAGCAATGGCGGCTGGAGCGGTTCGGGCGAATTCGGCTTTGCCTCGTCCACCGGCAACTCGCGTTCGGAGAACATCAACGCCAAGCTCGGCCTGAGCCAGGAAAACGAGCAGTGGAAGAACAACTTCTTCGTCGACGCGCTGCGCTCCAAGAGCCAGCAGACCATCGTCGACAGCAACGGCAACACCCTCAAGCAGTTCAACACCACCGCGAACCGCTACGACGGTGGTGCCTCGGTCGGCCTCAAGCTCGACCCGCGCAGCTATATCGTCGGCGCCGCCCGCTATGAACACGACGACTTCGGCGCAAACCTGTGGCAGGGCATCGTCTCGCTCGGCTACGGTTACATCGCCCTGAAGGACGAGCGCAACGAGCTGTCGTTCGAAATCGGCCCCGGTTACAAGCGCTATCGCCCGGCCGACCTCGAGGTGGTGACCGGCGGCGTGGTGACGAAGGAGCGCCAGACGACGCAGAGCGAAATGGTTGCCCGCGGCCTGGCCAACTACAAGTACAAGCTCACCGAGAACACCGCGTTCGAGGATACCTTCCTGATGGAAGCCGGTTCCAAGAACACCTACCTGCAGAACGATGCGGGCGTGGCGGTCAGCATGACCCAGAAGCTGGCGTTGAAGGTCGGCTTCCAGGTACGCCACAACAGCGACGTGCTGCCGGGTACCAGGAAGACTGACACGCTGACCACCACCAACCTGGTCTACAGCTTCTAAACCGGGACTTCCGAGTCGCGGCCATGACGGCCCTTCCGCGCGAGCGGGAGGGCCGTTTGCGTGATGCGGCGCCTCAGAGTCCGAGCAGGCTGCCGGCGCCCTGCGCCAGCAGCGCCGCCGCCACCTGCCGGCCCAGCGCAACCGCCTGGTCGCTGGGGGCGCTGGCTTCGGCATGCAGCAGCCGGCCGCTGGCCGCGTCGCCGACCATGCCGCGCAGGTGCAGGCCGTGTTCGCCCAGCATGCACCAGGCGCCAATCGGTACCGTGCAGCTGCCACCCAGGGCCTGGTTCAGCGCCCGCTCGGCGCTCACGGTGAGCCGGGTGTCGGCATCGTCCAGCGCGGCCAGCAGCGTCAGTACGCGGGCCTGGCCCTCGCGCGCCTCGATCGCGATCGCCGCCTGGCCCGGCGCCGGCAGCCAGTCCGGCGCGGCCAGCCGCGAGCGGATGCGCGCGGCGAGGTCGAGGCGTTCCAGCCCGGCGCAGGCCAGCACGATCGCGTCGTAGTCGCCGGCGTCGAGCTTGCCCAGCCGGGTGCCGACATTGCCGCGCAGGTCCAGCAGCACCAGATCCGGCCGCAGCGCGCGCAACTGCGCCTGCCGCCGCAGCGATGAGGTGCCCACGCGCGCGCCATGGGGCAGCGCGGCGAGGTCGGCGTAATCGTTGCTGACGAACGCGTCGGCGGCATCGGCACGCGGCAGGATCGCCGGCAGCGCGAAACCCGGCTCCAGCTGCGCCGGCACGTCCTTCAGCGAATGCACCGCGAGGTCGGCGCGGCCTTCCAGCATCGCCACCTCAAGCTCTTTCAGAAACAACCCCTTGCCGCCGATGGTGGCCAGCGGCTGGTCGAGGATCTCGTCGCCGCGCGTGCTCATCGGCACCAGTTCCACCGTCAGCCCCGGGTGCACCGCGCGCAGCAGCGCGGCGACATGCTCGGCCTGCCACAGCGCGAGCGCGCTCTTGCGGGTGGCGATACGCAGGGTGGAAAGGCTCATCGGGGCTCCGCGGCGTTCGACAGGCCGCCATTGTCGCGTAGTTTGCGCACGGCGGCGCAACGGCAGATTGGCGCAGGGCGGCGGCAAAGCCGCTACGATGGCGGCAAACCACGGGAGACGGTCATGCAAAGCGGCAATCCGGCGCTCAACAAGAACACCTTCCTCGACGCGGCCAGTGGCGCCGTCGTCACGCGCGACGACGAGGTGATGACGATCAACGGCACGGTCAACAAGACCGGCCTGCTGCTGCTCCTGGTACTGGTCGGCGCGATGGTCAGCTGGAGCCGGTTCGCCGGTCCGGACAGCCTGCCGGCGGTGATGCCGCTGGTGCTGGGCGGCTGCATCGGCGGTCTGGTGCTGGGCCTGGTCACCGTGTTCAAGAAGACCTGGGCGCCGTTCACCGCGCCGCTTTACGCAGTGGCGGAAGGGTTGTTCATCGGCGCGCTGTCGGCGATCTTCGAGATGCGCTACCCCGGCATCGTGATGCAGGCGGTGGGGCTGACTTTCGGCACCATGGCCGCGCTGCTGCTGGCCTATCGCAGCGGACTGATCCGCGCCACCGAGAAGTTCAAGCTGGGCATCGTCGCCGCCACCGGCGGCATCATGCTGCTGTACCTGGCCAACTTCGCGATGGGCTTCTTCGGCCACTCGATCGGTTTCATCAACGGCAGCAGCGGCATCGGCATCGCGTTCAGCGCGGTGGTGGTGGTGATCGCCGCGCTGAACCTGATCCTCGACTTCGACCTGATCGAAACCGGTGCCCAGCAAGGCGCGCCGAAGTATATGGAGTGGTACGGCGCGTTCGCGCTGGTGGTCACCCTGGTCTGGCTGTACCTGGAACTGCTGCGGCTGCTGTCGAAGCTGCAGTCGCGCAACTGATCGGCTGCAAATGACGAGGCCGGCGAATCGTCGCGATCCGCCGGCCTATTTGCTCAGCAGCGCCTTCGCCCGATGCACCACGTTGTCGACGGTGAAGCCGAACTCCTGCAGCAGCTTCTCCGCCGGGGCGGAGGCGCCGAAGTGGTCGATGCCGAGCACGTCGCCGTGCGGGCCGACGTAACGGTGCCAGCCCTGCGAAGTGCCCAGTTCCACCGCCAGCCGCGCCGGCACGTCGGGCGGCAGCACGCTGTCGCGATAGGCCTGCGGCTGCGCGTCGAACAGTTCCCAGCTCGGCATCGACACGCAGCGCACGGCGATGCCGTCGGCCTGCAGCTTTTCCGAGGCGGCAACGATCAGGCCCACCTCGGAACCGCTGGCGAGCAGGATCAGTGACGGCTTGCCGCCCGGCGCGTCGCTGAGTACATACGCGCCCCGGCGCAGCCCGTCGGCGCTGGCGTAGTGGCTGCGGTCCAGTGTGGGCACGTTCTGCCGGGTCAGCGCCAGCAGCACGGGCTGTTTCTTCGTTTCCAGCGCCACTTTCCATGCCACCGCGGTCTCGTTCGCGTCGGCGGGGCGGATCACGGTGAGGTTGGGGGTCGCGCGCAGGCTGGCCAGCTGTTCGATCGGCTGATGGGTGGGACCGTCCTCGCCCAGCGCCACGCTGTCGTGGGTGAACACGTGCACCACGTGCACGCTCATCAGCGCGGCGAGGCGGATCGCCGGCCGCATGTAGTCGGAGAAGATCAGGAAGGTGGAGCCGTACGGCACGAAGCCGCCATGCACAGCCAGCCCGTTGGTGATCGCGCCCATCGCATGCTCGCGCACGCCGAAGTGCAGGTTGCGGCCGGCGTGGCTCCAGCCGGCGCTGTCCGAACCCTGCGTGTCCTGTCCCGGCGTGGCAGCCGGGTTGAAGTCGCCAAGTCCCTTCAGGTTGGTATGCGTGGAGGAGTCCAGATCCGCCGATCCGCCGAACAGCGGGGGTAGCTTGGGCGCGATCGCGTTCATCACCTGGCCGCTGGCGACGCGGGTGGCGAGACCCTTGGCGTCGGCGGGGAACAGCGGGATGCCCGCGTCCCAGCCTGGCGGCAGTTCGCCGTCCAGGCGGCCTTGCAACTCGGCGGCCAGTTCGGGGAACGCCCTGGTATAGACATCCATACGGCTGTTCCAGGCGCGTTCGGCCTCCACGCCGCGGTCCAGCGCCTCGCGCAGGTGCTTGAGCGCCGGCGCCGGCAGCAGGAAGTCCGGTTCGACCGGCCAGCCCAGCTTCTGCTTCGTCTTCCTGACGTCCTCGACGCCCAGCGGCGAGCCGTGTGCCTTGAAGCTGTCCTGCTCGGGCGAGCCGAAACCGATGTGCGTGCGCACCAGGATCAGCGAGGGCCGTGCCGTATCGGCGCGGGCGGCGTCCAGTGCGGCATCGATCGCCGCCACGTCGTTGCCGTCGGCCACGTGGATGACCTGCCAGCCATACGCCTCGAAGCGCTTGGCGCGATCCTCGGAGAAGGTGATGTCGGTGCCGGCGGCGAGGGTGACGTAGTTGTCGTCGTACAGGCAGACCAGCTTGCCGAGTTTCAGGTGGCCGGCCAGCGAGGCTGCCTCGCTGGCCACGCCTTCCATCAGGTCGCCGTCGCTGACGATGGCCCAGGTGCGATGGTCGATCACCGTGTGGCCGTCGCGGTTGTAGCGCGCGGCCAGGTGTGCCTCGCCGATCGCCATGCCCACCGCGTTGGCCAGGCCCTGGCCGAGCGGGCCGGTGGTGATCTCCACGCCCGGCGTGTGGCCGTATTCGGGGTGCCCCGGCGTCTTGCTGCTCCACTGGCGGAACTGTTTCAAGTCGTCCAGCGTGAGGTCGTAGCCGGTGGTGAACAGCAGGCTGTATAGCAGCGCCGAGCCGTGCCCGGCGGACAGCACGAAGCGGTCACGGTCGGGCCAGCGCGGGTTGGCGGGGTTGTGCTTCAGCTGATGCGTCCACAACGCGTACGCCATCGGCGCGGCGCCCAGCGGCAAGCCGGGATGGCCGCTGTTGGCGTGCTGCACCATGTCCACCGACAGGAAGCGAAGCGTATTGATGCATTGCTGGTCGAGGTCATGGGACATGATGATTCTCCGATGGAATGGATGCGATGCGACCGTAGGGCGGGCACTCCCCGCCATCGGGTCGGCGGGCGGTGCCTGTCCTACGCGATGGCGGCGTCGACGATTTTCTGTGCCTCGTCGAGCAGGCTCTGCAGGTGTTGCTCGTCCTTGAAGCTTTCGGCGTAGATCTTGTAGATCGCCTCGGTGCCGGACGGCCGCGCGGCGAACCAGCCGCTGGCGGCGACCGCCTTGATCCCGCCGATCGCGGCGTCGTTGCCGGGCGCCTTGTCCAGCACCTGCTCGATTTTCTCGCCAGCCAGCCGGTCGCTCTTCAACTGGTCGGGCGACAGCTTCGCCAGCTTCGCCTTCTGCGCCGGCGTGGCGGCGGCGTCGACGCGGCTGGCGAACGGCTTGCCGAGTTCGCGGGTCAGCTGCGCATACAGCTCGCCCGGGTCCTTGCCCTCGCGCGCGGTGATCTCGGCCGACAGCAGCGCCGGCACCAGGCCGTCCTTGTCGGTGGCCCACGCTGAGCCGTCGTGGCGCAGCAGCGAGGCGCCGGCGCTTTCCTCGCAGCCGAAGCCGAGCGAGCCGTCGAACAGGCCGGGTGCGAACCACTTGAAGCCGACCGGCGTCTCGTACAGCTGTCGTCCCAATCGTTTGGCCACGCGATCGATCAGCGCGGTGCTGACCACGGTCTTGCCCACCGCGGCGTGCGCGCCCCACTGCGGCCGATGGCGGAACAGGTAGTCGACCAGCACCGACAGGTAGTGGTTCGGCTCCATCAGCCCGCTGCTGCGGGTGACGATGCCGTGGCGGTCGTGGTCGGTGTCGCAGGCGAACGCCACGTCGTAGCGGTCCTTCAGCCCGATCAGCCGCTGCATCGCGTACTTCGACGACGGGTCCATGCGGATCTTGCCGTCCCAGTCCACGCTCATGAAGGCGAACTGCGGGTCGACCACCGCGCTGACCACGGTGAGGTCGAGCTGGTAGCGCTCGGCGATCGGCGCCCAGTAGTGCACGCCGGCGCCACCCAGCGGATCGACGCCCATGTGCACGCCGGCGCCGCGGATCACGTCGAAGTCGACGATGTTCGCCAGGTCGGCGATGTAGGTATTGAGATAGTCGTGCTCGTGCGTGCTGGCCGCCTTGCGCGCCTGCGCGTACGGCATCCGGCGCACGTCCTTCAGGCCGCCTTCGAGCAGCGCGTTGGCGCGGTTCTCCACCCACTTGGTGATGTCGCTGTCGGCCGGACCGCCGTTGGTGGGGTTGTACTTGAAGCCGCCGTTGTCCGGCGGGTTGTGCGACGGCGTGATCACGATGCCGTCGGCGAGGCCCGAGCTGCGGCCGCGGTTGTGGACGAGGATCGCGTGCGACACCGCCGGCGTGGGCGTGTACTCGCCGCCGCTGGAGATCATCGCCTGCACGCCGTTCGCGGCCAGCACCTCCAGCGCATTCTCGAACGCGGGCTGTGACAGCGCATGGGTATCGGCGCCGATGAACAGCGGGCCGTCAATGCCCTTGCCCTGGCGGTACTCGCAGATCGCCTGGCTGATCGCCAGGATGTGCGCCTCGTTGAAGCTGCGCTCGAACGAATTGCCGCGATGGCCGGAGGTACCGAACGCCACCCGCTGCGCCGGCACCGACGGGTCGGGTTTCAGGTCCGCGTACGCGGCCAGCAGTTGCGGGATGTCGACCAGGATCGACTGGGGTGCCGGCTTGCCGGCGAGGGGGCTGATGTGTTGACTCATGGGTCTCTCAAGTGACTGCCTTGGCATTCTCCTCCCCCTGCTTGCAGGGGGAGGCCGGGAGGGGGTGGTTCGGGCTGGCGAAGACCCGATCAAAAGCACCCCTCCCCAACCCTCCCCTGCAAGCAGGGGAGGGAGTCAGATGTTGTCGCGCAACGCGCGATAGCGGCGAATCAGGTTGTTGGTGGAGCTGTCGTGGGCGAGCGGCGGCTCACCGGGCGCGGTCAGTTCGGCGATGGTGGTCTTGGCCAGCTGCTTGCCCAATTCCACACCCCACTGGTCGAACGAGTCGATGTCCCAGATCACGCCCTGCACGAACACGCTGTGCTCGTACAGCGCGATCAGGCTGCCGAGCACGCGCGGCGTCAGTCGTTGCGCCAGGATCGTGGTGCTGGGGCGGTTGCCAGGGAAGGTGCGGTGCGGGGCCAGCGCCGCATCGGTGCCGGCGGCGCGCACTTCGTCGGCGGTCTTGCCGAACGCCAGCGCCTCGCCCTGCGCGATCAGGTTGGCCAGCAGCAGGTCGTGCTGGTCGCCGCCGCCTTGTACGGGCAAGGGGTTCAGGCTCTGGCCGAAGCCGATGAAGTCGCACGGCACGATGCGCGTGCCCTGGTGCAGCAGCTGGTAGAACGAGTGCTGGCCGTTGGTGCCTGGCTCGCCCCAGTAGATCGGCCCGGTGGCGTAGTCCACCGCGGCGCCGTCGCGGGTGACGCGCTTGCCGTTGCTCTCCATGGTCAGCTGCTGCAGGTAGGCCGGGAAGCGCTTCAGGTATTGCTCGTAGGGCAGCACCGCGACGCTGGCAGCGTCGAGGAAGTTGTTGTTCCACACCGCCAGCAGGCCCATCAGCACCGGCAGGTTGCGCTCGAACGGCGCATGCCGGAAATGCTCGTCCATCGCGTGGAAGCCGGCCAGCATCGCGCGGAAATGCTCCGGGCCGATCGCCAGCATGGTGGACAGACCGATCGCCGAGTCCATCGAGTAGCGCCCGCCCACCCAGTCCCAGAAGCCGAACATGTTGGCGGTGTCGATGCCGAACTTCGCCACCTCGGCGGCATTGGTGGAGACCGCCACGAAATGCTTCGCCACCGCGGCCTCGTCGCCCAGCGCGGCCACGCTCCATGCACGCGCGGCGTGCGCGTTGGCCAGCGTCTCCAGCGTGGTGAAGGTTTTCGAGCAGACGATGAACAGCGTCTCGGCCGCGTCCAGGCCGTGCACCGCCTCGGCGAAGTCAGTGCCGTCCACGTTGGAGACGAAGCGGAACGTCATGTCGCGGCGGCTGTAGTTGCGCAGCGCCTCGTACGCCATCACCGGGCCGAGGTCCGAGCCGCCGATGCCGATGCTGACCACGTTGCGGATGCGCCGGCCGCCGTGGCCCAGCCAGGCGCCGCTGCGCACGCGCTCGGCAAACGCGGCCATGCGCTCGAGCACCGCGTGCACGTCCGCCACCACGTCATGGCCATCGATCAGGATCCGCTCGTCCGCCGGCGCGCGCAGCGCCACGTGCAGCACGGCGCGGTGCTCGGTGGTGTTGATGCGCTCGCCGCGGAACATCGCCGCGATCCGCTGCGGCAGGCCGCAGGCCTCGGCCAGTTCGCGCAGCAGGCGCAGCGCGTCAGCGTCCACGCGCTGCTTGGAGTAGTCCAGGTACAGGCCGACATCCTCCAGCACGAGGCGCTCGCCGCGCTGCGGGTCGGCGGCGAACCATTCGCGCAGATGCTTGTGGTCGATCGTGTCGGCATGCCGTTGCAACGCCTGCCACTGGGGCAGGCGGGTCAGTCGCGGTGCGCTCATGGCAGCTCGGATTCCTTGTCCAGCGCGTTGGCCTTGTCGGCGATCCGCTGCAGCAGCTGCTGCCACGAGACCACGAACGCCGCGGCGCCGTCGCGCTGCAGCTTCTGCGCCAGCGCGTCGATATCCACGCCGGCCCTGGCGATCTGCGCCAGCACCACGTCCGCATCGTCGCCGTCGTCGGACAGCACGCCGTGCAGCTGGCCGTGGTCGGCGAACGCGTGCAGGGTCTTCTCCGGCATCGTGTTGATGGTGTCCGGCGCGGCCAGCGCGCTGACGTACAGCGTGTCCGGCGCGGATGGGTCCTTGGTGCCGGTGCTGGCCCACAGCAGGCGCTGCGGCCGTGCGCCGGCGGCGGCGAGTTTCTGCCAGCGCTTCGAGGCCAGCAGTTCGCGATAGGCGCGGTAGGTCTGCTGGCCCACCGCGATGCCCAGCTTGTTGTGAAGCGCATCCGGCAACTGCTTGTTGGCGGCCACGTCCCAGCGGCTGATGAACAGCGAGGCGACCGAACCCACGTGCGGGTCCAGCCCGGCGGCCAGGCGCCGCTCGATGCCGCGCAGGTAGGCCTCGGCCACCGCCTGGTACTGCGCGCAGGAAAACAGCAGGGTCACGTTGATCGGGATGCCGAGGAAGATCGCCTCCTCGATCGCCGGCACGCCTTCGGGGGTGCCGGGAATCTTCACGAACAGGTTGTCGCGCTGGCCCTGATGGTGGATGTGGCGCGCCGCGGCGATCGAGCCGGCAGTGTCGGCTGCCAGCAGCGGCGAGACCTCCATCGAGACCCAGCCGTCGACCTGGCCGGTGGCGTCGAACACCGGGCGGAACAGGTCGGCCGCGCGGCGCAGGTCTTCCAGCGCCAGCTCGGTGAACAGCGCCTCGCCGCTCAGTCTGGCCAGCGCCTTGGCGTGGATGCCGGCGTCGTAGGCGTCGCCGTTGCCGATCGCCGCGTCGAAGATGCTCGGGTTCGAGGTCAGTCCGGTGATCGAGTCCTCGGCGACGTAGCGCGCCAGCGTGCCGTCGTCGAGCAGGCTGCGGGTGATGTTGTCCAGCCACAGGCTCTGGCCGAGGTCGTGCAGTTGGCGGGTCGCTTTCATGCTTGTCTCCATGTTTCCGATTCGAATGTCATTCCGCCGGCAGGCTGATCGCGGGCGCGCCCGGCAGGAAGTCTTCAAGCTTACGCCGGCGCAGATCGCCGATGCACGCGATGGTGAGGTCCGGCGCCGGCTCGACGGTTTCGCCGGTGCTGGCGGCCGCGTAATGGCCCTGGCGCACGAACACCGTGGTCAGCTTGCGGCCCAGGTACTGCTTCATCGCGGCCAGCACCTGCGGCTTGTCGTCCACCATCACGTAGTGCGCAGCCGGGTAGCGCTGCTGCATCGCCACCAGCATCTGCTGCTTGTGGATATAGATCAGCACCTCGCCGCCCAGCGCTGCCCACAGCCCGGCGCGGCGGATCTTGTGCGGCTGGAACACCACGTCGCCGTCGGACAGGATCGCGGTGGGTCCCAGCGTGCGCAGGTGCGCCACGGTCTCCAGCGCGTGCGGGTACAGGCGGTCGGCGAACGGATAGTCCAGCAGGTAGCCGGACATCTGCAGCAGCGATGGGTCGTTGTCCAGGCCGGCGCGGAAGCGCTGCAGCGTGCCGAGGTAGTCGGCGAAGCCGCACTGCTCGCGCAGCTCCTCGTAGATCGCCCAGTAGCGTGCGCGTTCGCCAACGCCGAAGGTCGCCTCCAGGGTGGCGCCGAGGTCGGCGCCGAAGAGGTCGTTGTCGAGCAGGGTGTTGTCCACGTCGAGCAGGAACACCACCGCGGCGGCTTCGGCGGCGGGGCCGCTCAGCATGGCTTGCCCTCCTCCGCCCGCGGCTCGTGCCAGCCTTCGTCGCCCGCGATGCGGTCGGCTCCGGCCGGACCCCAGCTGCCCGGCTCGTAGACATCCACCGCGCCCTCGTGGGCCAGCACGCGGTCCACCACCGCCCACGCCGCCTCCACGCATTCGTCGCTGGTGAACAGCGCGTTGTCGCCGCGGATCGCGTCGCCGAGCAGGCGCTCGTACGGCGACTTCTCCGGCGCCAGGTCGTGCCGCATGACCAGCTCCACCGGCTCCCCGCGCATCTCCTCGCCGGGCTGCTTCACCCGCATGCCCGCGGCGATGATCACCTCCGGGCTGAGCCGGAAGCGGAAATAGTTCGACTGCGCCGCGCCGATTGCGTCGAACACCGACAGCGGCGGCACCTTCATGTCCACCATCACCTCGGTGGTGGTGACGGGCAGCTTCTTGCCGGCGCGGATGTGGAACGGCACGCCGGCCCAGCGCCAGGTGTCGATGTACAGGCGCAGCGCCACGAAGGTCTCCACGTTGGAATCGGCGGCCACGCCGTCGACCTCGCGGTAGCCCTTGAACTGGCCGCGCACCACCTCGGCCGGATCGAGCGGGCGCATCGCGCGGAACAGCCGCAGCTTCTCGGTGCGCAGCGCTTCCGGCTCACTGCCGATCGGCGCGTCCATCGCCAGCAGCGAGGTCACCTGCAGCAGGTGGTTCTGCAGCACGTCGCGAATCGCGCCGACGCCCTCGTAGAACGCGCCGCGGCCGTCCACGCCGAACTGCTCGGCCATGGTGATCTGCACGCGGTCCACGTAGCGGTTGTTCCACACCGGTTCCAGTACGGTGTTGGCGAAGCGGAAGTACAACAGGTTCTGCACCGGCTCCTTGCCCAGGTAGTGGTCGATGCGGAAGATCGCCGATTCCGGGAACACCTCGTGCAGCGTGCGGTTGAGCGCCTGCGCCGAGGCCAGGTCGCGGCCGAACGGCTTCTCCACCACGATCCGCGCATCGTCCGCGCAGCCGGCCTGCTTGAGGCTTTTCGCCACCACCCCGAACAGCCCGGGCGGAATCGCCAGGTAGTGCAGTGGCCGCTGCGCCGCGCCCAGCGCCTGCTTCAGCTGGCGGAACGTGGCCGCGTCGTTGTAGTCGCCGTCGACATACTGCAGGCGCGCCGCCAGCTTCGCGAACGCCGCCTCGTCGATGGCGCCGCCCTGCGCCTGCGCCGCCTGCGCCAGGCTGTCGTGCGCGCGCCGGCGCAGTTGTTCCACGTTCCAGCCCGAGTGCGCCACGCCGATGATCGGCAGGTCCAGCCCGTCGCGCAGCATCATCGCCTGCAGTGCCGGAAAGATCTTCTTGTAGGCCAGGTCGCCAGTGGCGCCGAAAAAGACCAGAGCATCCGAGCGGGGAGGCGGCATGGCGGGGGTGTTCTCCATGGGGTTGGCGGGTGTTGCTGCCCGACGTGTGCGGGCGGCAGGCGATGCGGCATGGCGGGGCTTCGCCAACATGCCGGACATCGGGTCTACTTTCCAGCCTGCACGTCGGCAGGTTAAGTCGATGCATAAGTCAGGCCGCGCTTGTGTGGCGGCCATCGCGCCGGGCCGCGACCGCGGCCACGCCGCGATGGCGTGCCCTACCCTGGTCCGGGCCGGCAACATCGACCCGACAAGACCATCCAGGGAAATGCAGTCAGGCAACGTTCGACGCCGCATCCAACTGACAAAGCAGCACGCCACACCAAGGACAACACGACTACCAGCAGTCGCCCGAAAGCTCAGGGCAAAAGCATCATGCGCACGGGGTTGACGGGAAGTCTCCCAAGGAGATGTTAGAGCTGCGCGCGCTTGGCATTGTGCTGCTTGAAGCGACGCAACCATCTGGTAGTAGTGAATGCGATAAACGCAGGTGTGGTTGCGATGCCACCAAAGAACCACGCCAGGAACTGTTGGGACGAATCCGAGTGCGCAAAGTGCAAGCATGCTCCTGTGAAAACCGCGAGCCAGACGACGGATGCCCCTGTAACCCACCACAACATTTTGGCGAGTGAGCCACCACTTGGATCGCCCAGCTTGGCGGCAAGAGTGGTCTTGTTTGTGGCGTCATGAACAGCGTAGGAGAAACGTGTGAGGAACGACCAGCTCAACAATCCGATGGTGGCTCCGAGTAATAGGGCGAAGATGTTCATAGGCGCTAACGCTGGAGTTGAGCGGCGGCGTAGCCGTCCGCCTTGAACGAGTGGTTAGGCCACCCCGGAAGCTACGTTACCCGCGCTTGGCTTGGATGAGTAAACTCGATAGACCACGTAGAACACTGGCGGAAAGACGAGAACGAGTGCAAAGACACCAACACCGCTCAGTTGCCCTTGGTCGAAGAAGGCGATGCCCACGATGAAGCTATACAGGCCGATTGCAAGGTAAGAGAGCACAACGAGCTTGGCAACTTGCTTGTTGACTAGAAAGCAACAGACCGCCAAGGAAAGCACAGAGAAAATTGCCCACAGGTAATAGTCGGGATTGGACATGAATGCAGCAACATTCCCGAGGGCGTGCATCGCGAGTAACGAGCTAGCAACAGACTTGTTCAATACCTGCTCCCCTAGCTGCCCCTGTAGATTTGCGCCGGTGACCGGGTTGCGCAGCCAGCAAAGAGCAGACTTGCAGAAAGCAGCAACCCGATTGCGAAATTCTTCATTTGCACGCTAACGCTTGAGTTAAGCGGCGGCGAAGCCGTCCGCCTTGAACGAGTAGTTAGACGGTTGCGACGAAGCTTGCTCGGGCGACAACGACTGCCACGACGAGCGCACCGCTTGAGCAATCGACTACCCCCAAACTACCAGCTCTGGAGACTGAGGGCTTGCGACGCCGCCGCGCGAAAAGCTGCTGCGGCGACGGACGACAAGCCAGCGCGAAGCTGGGCGAAACACATGCAACGAAGAACCACCACGAGCTACCGCTAACGCCTGAGTTAAGCGGCGCGCGGCTTTTCGCGCGTCCGCTTGGACGAGGAGTTAGACGGTTGCGACGCCGCTTGCTCGGGTGTCAACGACTGCCACGACGAGCGCACCGCTTGAACAACCAACTACTCCAAAACTACCAGCTCTGAAAGCTGAGGGCTTGCGACGCCGCCGCGCGAAAAGCTGCTGCGGCGACGGACGACAAGTCAGCGCGAAGCTGGGCGAAACACATGCGACGAAGAACCACCACGAGCTACCGACTAACGCTGGAGTTAAGCGGCGGCGTAGCCGTCCGCCTTGAACGAGATGTTAGGCCTGAGGCCGCGCATACGCTTTGCGGACAGCACTTAGAAGGAAAGCGCCATACAAGAGGAAGACGACGCCAAGGCCAAAGGTGAAATTTGCCACGCCACGGTCGCTCACGAAGCCCCATGTGGCGAACAAGACACCCGTGACAATAAAGAATGCTGGACTCAGATACTTGTTGGAACGGTTAACTGCTTGGAGGCGTGCGGCCTTTGTGACCATGGCGTGCGTAGATGTGACCTGCTCTTCGTGGACAAGCGAACGATTGCTGCCGCCGCTGGAAGCATGAACAAAGCAGGCAGGACACTGTCAAAAATAACCATGAAATGACCAAATCGAGCGGGCTCGCTGAATAAAAGGCGGTGTTGCCAGAGAAAGCTTGGAACAACAGCAAGAATTAGGTAGACGGAGAGCTTGCGTGGACGCAATTTGCATAAGATATAGGCGGCTGGAAGGCAGGGCAAAATGCTGACGGTCCAGATATATAAGGACAATAGCAAGAGCAAAAAGAAGCTCGTCACAACATGCGAAGCGAGCCAGATAGGAACTGGGGAATAGGCTGATATGTAGGCGTCGAAGTACTGCAGAAGGAAAGTCTGCAAAATTCCAACTGCGAGCGCAACAGAGGCCGCGATCGGAAAATTGTCAGACTTCATACGATGCCTCCAAGAAGCGTCTAACGCTGGAGTTAAGCGGCGCGCGGCTTTTCGCGCGTCCGCTTGGACGAGTTGTTAGCGCTCAACATAGTCAAGAATCGCCTCGTAGTTCTCGAAGACCTTGGCTACGGCTTCTTCCGGATCATAACCTTGCGGATCGACCGAGTCATGGTAGATGCGGTAAAGCGGTCCGTTGGCACCGTCGCTGCTGTTGATGTAGTAGTAGTCGCCACTACCCTCAGAACACCACGCAACGGGCATGTAACCGTCAGCAGCCACGCCGATACCAGGCCAACAAAGAGTGAGTTCTTCGTGTGCTTGCAGCTCCGTTAGGAAAGTGAGCTCTACACCCATACCCGAGAGGTCGTGCTCCTCGTCGACGCAAGCCGACGCCCCAACAAGCTCGTGGGCGCTAACGAAGGCCTGCCAATATTTGGGAAAGTTCATCTTGAGCGCTAACGCTGGAGTTAAGCGGCGGCGTAGCCGTCCGCCTTGAACGAACTGTTAGGCCTCAGCAGGATTGACCCCGCGGAGCCTACGAGCTGAACCGATTGAAGTGCCAACAAGTAGAGCCAGGACGAGAGCAACCCACTCAATCATAACCACAAGCCATGGTGCAGCCTCAAACCAATCCGCAAGTACTCGCACAAGTACGCCGGCGACTACCACACAAACTAGAACAGCTAGCCAAGCATGAACGAAAGGCTTGTTTGGCTGGTTGTTTGCGAAGTAAGCAAATATCACGGCACAGACAACAAATGAACCTGCGGCGCTGACGATGTCCCACACCCCACCCAAGCCCGGGGGCATGAAGGCACCTTCAAGAAGGCCGATGGTGAACTGTCCCAAGAGCAGAGCCAGTGCGAGCTTAACGATCTTGTTCCAGTTCACGGTACGCATCCCCTTGATGCCTAACGCTTGAGTTGAGCGGCGGCGGAGCCGTCCGCCTCGAACGAGATGTTAGGCGCCGCTACGCGGAGTGGATGCGTCGGATTGTCTTGGATGAAGGACTCGACCTCCGAGAGCTTAGCCGGTAGTGGAGGCCCGGATGTGCTGCGATAACTAAAAAAGCGAAAGCCAGCGTTGTACAAAGCCTGCACTTTGGCCCATTGCTCGGCATCCTTGGCTGGCGGTGCCTTGAACGATCGGCCCATCTGGTGCAGCTGACCACCGCAGTTTGGACAAATGGCCGTGCCGTCTTGGCGCGGGGCCACTTTGAAGCTCTTGTGGCAACCAAAGCAGGCGTGAGCTATCAGGTACTGAGGGCTTGGCATGTGATTACTTTGCATAGGCGCCTAACGCTGGAGTTAAGCGGCGGCGAAGCCGTCCGCCTTGAACGAAATGTTAGACCGCAGCCTACGCGGCCCGCCAGAGTGAGCCGCTACGAAATCCATAACGCCATAACGCCAAGCATTGAGGTGTGACAAGCAAGGCCGCACCAATGGCTACGTAGTAGTAAGTTACCGCATGCGCCTGCCAAGCGAGCCATGCAATTAGGCCAATGCTGTAGAGAGCGTACGTTGTGAACAGTACGAAATACGCGATCCAAAATTTGGGCCAACCTATGTTGACCCGGCGCAGGTAACCCCAAAGACCTACAAGTCCGAAACCTCCGAACACAGCCAACAGCGCGTCAGACAAAGAGTGAACGCGAAACCATGACGAAATCGTAGCGATGGCTAACAGGGCGAAATAGGACCACCACAAGATATTCCAAATGCGTGAGTTAGTTTGTGTCATTGCGGTCTAACGCTGGAATTAAGCGGCGGCGAAGCCGTCCGCTTGGATGACTGGTTAGGTGCCACAGCGCGTTACGCTACGCCGTTGAACCCGAGTTCGTAAAACGTCTTAGTTTTTGGATTGTATTTGAGTTCGAAGTAACAAGTGCCACCGTCTAGAACTTGTACGAACCGCTTGGCTGGATGGGCGCTTCGGTTTGATGGCCTCGCTGTTGTACGGCTCGGGTATGCGGCTGATGGAGTGCGTGCGCCTGCGCGTGAAGGACGTGGATTTCGAGCTGAACCAGATCTGCGTGCGCGATGGCAAGGGCGGCAAGGACCGGCATGTGCCGTTGCCGCGACGCCTGCGCGAGGCGCTGCAGGCGCAGCTGGAGCGGGTGCGTTTGATCCACCAGCAGGATCTGGCGGCGGGCCTGGGCGCGGTGTGGCTACCGCATGCGCTGGCACGCAAGTATCCGTCGGCGCCGCGCGAGCCCGGCTGGCAGTACGTGTTTCCGTCGGAGCAACTGTCGCGTGATCCGCGCGACGGCGAGCGGCGGCGCCATCATGTGGACGAGGCCGGCCTGCAGCGCGCGGTGCGCAATGCGCGGCTCAAGGCCGGCATCGTCAAGCCGGCGACGTGCCACACCCTGCGCCACTCGTTCGCCACCCACCTGCTGGAGGCGGGTCAGGACATCCGCACGATCCAGGAATTGCTCGGCCACAAGGACGTCGCCACCACCCAGATCTATACGCACGTGCTCAATCGCGGCGGCCACGGCGTGTTGAGCCCATTGGACCGTTGAGCGCTGGGGCATGCCGTTGCGGCCGGCTTCATGGGCGGCGCGGCCAGTTCAGTTCCACGCTGTGCTCCGCGCCGTCGTCGGCCAGCGGGATGCAGCCATTGGCCTGCGCGGTGCCGTCCAGCCATAGCGTGCTTGTTGTGCCGGCGTCGCTCTGGCGCAGGTGGATTCGGTAGAGCGTGTCGCGGTGGCGGTAGTCGATGGTGAAACCTTCCCACTCCGGCGGCAGCACCGGGGCGAAGTGCAGCTGGCCGGCTTCCAGGCGCAGGCCCAGCAGCGATTCCACGATCAGCCGGTACATCCAGCCGGCGGAGCCGGTGTACCAGCTCCAGCCGCCGCGGCCGGTGTGCGGGGCTACCGCGTAGACGTCGGCGCTGACCACGTAGGGTTCGACCTTGTAGACGTCCATTTGCGCGGCGTCGAGGCCGTGGCTGACCGGGTTGATCATGCGCAGCAGTTCCCACGCGCGCGCGCTGTCGCCGAGCTGGGCGAAGGCCATGGTGGCCCAGATCGCCGCATGCGTGTACTGGCCGCCGTTCTCGCGCACGCCGGGCAGGTAGCCCTTGATGTAGCCGGGGTCGAGCGCGGATTGGTCGAACGGCGGGGTCAGCAGTTGCACCAGGCCGGCGTCGCGGCGCACCAGGTGCGCATCCAGCGACGCCATCGCTTGTCGCTGCCGTGCCGGCGCGCCGATGCCTGACAGCACCGACCAGCTCTGCGCGATCGAGTCGATGCGGCATTCGTCGTTGCCGGCGGAGCCGAGCGGCGTGCCGTCGTCGAAGTAGGCGCGGCGATACCAGGCGCCGTCCCAGCCGTGCTGTTCCAGCGCGGTGCGCAACCTGGCCACTTCGCCTGCGCAGCGTTGCGCGAACGGCTCGTCGTCGTGCAGCTGGGCCACTTCGGCGAAGCGCTGCAGCACTTCGCAGGAGAAGAAGCCCAGCCACACGCTTTCGCCGCGGCCCTGTTCGCCGACCCGGTTCATGCCGTCGTTCCAGTCGCCGCCACCGATCAACGGCAGGCCGTGCGCGCCGCGCCGGCTGAAGCTGCGCTCGAGCGCGCGCACGCCGTGCCGATACAGCGTTTCGCGCAGGGCCGAGGGCTGCGGCAGGTCGTAGTACGACTCCTCGCCGTCGTGCAGCGGGCGGCCCTCGATGTAGCCGACGCATTCGTCCAGCACGCCGCGGTCGGCGCTGGCCAGCACGTAGCGCGCGATGGCCAGCGGCAGCCACAGGTAGTCGTCGGAACAGGTGGTGCGCACGCCGCGGTCCAGCGGCGGGTGCCACCAGTGCTGCACGTCGCCCTCGGCGAACTGGTGCGCGGCGCACAGCAGCAGCTGCGCGCGCGCCAGCGTGGGCGCGGCGTGCAGCGTCGCCATCGAGTCCTGCAGCTGGTCGCGGAAGCCGAACGCGCCGCCGCTCTGGTAGTAGCCGCTGCGTGCCCAGATCCGGCAGGCGATGGTCTGGTACAGCAGCCAGCCGTTGGCGAGCACGTCGAGCGCGGGTTCCGGCGTGCGCACCTGCACCGCGCCGAGCACGCGCGCCCAGTGCGCGCGCACCCTGTCCAGCGCGTCGGCGGCGCTGCCGCTGCCGCGGAAGCGCTGCACCAGCGCGCTGGCCTCGGCGGCGTCGCGGCCCAGGCCGAGGCGGAAGATCAGCTGGCGCTGCTCGCCGTCGTCCAGTGTCACCAGCGTCTGCAGCGCCGCGCAGGGGTCGAGCCCGGCGCCGAGCCGGCCGGACAGGTTGGCGCGACCCAGCCCGGCCGGCGCGCGCATGCTGCCGTTGCGGCCGAGGAATTCGCCGCGGTCGCCGTCGATGCCGCGCGCGGGGTCGTCCACGTCGAAGAACGCGACGCGGTTCGGGAACTCGCTGTTGTACGCGTTGCGCGCGAACAGCGCGCCGCTGGCCGGGTCCGACTCGGTGACCACGTGCATCGCGGTCTTCGCACGCAGGTCGCCGAGCAGCCATTCGACGTAGCCGGTGACGCTTAGCCGGCGCGGCTGGCCGGAGTCGTTGCGCAGTTTCAGTACCGAGAATTTCACCGAGGCGTCCAGTGCCACGTAGATCCACAGTTCGGAGTGGATGCCGTCCTCGTGGTGCTCGAACACGCTGTAGCCGAAGCCGTGGCGGGTGACGTAGCTGCCGCTGCCGCGGCATGGCAGCGGGGTCGGCGACCATACCTGGCCGGTCTCTTCGTCGCGCAGGTACAGCGCCTCGCCGCTGCCGTCGCCGACCGGGTCGTCGTGCCACGGGGTGAGCCGGAATTCGTGCGCGTTCTCGCCCCAGCTGTAGGCGCTGCCGCTCTCGGAGATCACCGTGCCGAACTGCGGGTTGGCCAGCACGTTCGCCCACGGCGCCGGCGTGCTGTCGCCGGCGGCCAGGGTGATCACGTACTCGCGGCCGTCGCTGCTGAAGCCGCCGTGCGGGTTGGCCAGCTGCAACGTGGCCGGCGCGCGGGCGCTGGCGGCGAGCGTGGCGCTGCCGATGCGCCGCGGCCGGCTCGGCTCGAAACGCGGCGCATGGGTTTCCACCTGGCGCCGACCGATCTGCTCGGCCAGGCTGCCGCGGCTGTCGTTGAGCACGATCCGCGCACTGGCCAGCATCACCAGCCGGTCCTCGCCGGACAGCTGCTGGCCCGGGCGCACGAAGATGCCGCCGGGGCGGTCGAGCAGGCTGGCCTCGCTGCCCGAGGCGATCAGGCCCATGATCTGGTCGTGCAGTTCCTGCCGGTAGCCGGCGCGGTCCTCGTTCCAGATCACCAGGTCCACCGCCAGCCCCTTCAGCCGCCAGTACGCGTGCGCCTGCACCAGCTGGCGCACCAGCTCGATCCGCGACGGGCTGGCGATCTGCAGCAGCACGATCGGCAGGTCGCCGGAGACCGACTGCCCCCACAGCCCGCTCTGCCCGCGACGGTTGCCGCGCAGCACGGCCGGCTCGGCGCGCAGGCCGGCGTTCGGGTACAGGATGCCGGTGGCCATGTGTTCGTACAGCTGCGCGTCGGCGAGGCTGGCGTTGAGCTGGCGCAGCAGCACCTGGCTGTGCGTCCAGGCCAGGTCGAACACGCGGTCGGCGAGGTGGCGGTCGCGGTACTTGCCGATCAGCTGCAGGCAGCCGTCGCGCTGCGCGGCGTAGCCGGTGACGAAGTCGATGGTGGCCGACTGCTCCGGCTCCAGCGTGATGCGGCAGCGGATCGCCACGATCGGGTCGAGCACCGAACCGGCGCTGTCGGACAGCCGCGCCTGCTCGCGGTCGAGCGCCTGCGGCTCGGCCGTGCTGCGGCCGCGGCCGATGAAGCGGGCGCGGTCGGTCTCGTAGGAGATCGCGTCGATGTCGGCGTCGTGCACCGCCAGCAGGTGGAACATCCACGGCACCTGCTCGTCGGCCGAGCGTGGCCGGCGCGTGCACACGATCGCCTGCAGCGCCGGCACCAGCTCGGTCTGCACGAACAGTTTGCTGAAGGCCGGGTGCGCCGCGTCGGCGAGTGGCGGCGCCAGCACCACCTCGGCGTAGCTGGTCAGCTCGATCGTGCGCCGCGTGCGGCTGCGGTTGCCGATGCGCGTGCGGCGCAGCTCGATGTCGTCTTCCGGCGACACCACGATCTCGGTGTGCGCGTCGAACTCGCGCTCGCGCACGCGGAACTCGGCGCGCGCGTCGGAGAAGATCGCCTCGAACTGCTCGGTCTTCTTCAAGGTGGGTTGGTAGGCGGTGGACCAGCACTCGCCGCTGGCCACGTCGCGCAGGTAGCAGAACATGCCCCAGGCGTCGCGCGTGATGTCTTCGTGCCAGCGCGTCAGCGCCAGCTCGCCGCGCCGGCTGTAGCCGCCGCCGGCGCTGGACAGCATCACGTGGTAGCGGCCGTTCGACAGCAGCTGCACCGCCGGGCGCGCGCGGTCCGGGTCGGCGAACACGCGCAGCCGCGCCTCGGCCGGTCGCGGGCTGCCGTCCGACTCGGGGAAGCCGGAGGCGTGCAGGTATTCCGCCGCGGTCTTCGGCACGCGCTCCTGCAGCAGCAGGCTGGTGGCCTGGAACTGCGGGTCGGATTCGAAGCGCCGCTGCATCGGCCGGCCCAGCAGCGCGTGGCCCAGCGCGAGCAGGCTCATGCCCTGGTGGTGCGCCATGAACTGCCGCACCAGCGCCGAGTCCTGGCCCAGCGGCAGCCGCGCCGGGGTGTAGTCGATCGCCTCGTACAGGCCGTAGCGGCCGCGCGCGCCGGCCTCGGCCAGCCGCTGCAGGTTCTTGGTGGCCGCCGCCGGCGCCACCATCAGCGCCAGCGCGGTGGCGTACGGCGCCACCACCACGTCGTCGCCCAGCCCGCGCTTCAGGCCCAGCCCGGGCACGCCGAATGCGCGGTACTGGTAGGTGAAGTGCGCGTCCAGCGTGTTGTAGCCGGACTCGGAAACGCCCCACGGCACGCCGAGCTGGTTGCCGTATTCGATCTGCCGCGCCACCGCCGCGCGGCAGGTCTGGTCGAGCAGGGTGCCTTCGTAGCCGGGCATCACCAGCAGCGGCATCAGGTACTCGAACATCGAGCCGGTCCACGACAGCAGCACCGGCTCGCCGCCCACGGTGGTGAGCAGGCGGCCCAGCGCGAACCAGTTGTCCTGCGGCAACTGGCCCTGCGCGATGCCGACGAAACTGGCCAGCCGCGCCTCCGACGCCAGCAGGTCGTAGTAGCTGGCGTCGAGCCGGCGCTGGTCCACGTTGTAGCCGATCGCCAGCAGGTCGCGCGCGCTGTCGTACAGGAAGCGGTAGTCCATCAGCGCCAGTTCGCCGGCCTGCTGAGCCAGCTGCACGATCACGGCGAGGCGTTCGCGCGCGCGTTCGCGCACGCCTTCGGCGTCGGCCCCGGCGGGCCACGCCAGCGGTTCGATCCGCGCCAGCTGGCGCAGCGTGGGGATGCCCTCGAAGCCGGCCACGTCGTCGGCCGGCGGGTCCAGCTCGAACGCGGCGGCCTCGGCGCACAGTTCGTCGCACTGCGCGAGCAGCGCGTCGAGCCAGAAGCGCGCCTCGCTGCCGGGTTCGGTCTCCAGCCGCGGTACCAGCGCCTGCGCGTGGCCGCGCAGTTGCAGCAGCAGCGCGCTGGCCGCGCCGGTGCGCGCCGGTGGCGTAGCCAGGCTCTCCTGCAGCTGCCGGTCGAGCGGGTCCAGCGCGCGCGAGAGGTCGGGATCCAGGGTGTCGTGCAGCAGCGCCAGCGTGTCGCGCAGGCCGTGCAGCACGCGCGGCTGGAACACCGGCTGGTCGGCCAGTTCCTCCAGCCCGGGGCGCAGGGTCAGCAGGTGGCCGGCGAGGTTGCCGCTGTCCACCGCCGAGACGTACAGCGGCGCCAGCGGCTGCAGGCTCTGCGTGTCGTACCAGTTGTAGAAGTGGCCGCGGTGGCGCGGCAGCTGCTGCATGGTGGCCAGCGTGTGGCCGGTGCGTTCGAGCAGGCGGCCGCTGCCGAGGAAGCCGAAGTCGTGCGCGGCCAGGTTCGCCAGCAGCGCCAGGCCGATGTTGGTGGGCGAGGTGCGGTGGGCGATCGCCGGGCCGGGTTGCTCCTGCAAGTTGTCCGGTGGCAGCCAGTGCTCGGCGGCGCCGACGTGGGTGTCGAAGAAGGCCCAGGTCTGCCGCGCCAGCGTGCGCAGGAAGCGCTGCTGCGCCGTGCTCGGCGCGAAGGCGCCCGGCACGCGCGGCTGGCTGATCCACCACGCGATCGCGGGTGAGACCAGCCACAGCAGCAGCAACGGCGCGGCCAGCCACAGCACCAGCGGACGCTCATGCGCCAGCACCACGCCCAGCAGCAGCGCCAGTGCCGGGCCGATCCCCATCAGCCGCCACAGCGCGGCCGGCGCGTTGCCGCTGCGCCGCTCGACCTCGCTGGAGGTCTGCCACTGCAGCAGGTGGCGCTGGCTGACCGTCACCCGCCACAGCGTGCGCACGATCGCGTCGAGGTGGTACAGCGCCTCGTGCGGCAGCCACGCCAGCCCCAGCGCCATCCGCGCCAGATGCTGCAGGCCGGCCTGGAAGCCGGCGCGCAGGTGCTGGTCGAGCTGCACCTCGCGTGGCTTCTGCACCAGTTCCAGCAGGGCCGCCAGCAGCGGCGGCAGCAGCACCATCGACAGCACCGCCAGGGTCCACGACAGCACCGTGCCGATCAGCAGCCAGCCGACCACCAGCAGCACCAGCAGCGCCACCGGCACCAGGCTGCGGCGCAGGTTGTCGAGGATCTTCCAGCGCGACAGCGCGGTCAGCGCGTTGCGGCGCCAGCCATCGTGCGCGGTCGGCGCCCACGGCAGCAGCCACGGCAGCAGCTGCCAGTCGCCGCGGATCCAGCGGTGGCGGCGCTTCACGTCGGCGCCGTAGCGCGCCGGGTAGCTTTCGAACAGCTGCACGTCGCTGAGCAGGCCCGCGCGCGCGTGGCAGCCTTCGACCAGGTCGTGGCTGAGGATGCGGTTGTCCGGAAAGCGGCCGTCCAGGGCGCGCTCGAACGGGTCGATCGCGTAGATGCCCTTGCCGATGAACGAGCCCTCGCCGAACACGTCCTGGTACACGTCCGAGACCATCTGCGTGTACGGGTCGATGCCGGCGTCGCTGCCGTACAGCTGGGCGTAGCGCGAGCGCGCGGTGCTGGGCAGGCTGATCCCCACGCGTGGCTGCAGGATCGCGTAGCCGCTGACCACGCGGCGCAGGACAGGGTCGTACACGGCGCGGTTGAGCGGGTGGTCGATGGTGCCTACGAAGGCCTGCGCCGCGTCGCGCGGCAGTTCGGTGTCGGTGTCCAGGGTGATCACGTATTGCACCGGGCCCAGCGACGCGATGTCGCCCACGATCAGCATGAAGCGGCCGTGCGCGTTGCCGCGCAGCAGCGCGTTCAAGTCGGCCAGCTTGCCGCGCTTGCGCTCGTGGCCCATCCAGCATTGCTCGCCCGGATTCCAGCGGCGCGGCCGGTGGAACAGGAAGAAGCGGTCGGCCCTGGCGCTGGCGTAGCGCTCATTGAGCGCCTCGATGCGCCGCTGCGCGCGCCGCAGCAGCGCCTCGTCGTCGGGCAGGGTCTCGTGCGCGGCGTCGGCGAAGTCGGTGAGCAGGGCGAAGTGCAGGTGCTCGTCGCGGTTGCCGAGGAAGCGGACCTCCAGCGCTTCGGCCAGTTCGTCGACGTCCTGTGCGCTGGCGATCAGGCTGGGGATCGCCACCAGCGTGCGCGCGTTGGCCGGAATGCCGTGCGAGTAATCCATCCGCGGCAGCTGCCGCGGCGCGATCGACAGCGTGGCGATCCAGTTGAGCAGGCTCAGCCCCAGCTGGCTGGCCAGGATCGCCGCGGGCACCGCCAGCGCGGCCAGCGCCCACGTCGACCAGTGCTGGTGCGCGGCGACGGCCACCAGCGGCTGCGCGAAGGCGAAGGTGAGCAATGCCAGCAGGCCCAGGTAGATCGGCAGTGGCGCGCGGTCGAAGCCGCGGCGCAGCGTCTCGCGCAGCGGCGGGTGGATGCCCAGCTGTTGTTCCAGCCGCGGCCGGCCGCGATCGATCAGGTAGTAGCCGACGTGCTGCGGCAGCGGCACGCTGCTGTCGGTGGGTGCCGCGGCCTGGCTCAGTGCGATCGCCGCTTCGGCCACCTGCAGCTCGGTCAGCCGGTGCCGCCGCGCCATCGCCTCGACCACGTGGCGATAGCGGTCGCGGGTGGCGAAATCCATCGCCGCATAGACGCCGGCCGGGTCCTCGCGCAGGCCGTGCTCGACCAGGCTGCACTGCTCGACGAAGTCGCGCCAGTCGATCGCCGACAGCGTGCGCAGGCTGCCGATGCTGTTGCTGATCGAGACCTGGTTGGCGGCCTGCTGCTGCGCCTCCAGCTGCACCAGGTGCTCGATGCTCTGCCCCGAGGTGGCCAGGCGCTGCTCGATCCAGCTCAACGGCAGCGCCAGTGCCGGGCTCTGGCCCTGCAGCCGGCGCGCCATCTCGGCCACGAACGGGCCGTTCATCGGCGGGTCCGAACGCGCCATGTCGGCCACCACCAGCACCACCGAGTTCGGCTCGCGCCCGGCGGTGGCGGTCATCGCGTCGGCCCAGCGCGCGGCCTTGCCGCGGTGGCGCCAGTCCGCCATCACCCGCGCGGCCACCCGGCGCAGGTTCTCGATCAGCGCCAGCCGCAGCATGATCGGGATCGCCCACAGCTCGCCCAGCTTCAGCGGGCTCACTTCCTGGTAGGCGTCGATGAAGCGCTGCAGGATGTGCGTGTCGACCCGGCCGTCGCCGTGCGAGATGATTTCCAGTGCGATGTCGTAGACCCGCGGCAGGCCGGCCGACGGCCCGCTGGCCAGTCGCGGCAGTTCGCGGCTGTAGCCTTTCGGCAGGTGCCGGCGGGCGATCCGCACCTGCTCCTCGACCAGGTAGAAATTGTCCAGCAGCCACTCGGCGGCCGGGGTGATCCGCCGCCGCTTGCGGGTGGCGTCGGTCAGCCGCTCGCAGGTGTGGGTCAGCACCGCCTCGTTGTCGTCCAGCCGCACCAGCAGCGAATCCATGCTGGTCCGCGCACCGAGCCGGTGCTGGCCGGCCAGCGCGCGGCCGTGCCGCTCCATCTGCTCGGCGCTGAACAACTCCGCGCGCAGCGCCGGTTCCTGCTCCGGCCGCGTGCGTGCGGCGGCGCGGCGCCGGCGGAACGCATTCAGCCTGCGCAGCTTGAGCCGGTCGAGGAGGTTGCCGATGTTCAAAAGCGGTTTTCCTTGGGCCTCGCGGAATCGGCCACGAGGCGTCCATGTGGGCGGAGCGCCAGCGGGAACCCGTGCGAGGGCTGCGACCGCCGGCTCGGTTCGACCCTACGCGCCGACATGTGAAGACGGCGCACGCTACGATGGGCGCCCGCCTCCACCGGAGCCACGCCGTGCCACTGCAGATCCGCGCCGCCACTCTCGCCGACGTTTCCGACCTGGTCGCCTGGAACGCGGCGATGGCCTGGGAGACCGAGCACAAGCGGCTCGACCCCGCCACGCTGGAACGCGGCGTGCGCGGCGTGTTCGAGCAGCCGCGTCGCGGCTTCTACCTGGTGGCCGAGCACGACGGTGCGGCGCTCGGCTGCCTGCTGGTCACCTACGAATGGAGCGACTGGCGCAACGGTGATTTCTGGTGGATCCAGAGCGTCTACGTGGCGCCCGCCGCGCGCCGCGCCGGCGCGTTCCGTGCGCTGTACGCCGAAGTGGCGCAGCGTGCCGCGGCGGCCGGCGCGGTCGGCCTGCGGCTGTACGTGGAAACGGAGAACCAGCGCGCGCAGGCGACCTACGAAGGGCTCGGCATGCAACGCTGCCACTACTTCATGTACGAGGCGCCTCTGGCAAAGCCGGTTTCGTAAGGCGGGCGCTGCCCGCCGCTTCGCCTCGGGACACGGAGCGAAAGCCAGCTACGGGCCGGGTGCGATCCGAGTGGGTTCGGCCAGCAGCCGCTGGAACTCCGCGGCCGGCATGGGCGCGCCGAACAGGAAACCCTGCAGCTGCGAACAGCCGGCCTGGCGCAGGAACGCGGCCTGCTCGCGCGTCTCCACGCCTTCGGCGACCACTTCCTTGTCGAGGCCGCGCGCCATCGCGATGATCGCGCTGGTGATGGTGGCGGTGTCGCGGTCGCTGGTGAGGTCATGCACGAATACACGGTCGATCTTCAGCGCGTCGATCGGGAAATGCTTCAGGTACGACAGGCTGCAGTAGCCGGTGCCGAAGTCGTCCAGCGACAGCCGCACGCCGCGCCGCTTGATCCGTTGCAGCAGGCCGGTGGTCGCGTCACCGCCGGACATCACCATGCGCTCGGTCAGCTCCAGTTCGAGCAGGCCGGCATCCAGTCCGCTTTCGTCCAGCACCTCGTCCAGCCAGTGGTAGAACTCGGCGTGCTGGAACTGCAGCGGCGACACATTCACCGACACCGGGATCGCGTGGCCGGCATACAGCCACCGTTGCGCCTGGCGGCAGGCCTGGCGCAGCACCCAGGCGCCGATCGGCAGGATCAGCCCGGTGTCCTCGGCGACCGGGATGAACTGGTCCGGCTTGTACTGCTCGTGGCCGTCCGCGTACCAGCGCAGCAGCGCCTCGGCGCCGACGATGCGGCCGCTCTGCGCCTCCACCTTGGGCTGGTAGTGCAGGTCCAGTTCGTGCCGCGACAGCGCCTGGCGCAACGCCGTCTCGATCCGCCGGCGTGCCTGCGTGCGCTCGTTCATCGACGCGGTGAAGAAGCGGTAGCCGTGCAGGCCCTGCGTCTTCACCGCGACCAGCGCGGTCTCCGCATGCTGCAGCAGACCCTCCGGTTCGGTCGCATCGTCCGGGTACACGCTGATGCCGATGCTGAGGTGCAGGTCCAGCTCGGGCAGCCCGTCGACGCGGGTCTGCTCGCCCTGGTTGATCAGCGTCTGGCACAGGCTGGCCGTCTCGCCCACGTTTTCCAGGTGCGGCAGCAGCACCACGAATTCATCGCCGCCGTAGCGGCTCAGCAGCTCGTCGCCCGGCAGGCAGCGCTGCAGCTGGGCGGTGAACGCGCGCAGTACCTGGTCGCCGGCGGCGTGGCCGTGCAGTTCGTTGACCTGCTTGAAGTTGTCGATGTCGACATAGAGCAGCGCGGCGCGCTGCTGGCGCCGGTTCGCGGTGGCGATCGCCTGGCCGATATGTCCGTGCAACTGGCTGCGGTTGGGCAGCCCGGTGAGCGTGTCGTGCTGGGTCAGGTGGATCATCTTCAGCGCCAGCGCGCGGGTCTCGCTGACGTCGTGGAACACCAGCACGCCGCCGATCACGTTGCCGGCGTGGTCGTGGATCGGCGCGGAGGAATCCTCCACCGGCGTGTCGAAGCCGTGGCGGTGGCGCAGCAGGGTCTTGCCGACCAGGTCGACGATGCTGTTGTGGCCGATCGCCGCGCGCAGCGGATTGGCCACGGCGTGGCCGTCGTGGGCATCGAACAGCTGGAAGATCTCCTCGATCGGCCGGCCCTGCGCCTCGATGCTGCTCCAGCCGGTCATCGCCTCGGCGATCGGGTTGAGCGAGGTGATGCACAGTTGCGGGTCGGTGGTGATCACTGCGTCGCCGATCGAGCGCAGGGTCACCTCGGCCAGTTCGCGCTCGCGGTGCAGCGCGTCCTCGAACGCCTTGCGCTGGCTGATGTTCTGGATCTGCACGACGAAATAAAGCGGACTGCTGTCGTTGTCGCGCACCAGCGACACGCTGAGCTGCACATGCACCGGGTCGCCATTCTTGTGGAAATAGCGTTTCTCGATGTGACACGATTCCAGCTCGCCAGCCAGCATCTGCTCATGCCGCGAGTCGCTGGTCGCGATGTCGTCGGGGTGCGTGATGTCGCGCGTCGTGCGCGACAGGAATTCGTCCTCGTGGTAGCCGAGCATCGCGCAAAGCGCCGCGTTGACCCGCAGCCAGCGGCTGTCCGGTGCAACCAGCGCCATGCCGATCGCGGCATGCTGGAACGCGCCGAAGAAGCGCTGCTCGCTCTCGTGCAGCTGCAGTTCCAGGTCGCGCCGCTCGGTGATGTCGACCAGTGCGGTGAAGATGCCGCGGACGCGGCCCCCGGCATCGAAGTCGGGCTCGAAGTTGCCGCGGGCATAGCGCCGCTCGCGGCCGTTGTACAGTTCGCCCTCGTAGCTGGCCGTGTGGCCGGCATAGGCGCTATCCAGCGCCACGCTGGCCAGCTCATGGTTGCGCGGGCCGATCACGTCGATCAGGCGCCGGCCGATCAGTTGCTGCGGGTCGATGCCAAGCCAGCGGCGATGGGTTTCGTTGGCGTAGCGAAAGCGCTGTTCGTGGTCGAGGTAGGCCAGCAGTGCGGGCGCGCCGTGCGCGACCCATGCCGGCCAGTCGGTTTCATCCGGAAGCGATGGCGATACCTCGGCAGGCTTGTGCGGCCGCATGGTCATTCCGTCAGCATGGCGCCCCCTGTCAGCGCGCCGCCATCATGCGCCGAGTTGCCGGCGTTGCCCAGCCGTCCCGGCGGCGATCAATGCAGGGCGGTGGCCGGTGCGCCGAGCCGGCCGTCGGCGTCCAGCACGATCCGGCCCAGCGCATGCAGTTCGGCGGCGATCGCGTAACGGTCGGCCAGCCGCGCCAGCAGCGGCCCCAGCGCCCGCGGCTGCAGCGGATAGCCGTGCGCCAGCGCGCGGGCATGCCCGCCTTCGCCGCGCTGGGCCAGGGTGACCGCCACCACGCCGAGGCCGGGCGCCTCGTGCGCGAACAGCGCCGGCGGGTCGTAGCCGGGGTCGGCCGCGGCCAGGGTTTCCAGCAGGTAGCCGGCGGCCGCCTCGGTCTGCCGCGTGGCGTCCGGCTGCAACTGCAGCGGCAGCTGGTGCGCATCGAGCAGCGCGGCGTACTGGCGCAGCTCGAACACGATGCCGGCGAAATCGTGCGTGCGCTCGGCGCTGTCGCCGGTTTGCGCGGCCAGCCATTGCGACGGCGGCTGCACCAGCACCTTGCCGTCGGCGTAGCGCAGGGCCAGCCCGCGTGCGCTCATCGTCGTTTCCTCGCGGTCCGGGGTCAGCAGTGCCGTCTCCAGCAGCGCCCACAGCGGCGCCAGGTTGACGTGCTCGTACTGCACGCAGGTCAGCGCCAGCAGGTCGTTGCGGCTGAGGTAGCGCACGTGCTCCAGCCGGATGCCGAGCGTGCGCATCAGCCAGTCGGCAGTCAGCGCGCCGGCCTCGCCGCGGCCGACCAGCTGGATCTCCAGCTGCTCGGACAGTTCCTCGGCCTGCTCCGCCGGCGCCAGCAGATGCATCGGCAGCAGCCGTATCGGGCCCGCGGCGTAGGTCGGCGACGGCTCCAGCGATGGCAGCGGCATGTGCCCGTCGTGGCTGCCGAAGGCCACCACATTCCCCAGGTGGTTGCGCGGCACGCGCCGCGCCAGCTCGTCCAGCGTGGCCCATACCGGGAAGCCCGGGCGCAGCAGCTCGACCTGGTCGAATAGCGCGCCGGCCAGCGCCAGCCGCGCGACGTCGACCTGCGGCACCAGCGCATGCAGGTCGCTGGCGACCAGCGCGGCCAGTTCGGCGGCCTCGTCGCGGCTCAGGGTCATGCGTGGTGCTTCGCCTGCGACCGGTTCCAGCGCCAGCACCACAGGCAGGGCGGACAGTGTTTGTGCTTCCACGGGCGGCGATCCGGCAGACAAAGAGTGTCGATTCTACCATTCAGGCTTTTGGGCTTTCGCCGCGCGGCATGGCGGGTTAGCCTTGGCGGACTTGAGTGGTGGACTGTTCCGAGCATGGAAAACACGCAGAAGCGCGTCGGGGTGATCGGTGGGGTGCGCATCCCGTTCTGCCGCAACAACACGGCGTACGCCGACGTCGGCAACTTCGGCATGTCGGTGAAGGTGCTCGGCGCACTGGTCGAGCGCTTCGGCCTGCACGGGGTGGAACTGGGTGAAGTGGCGATGGGCGCGGTGATCAGGCACCCGTCCGACTGGAACCTGGCGCGCGAGGCGCTGCTCAGCTCCGGGCTGGCGCCGACCACGCCGGGCATCACCACCGCGCGCGCCTGCGGCACCTCGCTCGACAACGCCATCATCATCGCCAACAAGATTGCCGCCGGGCAGATCGAGGCCGGCATCGCCGGCGGTTCGGACACCACCTCCGACGTGCCGATCGTCTACGGCACCCGCCTGCGCAAGCGGCTGCTGGCGATGAACCGGGCGAAGACCCCGCTGGACAAGCTGAAGGTGGCGCTGCGCGGCTTCTCGCTGGGCGAGCTGAAGCCCTCGTTCCCCGGCGTGGCCGAACCGCGCACCGGCAAGTCGATGGGCGACCACTGCGAGCAGATGGCGAAGGAGTGGCACGTCAGCCGCGAGGCGCAGGATCAGCTCGCGCTGGACAGCCACCGCAAGCTGGCCGCCGCCTATGACGCGGGTTTCTTCGGGGACCTGCTGGTGCCGTTCCGCGGGCTGAAGCGCGATGGTTTCCTGCGCCCCGATTCGAGCATGGAAAAGCTGGCCACGCTGAAGCCCGCGTTCGACAAGACCTCCGGCCACGGCACGCTCACTGCCGGCAATTCCACCGGCCTGTCCGACGGCGCCGCCGCGGTGCTGCTGGGCAGCGAGGCGTGGGCCGCGCAGCGTGGGCTGAAAATCCAGGCCTGGCTGCGCGACGCCGAAGTCGCCGCGGTGGATTTCGTGCACGGCGAAGGCCTGCTGATGGCGCCGACCATCGCGGTGCCGCGCATGCTGGCGCGCCACGGGCTGACCCTGCAGGACTTCGACTACTACGAGATCCACGAGGCGTTCGCGGCGCAGGTGCTGTGCACGCTGCGCGCGTGGGAATCGGCCGACTACTGCAAGCACCGGCTCGGCCTGGACGCGCCGTTCGGTTCGATCGACCCGGCCAGGCTCAACGTACACGGCTCCAGCCTCGCCGTCGGCCATCCGTTCGCCGCCACCGGCGCGCGGATCATCGCCACACTGGCGAAGCTGCTGGAACAGAAGGGCGCCGGCCGCGGGCTGATCTCGATCTGCACCGCCGGCGGCATGGGCGTCACCGCGATCCTCGAGCGCTGAAGGATTCGGCAGCTTCAGCCGCGATTCGCCCAGCGGGGTGCATAAAGACCGCCATGTTTCGCCTGCGCACTACCACCACCCTCAGCCTGATCGCACTGGCCGTCGGCGTCGCCGGCACCGGCTGGCTCAGCACCCAGACCGGCATCTGGCTCGGTCCGCCGGCGCGCTACACCGCGCGGGTCGACACGTCGACCGCGATGCGTGCCCACCCTGCCCCGCGCCGCCCGCACGGCCCGGCCCGCGTGGTGCCGACGCGCCGGGCGCTGCCGCCGATGGTCGCCGGCGATGAAGTGCAGGCCGCCGTCGCCACCCCCGCGCCTGCGCCGGAACTGTTACCGCTGGCCACGCCTGCCGACACCTCGCAGCCATGGGACGAGTTGCGCGGCCACCTCGACGGCCGCGTGCTGCTGCACGTCGACATCGACGCTGGCGGCCGCGTCAGCGCCGCCAGCCTCGCCGAATCCAGCGGCGACCCGGTGCTCGACCAGCACGCCCTGCGCAGCGTGCGCGGCTGGCGCTTCGCGGTGCCGCCGGACCATCCCGACGGCCTCAGCGGCGAGCTGCCGATGCGCTTCACCTCGCGGGGCGATCGCGTCGCGCAGTTGCCGTAGGGCTATTGCCCGGTCGCATGGCTGCTTCGCGCTTTGTCGTTCCAGAGCGAAGAGCTTCGAACAGGGCAATAGGTGGCGAAGTGATTTCCGCACGGTGAGCGGCGCTCACAGGATGCCCTTGGCCCCCACCCCGAACGCGGTGACCAGCCGCGTGATGATCAGTTTCGGCGACAGCGCCACATCGGGGAAGTCGCCGACCGGTTCGTAGCAGGCGTAGAAATTCGGATCGGTGGCGCGCAGCGGCTGGCAGCCGGGCTTGAGGTCGAAGCTGGTGGCGTAACGGAACGGCCACAGGTCGAACAGCGGCAGGCTCTCGGAAACCGAGCCGATCGCCTGGTTGATGTCGGTCAGCACCGGCACCTTCGACTGCCGCGGGGCGATCACCCACGCGTTCTCCGGCTGCGTGCTGCGCAGGATGCTGTGGCGCAGCTGGTCGGCGAAGCCGTGGTCGTAGACGATCACGCCCGACTCGGTGTTGTAGTGGTCCGAGCGCGGGTCGAAGTTGTGCGAGCCGACCATCGCGAAGATGTCGTCGACCACGATCGACTTCGCATGCAGGCCGAAGCGCATGCCTTCGCTTTGCAGTGGCGCCGGCCGATTGTTGCTGCCGCGGCTGCCGAGCAGGTGGAAGCGCGCTGCGGGGACGTGGGCCAGGCTGGCGGCTTCCGACGGCGGCAGCGCGATCGTGTCCAGGTCGAGGTTGGCCAGTTCGTTGTCCACCGCGGCACTGGGCGCGTGTGGCTTCAGTTCGTGCACCTCGAAGCCGAATTTCTTCAGGTAGCGCTTGCGGTGCTTGTACGACATCGCGTACACGGCGAAGGCGTCGGTCGCGGCCAGCGAGTTGGTGGAGACGATCACCCGCGGCGGGTCGGTGCGCCGGTGCAGGGTGCGAAAGATGTGCTGGGCGCGTTTGCTCATCACCAGGTACGGTGTCTGCAGCAGCACCTCGCGTTTCGCTTCGCTGATCATGCGCATGATGTGCTGGGTGAATTCTAGCGCGCGTCGCTTGTCCGGCTTGTCGGTCTTCGCCGGCAGGTCGCTGAAGTACTCCACCTGGCCGACCTGCCGCGAGGCGTCCACCAGCCAGGTCTGCAGCCAGGCGGGGTCTTCGGCGGCTTGTTGCACCCGTGCCACGCGCACCGGCCGGCGGTAGCGTGGGGCCGGCCACACCGGCGGCACACGGTCGGACAGGATGCGCCGGTTGATGTCGCGCAGGTGGGTCAGCGGCAGCGAGCGCTTGTGGTTCCAGAACAGCGCGAAGCTGGCCGCCATCTGCCGCGCGGCCGGCCCGCCGACCATTGCGTCGCGGTCGACGTAGTTGAAGGCGTCGTCCCAGTTGAAGTAGCGGTCCTGGTAGTTGCGCCCGCCGGTGATGCCGATGGCGTCGTCCACCAGCAGCAGCTTGTTGTGCATGCGCTGGTTGAACTGCATGAAGCAACACAACAAGCCGGCGGCGAATTCCAGCGGCTGGGTGTGGGCCTTGTGGAAGGTGGGGTTGTACAACCGCACTTCGAGGTTCGGGCTGATCCGTGCCAGCCGGTCGAGCAGGTCCGGGTCGTTGAAGGAGAACAGCTGGTCGGCCAGGATGCGCACGCGCACGCCGCGCCGTGCGGCGCGCACCAGTTCGTCCAGCATCAGCTGGCCGGCGTCGTCCTGGTCCCAGATGTAGGTCTGCACGTCGATCGACTGGCGCGCCGCGCGTACCAGGTTGATCCGTGCGGCCATGGCCGGCTCGGAGTCGTCGAGCAGGGTGACCACGTGCACCGGCTGCTGCGGGGTGGAGGCGGCCAGCGCGGCGTTGGCGGCGTCCAGCAGTGGCGACGGCAGCGCGCAATGGTCGGTCCGGTCGCAGGTACTGATGCGGTCGGCGCCGGCGGCGACGATCGCATCGGCGCGGCGGATCTGCGCGCGCGGCACCGTGCAGCCCTGCAGCAACAGCAGGGCGAGTACGAGCGGGAAAGCGAATCGGCGCAGGACGGGCATGGGCGAATCATACGTTCTGCGCGTGCCGGGGCTGTGAGGAGGCGGGCGAGGCGTAGCGCTGGCGGAGGGCCGCGGCGCGGGTCAGGGCGACCAGAACGCGTCCAGCCGCGCGTTGCCCGGCTCCAGCGCGCCATCCAGGTGCAGCACGGCCAGCGCGCCGGGCGGCATGCCGCGGAATTCGTCGGAGCGGCCCTCGACCAGCAGGGCGACCAGCCGCTCCATGCCAGGGTTGTGGCCGACCAGCAGCACGGTGCCGGCGTCGGCGTGCTGGTCGAGCAGGGCCAGCAGTTCGCCGGGCGAGGCGTCGTAGATTTCGTCGGCCTGTTGCGGCACCGGTGCGTTGTCGATGGCGGCCAGCGCCAGCCGGGTGGTCTCGTCGGTGCGCCGGCTCGGCGAGCACAGCACGCGGTCGGGGTGCAGGCCGTGCGCGGCCAGCCACAGCCCGGCGGCCTGCGCCTCCCGCTCGCCGCGCACGCTGAGCGGACGCTGCGGGTCGTCGCCGGTGGTTTCCATCGGCACGGCTTCGGCGTGTCGCAACAGGATCAGTTCGTGCATGGAGTGCTCCGGGGGTGGTGGCGCGGTGAACGTCGGGAAGGTCGCGCGTCAGTGCTGGCGCTTGATCCAGCGCAGCAGGGCCTTCCAGTCCTGCTGGTGGCTGCGCACCTGTTCGGACTGGTAGTCGAAGATGCCCTTGCCGAGGCCGGCGAGCAGCACGTAGGCCTGACTGTCGCGCAGTTGCGCGGCGATCGGGAACGGCGACTGTTCGGCGAGCTGGGCGAGCGCGTCCTGGCTGGCGTGGGTCCACGGCTTGAGCCGGTTGGCGACCAGCGCCACCGGCAGCTTGCCGCTGCGGATGCGTTTGATCGCCTGCAGCTCACCGAGGAAATGCAGCGTGGCGTCGAGGTCGAACGAGGACGGCAGCACCGGCACCAGCAGCACGTCGGCCACGTCGAGGTAGGGTTCCAGCTCGCGCTCATCGGCGCCGGCGGGGGTGTCGATCAGCAGTTGCTGGGTGTCCGGCGGCACGCGCTGCAGGCTGCGGCGGCCGCTGTCGAGGGCCAGTACGCCGGGGACGTTGTCCGGTCTGAGCTCGGCCCAGTGGAAGCTGGAGTGTTGCCGGTCGGCGTCGAGGATCGCGGTGTGCTGCCCTGCCTGGGCCCAGTGCGACGCCAGTTGCGTCACCAGCGTGCTCTTGCCGCAACCACCCTTGCTGCTTGCCACCAGCGTCGTAAGCATCGGATCGCCCCTGCTACGGAAGGTGGACCAAGCCTAGCCGGTAGGCCGGGAATAGGGAATCGGGAATCGGAGGAACCAACGGCTCCCGATCATGCCCTGCCCTCTATTCCCGATTTCCCGCTGCATGTGGCTGCCAGCCGGCGGGTGCCTCGACCGGGATGCCGTTCTCGCGCAGGGCGGCCAGCTGCAGGCTCATCTCGGTGCCGCCGTGGCGGGCCAGCGCCAGCAGGTGCTGCGCCAGCGTCGCGTCGTCCTGCGCCCGGGCCAGCAGCTGGGCGAAGCTCTGCACCTGCCAGACCAGGTTGCGGCGGGCGTCCTTCGCTTCCTGCTGCTGCGCCGGGTCGTCGGCCAGCACCTCGCGCAGGTGCAGGCCGAGCGAACGGGCCAGCGGGCTGGAACCCCATTCCAGCGTCTTGCCCAGGGCCAGGCAATCGGCCTTGATCGAGGCGTCCCCGCCGGCGTTCCCGCACAGTTGGGCGACCAGCTGCAGGCCCGGCTGCGGCTGGGTGCCGGCCAGGCCATAGACCAGCACGGCCTGCATGCCCACCGCGCCGCCCGCGTGGGCCGGGTCCAGCGTGGTGGGCGGTGGCGGCAGCGCGCCGGCGGCATTGGCCAGCGCCTGCAGGCTGATGCCGGTGTAGTCGTCGTAGCGTTTTGCCGCAGCGGCCTGGGCCAGATCTTCGCGGGCGGCATCCTGCTTTTTGCTGCGCGCATCGACACCGAGCTTGAGCAGCCACACCGCGGCGTTGTCCGGCGCCCGGGTCAGTAGTTGCTGCAGGGCCCCATCGTTCGGGCAGGTATCGGCGGCGGCATCGCAATCGGCCAGTTGCACCCAGTACACCGCCGCGTCGGCGCCTTCGGCCTGCGTGGCGCGCTCGATCAGGCGGTGGAAGCTGTTCTCCGGCGGCTGGTTGAACAGCGGCCGGGCCAGCAGGGCCGCGCCGAGCAGCCGCGACGGATCGCCGCCGGGCGCCAGTACGCTGACCAGATCGCGCTGGAACGCGAGCTGGGCCTTGTCGCGGGTCTGGGCCGACTTGTCCGGCGTGCCGCGGTTCTTGCCGGCGGCGGGCTTGCCGGCGAATACCGGCGCGGCGGCCAGCGACAGGGCGCAGGCCAGGGCAAGGCAATGCGATCCACGCATCATGGGCTCGGCTCCGTGATCGAACAAAGCGCGCAGCATACCTTGCAAGGATTAAGCGCGGCTGATCCATCGGCCGGTGAAGGGTGGCCGCTGCGGCGCCGCTTGCTACGATGGGGTTCCCCGGCGCAGGACCGCGCCTCCATGCTTATCGCTCGGGAGACGCGTAGTGGATCATCTGACGACGTTCGCCGGCGGCGCACCCTGGTTTGTCGGCTGGGGCACGCTGGCCTTGATCAATGCCGCCCTGGCGCAGGGCAAGAACCGCAGCGGCCTGCTGTGGTTCCTGCTGTCGCTGCTGTTCGGCCCGCTGGCCACGCTGCTGCTGGTGCTGCTGCCGAAGGTGCGCTCGAAGATGTTTTGAGGGCAGGGATTCGGGCTTGGGCTTCGGAAAAGCGCCAGGCCGTAGCTCCTCCGCATCCTCCATCCCGCATTTCAAATCCCGGCTTTACTCCCCCAGTGCCTCGCGCATGAATTCCGGCTGGGCCAGCGCGGCCTTGTGGATCTCGGCGTTGTAGTACTTCGTGTGGAAATTCTTGGCTGAAGCGCCGCGCTCGCGGAAGCCGGACAGGTCGCCACCCTTGCGCGCCATGGTGCAGCTCCACCAGCCGGTGGGGTAGCACGGCTGCGGGAACGGCAGCGTCTTCACCGCGCTGAAGCCGGAGGTGCGCATCGCCGAGCGCATCGACTTGATCAGCTCCAGGTGCGCCAGCGGCGATTCGCTCTGCTGCACCAGCAGGCCACCATGGCGCAGCGCCTTGTAGCAGCTGGCGTAGAACGCGGCGTTGAACAGGCCCTCGGCCGGGCCGACCGGGTCGGTCGAATCGACGATGATCAGGTCCAGCGAATCGGGCTCGGCGTCGGCCATGTACTTGATGCCGTCGATGAACAGCAGCTCGGCGCGCGGGTCGTTGTTCGACTCGCACAGTTCGGGGAAATACTGCTCGGCCAGCCGGGTCACGCGCTCGTCGATCTCCACCTGCACCGCGTGCTCGACTTCCTCGTGGCGCAGCACCTCGCGCAGCGTGCCGCAGTCGCCGCCGCCGATGATCACCACGCGCTTGGCGCGCGCATGGGTGAACAGCGCCGGGTGGGTCATCATCTCGTGATAGAGGAAGTTGTCGCGGGTGGTCAGCATCACGCAGCCATCGATCACCATCAGCTTGCCCCAGTCGGTGGTCTGGTGGATCTCGATGGTCTGGAACGGGGTCTTCTCCGCATGCAGCAGCTGCTCGGTACGGAAACCGATGGAGGAGCCGGAAGCCTGGTGGGCTTCAGTGAACCAGCTGGTTTCATTCGAGGTGGGTTGCTGCGACATGGGTGATGTTCCTGACGAACCGGGTGGATGGACAAAGACCGCCAATTGTAGCGATATCGGTGGTGAACGTCCCGCGAGCCGGGCGGCTGCGTTGCACATATCGTCACAGGCGACCATTACAATGGCGGCTGGCCTCGCCGGGCAATGCGCCGGCGGCCGACCAGTCCGATCGGCCCCGCGGCGTGCGAGGCTTCCGGTCGCTCGGGCTCGTGCTCCTGTTGTTGAGCAAGACGTCAAGGCTCGCCGCTGCGACGACATCGTCCTTTTTCATTAGGGAGATTTCGCTGATGGCGAACCATTGGAATACCGACACTGCCCGCCACACTTACGCCGTACCGCACTGGGGCGATGGCTACGTCGACGTGGACGGTGCCGGCGACATCGTGATGCGTCCGCGCGGTGCGTACGGTCCGGCGCTGTCGCTGCCAAAAATTGTCGAACGCGCCCGCGCCGAAGGCCTGCGGCTGCCGCTACTGGTGCGTTTTCCCGACATCCTTGCCGACCGCCTGGCGCGGCTGCAGGCTGCGTTCGCCCAGGCCATCGACGAGCACGGCTACGCCGGCGGCTATACCGCCATCTACCCGATCAAGGTCAACCAGCAGCGTGGCGTGGCTGGCGAGTTGGTTGCCGCCGGCACGCACGGCTTCGGCCTGGAAGCGGGCTCCAAGCCTGAACTGATGGCGGTGCTGGCGATGGCGCGGCCCGGTTCCATCGTGATCTGCAACGGCTACAAGGATCGCGAATACATCCGCCTGGCGCTGATCGGGCGCAAGCTCGGCCTGCGCGTGCATATCGTGATCGAGAAGCTGTCCGAACTGGACCACGTGTTCAGCGAGGCGCAGGCGCTGGGTGTTGAACCGCTGCTCGGCGTGCGTGTGCGACTGGCCTCGATCGGCGCCGGCAAGTGGCAGAACACCGGCGGCGACAAGGGCAAGTTCGGCTTGTCGCCGCAGCAGGTGCTGACCCTGATCGAGCGGCTCGACGCGGCCGGCCTCAAGCACACGCTGAAGCTGCAGCACTTCCACATGGGCTCGCAGATCTCCAACGTGCGCGACATCGCCAACGGCATGCGCGAAGCCACCCGTTACTTCGTCGAGCTGCGCCGGATGGGCGTGCCGCTGGAGATCGTCGACGTCGGCGGCGGCCTCGGCGTGGACTACGAGGGCTCGCGCTCGCGCAGCCACAATTCGATCAACTACTCGATCGAGCAGTACGCCGCCACCATCGTGCAGTCGCTGGCCGAGGCGGTGGCCGCCGAAGGCCTGGAGGCGCCGCACATCCTCACCGAGGCCGGCCGCGCGATGACCGCGCACCACGCGGTGATGGTGGTCAACGTGACCGAGGTCGAGGAAGTGCCGGACGGCGCGATCCCGCCGCCGTGCGCGGACGAGCCGGCGGTACTGCGCCGCCTGCGCGAGACCTGGGAGGAGCTGGATCGGCGCCCCGCGCTGGAACTGTTCCACGAGGCGCAGCATCACCTCAGCGAAGGCCAGGCGCTGTACGCGCTGGGCCAGCTCGCGCTGGCCGACCGCGCGCGGCTGGACGAGATGTACTACGCGATCGCCGGCGCGGTGCGGCTGCGCCTGCTGCCGGCCGAGCGCTCGCACCGGCAGGCGCTGGACGAGCTGGACGAGAAGCTGGTCGACAAGTACTTCGTCAACTTCTCGGTGTTCGAGTCGATCCCGGACGTCTGGGCGATCGGGCAGATCTTCCCGATCGCGCCGATCGCCCGACTCGACGAGCAGCCGACCCGGCGCGGCGTGATCGTCGACCTCACCTGCGATTCGGACGGCCGCATCGACCACTACGTCGACGCCGAGGGCGTCGACGTCAGCCTGCCGTTGCATGCGCTCAAGGACGGCGAAAGCTATCGGCTCGGCATCTTCATGGTCGGCGCCTACCAGGAGACCTTGGGCGACATCCACAACCTGTTCGGCGACACCGACGCGGTCAACGTGCGCGTGGACGGCGACGGCTACACCTTCGCCCACGTGCGCCGCGGCGACACTACCGACCTGATGCTCGACTACGTCGGCTACGATCTGGAGGCGCTGCGCGCCAGTTATCGCGAGCGCATCGCCGCCGCCGGCCTCGGCGGCGACGAGGCCACGCAGTTGTACGACGCGCTCGACGGCGGGCTCACCGCCTACACCTACCTGGCCGAGGACCTTCGCTGACGGTGTGGTGGTGGCCGCACGGCCTGTCCCAAGGTCCGATGGCGGCCGCCGTGGCGACGCCTACAATCCGGCCGATGGGCGCGATCCCGTGATCGCGCCCGCCCCATCCCCTCCAAGGAGCAGCACATGACAAGTCTCAACGGCAAGGTGGCCCTGATCACCGGCGCGGCCAGCGGCCTCGGCAAGGCCATCGCCGAGCTGTACGCGAAGCATGGCGCCAGCGTGGCGATCGCCGACATCAACCAGCAGGCCGCCGATGCAGTGGCGGCGCAGATCAACGTGGCCGGTGGCAAGGCGATCGGCGTGGCGATGGACGTGACCAGCGAGGACGCGGTCAACGCCGGCACCGACAAGGTGGTCGCCACGTTTGGCCATCTGGATATCCTGATCTCCAACGCCGGCGTGCAGATCATCAACCCGATCGACCAGTTCGCCTTCGCCGACTGGAAGAAGATGCTGGCGATCCACCTCGACGGCGGCTTCCTCACCACCAAGGCGGCGCTGAAGCACATGTACAAGGATGACCGCGGCGGCATCGTGATCTACATGGGCTCGGTGCATTCGCACGAGGCGTCGAAGCTGAAGTCCGCCTATGTCGCCGCCAAGCACGGCTTGCTCGGCCTCGCCCGCACGCTGGCCAAGGAAGGCGCGCCGCACCACGTGCGCTCGCACGTGATCTGCCCCGGCTTCGTGCGCACGCCGCTGGTGGAGAAGCAGATTCCCGAGCAGGCGAAGGAGCTGGGCATCAGCGAGGACGAGGTGATCAGGAACGTGATGCTGAAGGACACCGTCGATGCCACCTTCACCACGGTCGAGGACATCGCGCAGACGGCGCTGTACTTGGCCACCTTCCCGTCCGCGGCGCTGACCGGTCAGTCGATCGTGGTCAGCCACGGCTGGTTCATGCAGTAGCCGCCGGGATTCGGGACGGGCAAGCACGCAGGGCGGGCAGTGCCTGCCCTGCGCGCGCGGGATGTTTCTACGCGTCGCGATGCACCTGCAGCCCGGCCGCCGACTGGCTCACCGGCATGATTTCCAGGCGCGTGATGTCCAGGTGCGGCGGCAGGTTGGCGATCCACCAGAGGGTGTCGGCGATGTCGGCCGCGGTGATCGGGTGGGCGCCGGCGTAGAGCTGGTCGGAGGCGGTCTGGTCGCCGCCGGTGCGCACCAGGGTGAACTCGGTCTCGGCCATGCCCGGCTCGATGGAGGTGACGCGCACGCCGCTGCCATGCAGGTCCACGCGCAGGTTCTGCGAGAACTGGGTGACGAAGGCCTTGGTGCCGCCGTACACGTTGCCGCCGCGGTAGGGGTAGCTGCCCGAGATCGAGCTGATGTTGGCGATCGCGCCGCGCCGTTCGATCAGCCGGGGCAGCAGCAGGTGGGTCAGCGTCACCAGCGCGGTGACGTTGGTGTCGATCATCTGTTTCCACTGCGCCAGGCTTGCCTGCTGCGCCGTCGCGGTGCCCAGCGCCAGGCCGGCGTTGTTGACCAGCAGGTCGATGCCGGCGAAGCCCTCCGGCAGCGTGTCGATGGCTGCGCGCATCGCCGCCTCGTCGCGCATGTCGAACGCCGCCGCATGCACCTGTCCGGCGCCGTGCCGGTCCACCAGCTGTTGCAGCCGCTCGATGCGGCGGCCGCTGGCGATCACCCGCCAGCCGCCGGCCACGAAACGTTCCACGGTGGCGGCGCCAAACCCGGAGGTGGCGCCGGTGATCCAGGCAGTCTTGGTCGTCATGCACGCCAGTGTAGTGGCTGGCGTGGATCCGGGCGACCGTGCCGGCCGCCCGGATCGCATGCGTCGCTTACTTGCCGGAGGCGATGTAGCTCAGCTCCGCGTTGTAGCTGTCCACGTGCGAGGCCTGCTTGACGACCGCGTCATTGAGCGACTGGCGGATCGCGGCAGCGTCGCTCTTGCCGTACACATTCTCGACCATCTTCCACACGCCGGGATCGGGTTCCGCGCCCAGGTCCGCCCAGTTCTTGGCGGGGACCACCAGGATGAAGTCGGGAGCGCCCTCACCCGCGTCGACCAGCCGGGCAATCTGGTAGTCGTGGGGCCAGTTCGACTTCGCGGCGGCGGCGGCGATCTTCTTCGCCGCTGTCGTGAAGGCCGCCACGGCCTGGTGGCCAGACTTGAGCGTGAAATTGGTCACCTCGATCAGCGGCGGCGGCGGGCCCATCTGCCTGGAGTGGTGGCTCAGCTCGGGCATTGCCTGCATGAAGGCGCTGGTCTCGCTCTTCAGGTGCGGGTTCACCTGCGAGCCGATCACCGGCAGGCAGGCTTTCACCGTGGCGTCCATTGCGTCGAAGGTGCTCCATGGCACCGGGTCGGTGACATAGGAATAGCTGTAGGTATCGCCGGTTTCGTGCGTCCAGGCGATCATGTTGTACTTGAAATCGTGCTGGCGCAGGCACTGGTTGAACGCCTTGGAGCCGGCCACGTACGCCTGTTGTTCGGCGGGCGCCACCATGTCGGTAAAATCGCGGATGGCGCGGGCGTTGTCAGCCGCCTGCGCGCCGCTGCATGCGAGCGCAAACGCCAGCGCCAGCCAGACTGTGCTGTTTTTCATGCGAATCTCCCCGGGCACTTGTCCCGTTGCGTGGATCAGAGGTTCCCCTGCATGTTGGTAACGGGCGGCGGGCGAGGATGGTGCGCAGTGCTGGCGTAAGTGGGGCGTGAAAGCTACCCCGGGCGGGTTTCACGCGTGCTTAAGGAAATAAAAAGGCCGCGCTGCGGGCGCGGCCTCGGGTGGCCGGGATGACCGGAAGGCGGGAGCCTAGTGCCCTTCCTTCAGCGCGATCGCGTTGATGCCGGCGCCGGCCAGGCGCTGCTTGGTCGACTCCAGCTCGGTGGCCGAGCGGAACGGCCCCAGGCGCACGCGGTTGTAAGTCTGCCCGCCGATGTTGACCGACTGCACGTTCGCCACGAAGCCCTGCAACGCGAGTTTCGCCTTCAGCGTTTCCGCGTCGGCGGCGTTCGGGAAGGCGCCGACCTGCAGCAGGTAGCCGCTGCCAGCAGTAGGTTGCGGCACCGCGCTGGCCGGCGCGGCGGTGACGTCCTGGCTGACCGCCTGCGGCGCGTTCGCCGGTGCCGCGACCGGCGCCGCCTGCTGCGCCTGCAACTGGGCGGCCTGCTGCTGCTTCTGCTGCTGCTCGACGCGCGCCTGTGCGCTGATCTCGGCGTCGGGGATGCGCACTTCTTTTTCCGACAGCACCGAGTAGAAGTCGAACTGCGGCTTCTTCGGTGCATTGTCGCCGCTCGATTCGAGCACGCCCGGTGCGCTGCCGCGCTCGGCGGTGGCCTGCGGGTTCGCCTGCGGGCCGTCGGCCTTGCGCAGGCTGGTCAGCAGGCTGCCGCGCATCATCACCGCCATCAGGATCGCGCCGGCGACCAGGCCGATGACCGCGTAACCCCAGCCCGGGAAACCGTTGTTGCCGTTGCGCACGGCCTGCCGGCCCCTGCCCTTGCGTGCTGCCATTACATCTTCTCCGGGGCATCGAGGCCCAACAAATCCAGACCATTCTTCAGCACCTGGCGGGTCGCCACCACCAGCGCCAGACGTGCGTTGCGCAGCGCGGTGTCCTCGACCAGGAACTGGTGCGAGTTGTAGTAGGTGTGGAACGCGTTCGCCAGTTCGCGCAGCCACGCCGCGACCAGGTGCGGCTCCAGGTTCGCCGCCGCGGCTTCGACCAGTTCAGGGTACTTCGACAGTTCGGTGAGCAGGATCTGCTCGTGCTCGTTGTCCAGCCGGTCGAGGTGGGCGAGGCCGTCGGCGAGGTCGACGCTGTAGCCCTTCTCCGGCGCCTGGCGCAGCACGCTGCACACGCGGGCGTGCGCGTACTGGATGTAGTACACCGGGTTGTCGTTGGACTGCGAGCGCGCCAGGTCGATGTCGAACACCAGCTGCGAGTCGGACTTGCGCGAGATCAGGAAGTAGCGCGTGGCGTCCTTGCCGACCTCGTCGATCAGGTCGCGCAAGGTGACGTAGCTGCCGGCGCGCTTGGAGATCTTCACCTCCTCGCCGCCCTTCATCACCGTTACCATCTGGTGCAGCACGTATTCCGGCCAGCCCTTGGGGATGCCGCAATCGAGCGCCTGCAGGCCGGCTTTCACGCGCGCCAGTGAGCCGTGGTGGTCCGAACCCAGCTCGGTGATCGCGCGTTCGTAGCCGCGCTGCCATTTGCTGAGGTGGTAGGCCACGTCGGGCAGGAAGTAGGTATAGGTGCCGTCGGACTTGCGCATCACGCGGTCCTTGTCGTCACCGAAATCGGTGGTGCGCAGCCACAGCGCGCCGCCTTCCTCGTAGGTGTGGCCGTGGGCGACCAGCTCGCGCACGGTCTCCTCGACCTTGCCGTCGGTATACAGCGAGGACTCCAGAAAATAGGTGTCGAAACCCACGCCGAACGCCTGCAGATCCAGGTCCTGCTCGTGGCGCAGGCTGGCCACGGCGAAGCGGCGGATCGCGTCGAGGTCGTCCACGTCGCCCGCGCCGGTCACCGTCTCGCCATCGGCGATCACCGATTCGCGATCGAGGTAGGCGCGCGCCACCTCGGCGATGTAGTCGCCGCGGTAGCCGTTTTCCGGCCAGCTGCTGTCGTCCGGGGTGATTCCGCGCGCGCGCGCCTGCACCGAGATCGCCAGGTTGGCGATCTGCACGCCGGCGTCGTTGTAGTAGAACTCGCGCTTCACGCGCCAGCCGCTGGCGTCGAGCAGCCGGCTCAGGCAGTCGCCGATCGCCGCGGCGCGGCCGTGACCCACGTGCAGCGGGCCGGTCGGGTTGGCCGAGACGAATTCCACGCCGACCGTCTTGCCGTGGCCGCTGGCGTTGCGGCCGTAGGCGTCGCCCTCGGCCATGATCCGGCGTACCTCGGCGTGATACGCGCCGGGGGCGAGGAAGAAGTTGATGAAGCCGGGGCCGGCGATCTCGACCTTCTCCACCAGGGCGTTCGCCGGCAGCGCGGCGACCAGTTTCTCCGCCAGCTCGCGCGGCTTGGCGCGCGCCGGCTTGGCCAGCAGCATCGCCACGTTGCTGGCGAAATCGCCATGGTCGCGGCTGCGCGCGCGCTCGATCACGAAGCCGGGCAGGCTGAGATCGGCAGGCAGGGTGGCGTCGTCTTGCAGGGCCTGGATCGCCTGCAGCACCAGTTCGCGCAGCTGTTCTTTCACGGGTGGGGTCGGTTTCGTGATGGAACCGCCAATCCTAACAGACCGCCTGTCGGTGAAACGCATCGGCAGGGAGGCCCGGCGCGGGCGGCTGGTGCCACTTCGGGTCGCGTCGGAATTTTGACGCACCGCGGCGAGTCAACCTGTGGATAAGTCTGTGGGGAAAGCAGCGGACTGCGGCCCGTGCCGGTCCGGAGACCGTCAATCATCGACTCACCCCAAGAAATTAAATATGAATATCAATGAATTGAGATGTCAACCTAGAGCCGATGCCCGATAGGTGTGGCAAGTGCCGGTATTGCTGCTTTGTGTATAAGTCCCGGCGGCTTGGGCGGTGCTTCCGGTTGAGGTTCGCGTCATGGTTTTGTCATGCGGCACTGCGATACTGAACGGGCCAGAACATGAACTCCCCTCCATGACATGGCGACCGGGGATGCCGCTCTCCCCACCTCCCCCAATCGGCCTCACGGCGTGGCTTGTGCCACGCCGTTTTTTTGTCTCCGGCCGGTTTCAGATCAGGCCGCGGGCCGCCATCGACACCGGCTCGCCGCTGCCGATCACCAGGTGGTCGAGCACACGCACGCCGACCAGCTGCAATGCATCACGCAGCTCGTGCGTGATCGCGCGGTCGGCGGCGCTGGGTTCGGCCACGCCGGACGGGTGGTTGTGGGCGAAGATCACCGCACAGGCGTTGTGCTGCAGGCAGGCCCGCACCACTTCGCGCGGGTGCACGCTGGCGCCGTCGACGGTGCCGCGGAACAGCTCCTCGAACGCCAGCACGCGGTGGCGGTTGTCCAGGTACAGGCAGCCGAACACCTCATACGGAAGGTGGCGCAGGCGTGCGCGCAGGTAGTCGCCGCTGTCGCGCGGGTTGCCCAGGCTGGGTTTCTCCAGCAACTGTTCGGCCAGGCTACGCCGAGCCAGCTCCAGTGCGGCGGCGATGCGGGCGCGCTTGGCCGGACCCAGTCCACCGACGCGGATGTTGTGCTCGGTCCGGCCGAGCAGGGCGCCCAGGCTGCCGGCGGTGTTCAGCAGTTCGCGACCCAGCGCCAGCGCATCCTTGCCGCGGCTGCCGCTGCCCAGCAGCACCGCCAGCAGTTCGGCGTCGGACAGCGCGCCGCTGCCGCGCGCCAGCAGTTTTTCACGGGGGCGTTCGCCTTCGGGCCAGTCGCGGATGCTCATGCTTCCCAACTTGCCCGCTGGCGCCGCCGCCGGGCAGCGGGCAAGACGAGTGAATCCGGTAAGCTAGGCCTCTGCCCGATTGTCAGGCCCGCCTTACATGAGTCTTGCCCAACGCCGCATCCTGCTCGGAGTGTCGGGTGGCATCGCCGCCTACAAGTCCTGCGAACTGGTTCGCCGCCTGCGTGACCTCGACGCCGAAGTGCGCGTGGTGATGACCGAGGGCGCCACCCATTTCGTCAGCCCGACCACGTTTCAGGCGCTGTCCGGCCAGGCCGTGCGGGTCAGCCTGTGGGACGCGCAGGCCGAGGCAGCGATGGGGCATATCGAGCTGGCGCGCTGGGCGGAACGCGTTCTGGTCGCACCGGCCAGCGCCGACCTGCTGGCACGGCTGGCGCACGGCATGGCCGACGACCTGCTGACCACGCTGTGCCTGGCCAGCGCCGCGCCGCTGTACCTGGCGCCGGCGATGAACCAGCAGATGTGGGCGCACCCGGCGGTGCAGGCGAATATCGCCACCCTGCGCCAGCACGGCGCGCAGCTACTGGGGCCGGCGGTGGGTGACCAGGCCTGCGGCGACGTCGGCAGTGGTCGCATGCTGGAGCCGCACGAATTGCGCGATGCGCTGGTGGCCTCGTTTGGCGATCGTTCGCTGGCCGGGCTGAAGGTGCTGGTCAGCGCCGGGCCGACCTACGAGGACATCGACCCGGTGCGCTTCATCGGCAACCGCAGCTCCGGCCGGATGGGTTTCGCGGTGGCCGCGGCGGCCGCGCAGGCCGGAGCGGAGGTGACCCTGGTGGCCGGGCCGGTGAGCCTGGCCACGCCGCCCGGTGTCGTACAGCGCATCGACGTGCGCAGCGCGGCGCAGATGCACGCGGCGGTACTGCAAGCGGCGACGCAGGCGGACATCTACATCGGCGCGGCGGCAGTCGGCGACTATCGCCCGCAGGAAGTGTCCGCGCAGAAGCTGAAGAAGCGCGACGGCGGCGAACTCACCCTGCGCCTCGGCGAGAATCCGGACATCCTGGCCAGCCTTTCCGCGCAAACCGCGCACCCGTTCCTGGTCGGATTCGCCGCGGAGACGCATGATGTGGCGAGCTATGCGCAGGGCAAGCTGCGCCACAAGGGGCTGGACATGATTGCGGCAAACCAGGTGGGCGGCGGCCTCGGCTTCGAGGCGGCCGACAATGCGTTGACGCTGTACTGGGCCGATGGCGTGGCCGAGCTGCCGCGGACATCGAAAGCCGAACTGGCGCGCCGGCTGATCGCCCACGTGGCCGAACGCTACCGGGCGACGCGCGGATGACGATCGAGGTCGAGCTGAAGATCCTCGATCCGCGCCTGGGCGACAGCATCGCGCTGCCGCAGGCCGCCACGCCCGGCAGCGCCGGCATGGACCTGCGCGCCGCGCTGGATGTGCCGCTGACCCTGGCGCCGGGCGAAAGCGCGCTGGTGCCCAGCGGCATCGCCATCCACATCGGCGATCCGGGCTGGTGCGCGCTGATCGTGCCGCGCTCGGGGCTGGGTCACAAACATGGTCTGGTGATGGGCAACCTGGTCGGGGTGATCGACGCCGACTACCAGGGCCCGTTGATGATTTCGTGCTGGAATCGCGGCAGCCAGCCGTACACCATCGCGGTGGGCGACCGCATCGCCCAGCTGCTGCTGGTGCCGGTGGCGCAGGCGCGGTTGAACATCGTGACCGACTTCGCGCCCAGCGAGCGTGGTGGCGGCGGGTTTGGCTCGACCGGTATCCAATAACCAGCAGGGTCGGCCCGGGCAATCGGGCCAGCCTACAGTGACAGTCGCAGGGGTGGGTATGGCGTTGAACATCGCGAACGAACGGCTGCGCAACCTGCAGGTCGACTGGCGGGACCTGTTGCCGCTGGCCGGCGCCACCGCGCTGCTGCTGCTGGGACTGTTCTGCGCCTGGCAGACTTGGCTGATTGCCGACGAGGGCCATGCGATCCGGCGCGTGCACCAGGCCCAGGACGAGGCCGTGCAGGCGCTGTCCCGGGAAATCGCCAGCCAGCGTGGCGCGGTCGAGAAGGTACTGGCCGGGGTGGACCCGACGACCCTGTTGAGCAACCCGGCGCAATCCGCCGCGGCGCTGCGCCAGCAGCTGCCACAGGCGAAGAGGCTGGATATCTACAGCGGCGACCTCAACGAGGTGCTCAAGGCCAATTACCGCGAGTTCGGCTACGCCAAGGCGGCCCAGCTGATGGCCGCGCAGAGTGCGGAAGGCGTGCCGCTGGCGCAGAGCGTCTCCTACGGCAACGGCGATCGCCGGCTGAGCCTGGTGATTCCGCTGGGGCCGCCGCAGCAGGCCCAGGCCTGGGTCTGGGTCGAGTTGCCGTTTGCTCCGCTGAGGCAGCGTTTCGACGCGATTTCGCCGGCCGGTGGCCGGCTCGACCTGCGTCAGGGCGACGATCGCGGCAACGTGCAGCTGTTCTCGCACGGCAACGGTTCGGTCGAGGCCGAGGTTGCCGGCAAGCCGGTGGCGGGCAGCGCGTTCAGTGTGGGCGCCGGCCTGCCCGGCGCCTTCATCGTGTTGCCGCGCTGGTGGCTGTTGAGCGGGCTGCTGGCCCTGCTCGGTCTTGGCGGTGGCGGTTATCTGCTATACCTGCGCCAGCGCTGGAAAGCGCAGCCGGAAGCCGAGGCGCCCGATCTGCCGCTGCCGGCGCGCCAGAGTGCCCCGGCCCGGGCCAAGCCGCCGGAGCCGTCGGCTGCCGCGGCGGTCGGCGTGGACCCGAGCATCTTCCGCGCCTACGACGTACGCGGCGTGGTCGGCAAGACCTTGAACAAGGAGGTGGCGCGCGCGCTGGGCCAGTCGATCGGCACGCTGATGGCCGAGAAAGGCCTGCGCGAGATCGTGGTCGGCCGCGACGGCCGGCTGTCCGGGCCGGAACTGGCCGGGGCGCTGGCCGAAGGCCTGCGCGAGGCCGGCGTGGACGTGATCGACATCGGCGCGGTGCCGACACCGGTGGTGTATTACGCCACCTACCGCTTCAACACCGGTTGCGGCGTGGCGGTCACCGGCAGCCACAACCCGCCGGACTACAACGGCTTCAAGATCGTGGTCGGCGGCGAGACCCTGTCCGAAGGGGCGATCCAGGACCTGTACCAGCGCATTGCCGGTGGCGCGCTGGCCAGCGGCGGCGGCGGTGGCCTGCGCCAGGTCGACGTGGCCCCGGACTACATCGAGAAGATCATCTCCGACGTGCTGGCCGAGCGCCGCCTGAAGGTGGTAGTCGACTGCGGCAACGGCATTCCCGGCGCGATCGCGCCGCAGGTGCTGGAGGGCGTCGGTTGCGAGGTGATCCCGCTGTACTGCGACGTCGACGGCACGTTCCCGAATCATCATCCGGACCCGTCCGATCCGGCCAATCTGGAAGACCTGATCCACGCCGTGCGGCAGACCGGCGCCGACCTGGGCATGGCGTTCGACGGTGATGGCGACCGCCTAGGCGTGGTCACCCAGTCCGGCGAGATCATCTACCCGGACCGCCTGCTGATGCTGTTCGCGCGCGACGTGCTGTCACGCCAGCCTGGCGCCACGGTGATCTACGACGTGAAATGCACCAGCCACCTGAAGGGACAGATCCTGGACGCCGGCGGCAGCCCGCTGATGTGGCGTACCGGGCACTCGCTGATCAAGGCGAAGATGCGCGAGACCGGGGCCGAGCTGGCCGGCGAGATGAGCGGGCACTTCTTCTTCAAGGAGCGCTGGTATGGCTTCGACGACGGCATCTACGCCGCCGCGCGGCTGCTGGAGATCCTCGCCGGCGACCTGCAGGGGCGCAGTGCCGAGCAGATCTTCGCCACGCTGCCGAAGAGCGTTTCCACGCCGGAGCTGAAGGTCGAACTGGCCGAGGGTGAGCACTACCGCTTCATGGACCAGCTGCGCCAGCAGGCCAGTTTCGAGGACGCCACTCTGATCACCCTCGATGGTTTGCGCGCAGACTGGGCGGACGGCTGGGGGCTGGTTCGCGCGTCGAATACCACGCCGGTGCTGGTGCTGCGTTTCGAGGCGGACAACCCGGCGGTACTGAAGCGGATCCAGCAGGTCTTCCGCCAGCAGCTGCTGGCGGTGGACCCGGGATTGAAGTTGCCGTTCTAGCAGCGCCCGGGTGCGGAGTGATGGCTCCCTCCGCGGGGGAAGTGGTGCGCAGGGCAGGATGGCCGAGAGGTTCACTCCGCTGGCGTCGCCCTACTTCGCCGCCCGCTCCTGCGCCGCCCTGACTTCGCGATAGTGCGCCAGCTGCCCGGCCTGCTGTTGCACGGTTTCGGCGCGCAGGGCTTGCTGGTGGCGCAGCGTGTCGCGCAGTCCGGCGACCACGTTGCGCTGCTGCGTGAGACTGTCGGCCAGGGGTTTCGGCACCGGGCTCTTGGCGTTCTCCAGATCAGCCGCGCGGCTGAGCAGGTCGGTCAGGGCCTTCTCCTGGCTGCGCAGGTTGATCTGGCTGGTGTGGATCTGCTGGTCGATCATGTCCAGCGCCTGGTGCAGCGAGATCTGGTAGGACTCCTCGTCCGGGTAGGCCGCCAGCATCTGCGAGTCGGCGTTCGCGCGTTCCTGCGCGGCGCGCTGCTGGGCCGCCTGTTCGGCCGCCAGCTTGTTGGCGGCGGCGCGTTCGGCGGCATTCAACTGGCGCGGCACGCGTTGCACCACGAGGCCGCGGTCGTTGACCAGGTCGTAGCCGTACTTCATCGCCTCGGCGGTGAGGCTGTCGCTGAAGTGCATCAGGCCTTGAGCGTCGTACCACTTGTAACGGATGTTGCCGGTGTTCTGGGCGTGCGCCGACAGGCTTGTGGCCAGCACGACGGCAGCGATGACGAGCAATGGTTTGCGCATGGATACCCCTCTCGTTGCCCAGTATAGCCAGCGCCGTCGCGCTGCCTAGCTCCGTGCCGGCGCTAGCGGCCGCCAGTGTGACCGGGTTCGCTTGAGCCTGTCGAACTCAGCGCTGAACTCCGTAGCGCTCGCGGTAGGCCAGCAGCCGGGCGTGCTCGGCGGCCAGCCGGGGGTGTTCGCCGGCGTAGGCCAGCACGTCGTCGAGGCTGGTGATCGCGATCACCGGGATGCCGTAGTCGGCGGCCACTTCCTGCGCGGCGGAGCGCTCGCCCTGGCCACGCTCCTGCCGGTCCAGCGCGATCAGCACGCCGGCCGGTTCGGCGCCGTGCGCACGGATCAGCGCCAGCGACTCGCGCACCGCGGTGCCGGCGGTCATCACGTCGTCGACGATCAGCACGCGGCCCTTGAGCGGAGCGCCGACCAGCACGCCGCCCTCGCCGTGATCCTTCGCCTCCTTGCGGTTGTACGCCCACGGCAGGTCGCGGCCGTGACCATCGGCCAGCGCGATGGCAGTGGCGGCGGCCAGCGCGATGCCCTTGTAGGCGGGGCCGAACAACATGTCGATGGCGATGCCGGAATTCACCATGGCGGCGGCGTAGGCGCGGCCGAGCTTGGCCAGCGCGGCACCGGAATCGATCCGCCCCATGTTGAAGAAGTACGGGCTGTGGCGGCCGGATTTCAGGGTGAACTCGCCGAAGCGCAGCACCTCGCGTTGCAGGGTGAGTTCGATGAATTCGCGCTGGTAGTCGTGCACGGTGGATCTCTCAAGCGGTGAAAGCCGGACGGCGGGCGCCATGGTACAGCCCACGGCGGCGCGGACGGGGTGGCGCGGTTGCTATGATGGCCGCATTGCCCCGGGAGTCAGCATGCGCATCGTCACCCTGAACGCCAATGGCATCCGCTCGGCCGCGACCAAGGGCGTGTTCGACTGGTTGCGCCAGCAGGATGCCGACGTGGTCTGCCTGCAGGAAACCAAGGCGCAGGAGGACCAGCTGGGCGACCCGATGTTCCGCCCCGACGGCCATCACTGCTTCTACCGCGACGCCAGCAGCAAGAAGGGCTACAGCGGCGTGGCGATCTACGCGAAGCGCGAGCCCGACCAGGTGCTGACCGAACTGGGCTGGGACGAGTTCGACCACGAGGGCCGCTACATCGAGGCGCGCTTCGGCAAGCTCAGCGTGGTCTCGCTGTACTTCCCGTCCGGCTCTTCCGGCGACGAGCGTCAGCAGTTCAAGTTCAGGGCGATGGAGTGGATCACGCCGATCTTCGATGCGTGGTTGAAGAGCGGTCGCGATTACGTGATCTGCGGCGACTGGAACATCGTGCACACGAAGAACGACATCAAGAACTGGTCGTCCAACCAGAAGAACTCCGGCTGCCTGCCGCAGGAGCGCGCCTGGCTGGACCTGCTGTTCCATCAGCGTGGCTGGGTCGACAGCTTCCGTGCGATCAAACCGGACGCGGTCGAGTACACCTGGTGGTCGAACCGAGGCCGCGCGCGTGAGAACAACGTGGGGTGGCGGATCGACTACCAGGTCGTCTCGCCGGGTCTGCGTGAACGCCTGAAGGCCTGTTCGATCTATCGCGACGAACGCTTCTCCGACCACGCGCCGTACACCGTCGACTATGCCGACTGAGTCGGCAGACCGGCCGGCCAGGCCGTCGGTATGGCGGGCGTTCGCCCAGCCGGCGGCGTGGACGATGTTCCTGTTCGGCTTCTCCTCCGGTCTGCCGTTCCTGCTGGTGGCCGGCACGCTGGCGTACTGGCTGAAGGAAAACGGCATCGAGCTGAAAGACATCACGATGATCGCCAGTGCCGGCATGACCTACGCGTTCAAGTTCGTGTGGGCGCCGCTGCTCGACCACTGGCGGATTCCGGGTTTCGCCCGCCTCGGCCAGCGCCGCGGCTGGCTGCTGTTCGCGCAGCTGGGCGTGGTGCTCGGACTGCTGGCGATGGCGCTGCTGACGCCGGTGCAGCTGGCGCCGTTCGTGGCGGCCACGCTGGTGGTGGCGTTCTTCGGCGCGACCCAGGACATCGCGGTGGATGCCTATCGCATCGAGATCGCGCCGATCGAGGCGCAGGGCGCGCTGGTCGCCACCTACTCGCTCGGCTACCGGATCGGCCTGCTGCTGGCCGGCGCGGTGGCGCTGATCCTGGCCGACCACCTGCCGTGGCGGCTGGTCTACGCACTGATGGCGCTGGCGATGGCGGTGCCGGTGGCGACCACGCTGGTCGCGCGCGAGCCGGACGTGCTGCGGGTGCGGGCCGCGCGCTGGCGCGACGCCATGCGCGAAGGCGTGATCGATCCGTTCGCCGATTTCTTCCGTCGCTACGGCTGGGTGCTGGCCGGAGTGACGCTGCTGTTCCTGCTGCTGTTCAAGATGCCCGAGCAGGCCACGATCGGCGGCATCATGAGCCCGTTCTACCGCGACATGGGTTTCTCCAAGACCGAGATCGGCACCATCACCAAGATCTACGGGATCTGGATCGGCATCGTCGGCGTGTTCCTCGGCGGCGCCGCGGTGGCGCGCTGGGGCGCGTGGCGCCCGCTCGGGGTCACCATCGTGCTGTGCGGCTGCAGCAACCTGCTGTACCTGCTGCTGATCGCCCATCCGGGCAATCTGCTGGTGCTGACCCTGGTGATCTCCGGCGAGAACCTGACCCTGGGCATGCTGGGGCCGCCGACGGTGGCGTTCCTGTCCTCGCTGGTCAATCGGCAGCACACCGCGACCCAGTACGCGCTGCTGAGTTCGCTGGTCAACCTGCCCGGCAAGCTGCTTGGTTTCTTCGCCGGCGGCATCGCCACCGCCACCGGCTACGGCGGCTACTTCGTCATCACGGTGCTGGCGGTGCTGCCGGCGATGCTGCTGTTCGCCGGCCTGTGGCGCTACTTCCGCGGCGAGGAGCGTGCGCGTGCGGCGGTCGAGGCCGCTGCGTAGGCGGCCAACCGGAGCAGCGTGGCGGCGTTCACAGCGGAACTGCCAAGTCACCCACGAAATCGCGGCTGCGACGCCCGGTGCTGCCATCGCTGTGCCAACATCCGCACGACAGGGGCACGTGTAACAGGGAGTGACGCTTGTGCCGGACATGATCTTGCAGCACGTCGATGGTCTGCTCACCGAACGCATCCGGGCGTTGGCCAGGGATCGTCAGTGCACGGTCAATGACGTGATGCTGCACGCCTTGCGCATGGGCCTGGGCATCTCCGTCGCCCAGGGTTTCAGCGAGAGCTTGCGCGACCCGGAAACGCTGGCCGTACTCGAAGGTCAGTGGGAAGCCGCGGAGCAGGGGGCGTTCCAGGAAGCGCTGCGCGCACTGGCGCAGACGAATCCGACCCAGCTGGCACCGGAGCGCATCGGTTACGGCAAACCCGCGGCGGGTGCGGAGTAGATCGCCCCCAGGACCCGCGGGCCACGTGCACCGGTGACTGCCGGCAGGTTGCCGGGCAGGCCGAGCAGGCGCTGTCGCGCCAGCCAGGCAAACGCCGTGGCTTCGAGGAAGTCCGGGTCGATGCCGTAGCGCGACGTGCCCAGCAGTACGCGAGGCGCCAGCAGTTCGCCCAAGCGTCGCATCAATGCACCGTTGTGCACGCCGCCGCCGCAGGCCAGCACCTCGTCCGCTTCCGGCGCGTGCCGCGTGATCGCCGCGGCCACGCTGCGCGCGGTGAGTTCCAGCAGGGTCGCCTGCATGTCGGCCGGATCCAGCCCGGTGAGCGGCGCGTGTGCGGCCAGCCAGTCCAGGTGGAAGTATTCGCGACCGGTACTCTTCGGTGGCGGCAGCGCAAAGTAGGGATCGGCCAGCAGGACATCGAGCAGGCCGGCATCGGGCCGGCCGCTGGCCGCATACGCGCCGTCGCGGTCGAACGGCTCGCCGCGCTGGCGCAGGCACCAGGCATCGAGCAGGCCGTTGGCCGGGCCGGTGTCGAAGCCGAGCACGCGGCCGTCGCTGCCGAGCACGGTGATGTTCGCGATGCCGCCGAGATTGAGTATTACCCGGGTGTGTCCCGCTCGGGCCAGCAGCATCGCGTGCAACGCCGGCAGCAACGGGGCGCCCTGCCCGCCGGCGGCGACGTCGGCTCGGCGGAAATCCGCCACCACGTCGATGCCGCAGCGTTCGGCGATCACGCTGGGATCGCCCAGCTGCAGCGTGAACGGATACGCCCCGATGGGGCGATGGCGCAGCGTCTGGCCGTGCGAGCCGATGGCGCGGACGGCTGCTGCGGGCGTGCCGCTGCGTTCGAGCAATTGCATCGCGGCGTCGGCGAAGCCGTGGCCGATTTCGACGTCCAGCCGTCCAAACGCATCCAGGTCCAGCGCGGTTTCGCCCTGGGCCAGGGCCAGCATCCGTTCACGCAGCGTGGTGGGCCAGGGATGCGCGTGGCTGGCCAGCAGTTGCGGTGCGCCGCGGCTGAAGCTGACCAGCACACTGTCGATGCTGTCCGCGCTGGTGCCGGAGATCAGCCCGAGGTAAAGCGCCGAGGCATCGTCGTCCACGCGCGGCGGGCGCTCAGTTGTCGTGGTTGGCGGGGGCGCTGACACGTGCCAGCTTGATGCGGGCGTCCAGTTCGGTCAGCCGTGCCAGCTGGGGTTTCACCACTTCGGCCTTGAAACGCGCCATCTGCACGGCTGGCAGCGGCTCGGGCTTCGGCAGCGTGACGGTCTGCGGGTTGCGCTGCACGCCGTTGACGCGGAATTCGTAGTGCAGGTGCGGGCCGGTGGCCAGTCCGGTCATGCCGACGTAGCCAATCACTTCACCCTGGCGGACGCGCTCGCCCACGTGCTGGCCCTTCACGAAGCGCGACATGTGGCCGTAGGCGGTGCTGATGCTCCTGTCGTGCTGGATCACCACGAAGTTGCCGTAGCCGCGTTCCCAACCGTGGTACTTGATCACGCCATCGCCGGCCGCGTGGATCGGGGTACCGCTGGGGGCGGCGTAATCGACGCCCTTGTGCGCACGCATGCGGCCGAGGATCGGGTGCATCCGTGCCGCGGTGAATTGCGAGGAGATGCGGGTGAAGTCGACCGGGATGCGCAGGAACGACTTCTGGATCGGCCGGCCGTCCTCGCTGTACCAGCCGTAGCTGCCGTCGGCCTTCTTGAAGCGGTAAGCGGTGTAGCGCTGGCCCTGGTTGATGAACTCGGCGGCGATGATGTTGCCCTGGCCGTAGCGCACGCCATCGCGGTAGATGTCGTCGTAGATCACCGTGAAGCTGTCGCCCACGCGCAGGTCCTGCACGAAGTCGATGTCGTACTTGAACAGGTCGGCGAGCTTGCCGACCATCGCCGCGTCCATGCCGGCCTGGTCGCCGGCGGCGTACAGGCTGCTGCGGATCACGCCATGCGCCACCTGTTCACGCAGGTCCATGTCGCGCTGCTGGATCGCGACGGTGGGCTGCGCACCGTCGAGGCGGATGGTCGCGCGGCTGGCCTGGTCCTGGTCGAAGCGGAAGCCCTTGAGGCTGCCGTCACTGCCGAGCAGGAAGTCGAATTCCTGGCCCGGACGAATGCTGTGCAGGGCGGATTTCGCGCCGCTGGCAGCGTCCATCACCTTCTGCAGGTCGGCCATGCCGAGGCCGCGCGCAGTGAAGATGTCAGACAATGTCTGTCCCGGCTGCACCCGCACTACTTGCCAATCGTCCACGGTCGCGGTGGTGACGCTGACCGGCGCGATCTTGGGCAGCGCCAGCGGCAGCAGTGAATGGATTTCCGGCGCGGGCGCGGGACGCATGGCGCTGGCCCAGGCGGGCATGATGAAACCGGACAGCAGGGTGATCAGCAACGCGGTGCCGGCGAGCACCAGACGTTCGCGGTGCCAGTGGATCGGCTCGATCTCGCCCGAGCGATTGAACGACCAATGTGCACAGCGCTCATAGAAATGGGAGTGCCGACGTTGTGCCTTGCGACAGATCGCCTGTTTGCGAGCTTGCCGCGCCCCCTGCTTTTCTTCTGCCATGCTGTACACGCCCGCGCAACAAAGTAACAAACTGCGCGTACCATAACGGTCATGTGCAAAGGGCGTCAACGCCTTTCGCATCAAGGGTTTGCAACGCATTTCTGGTTAACACACAATTAACGTTGACGGCACGGTCACATTGCGGGCCGCGGCCCACTTCATCAGAGGGAGACCCATGAGCGAGCTTGAGCAGGCGCTGGCCACGATTGCGCGCGGCGCCGACGAAATCATCAAGCGGGAGGATCTGGCCGGGCGCCTAAAAAGCGGTCGCCCGTTGCGGATCAAGGCTGGCTTCGATCCGACCGCACCGGATCTGCACCTGGGTCATACCGTCTTGCTGAACAAGATGCGTCAGTTCCAGGACCTGGGCCACCAGGTGATCTTCCTGATCGGCGACTTCACCGGCATGATCGGCGATCCCACCGGCAAGAATGTCACCCGCAAGCCACTCAGCCGCGAAGACGTGCTGGCCAACGCCGAGACCTATGCCGAGCAGGTCTACAAGGTGCTCGACCGCGAGAAGACCGAGCTGCGCTTCAATTCCGAGTGGTTCGGCAAAATGAGCGCGGCCGACATGATCCGGCTCGCCGCCCAGCACACCGTGGCGCGCATGCTCGAGCGCGACGACTTCACCAAGCGTTACGCGGCGCAGCAGCCGATCGCGATCCATGAATTCCTGTATCCGCTGGTGCAGGGCTACGACTCGGTCGCGCTGAAAGCGGATGTGGAACTGGGCGGCACCGACCAGAAGTTCAACCTGCTGATGGGCCGCGCGCTGCAGGAACACCACGGCCAGCCGCCGCAGGTCGTGCTGACCATGCCGCTGCTCGAAGGCCTGGACGGCGTCAACAAGATGTCCAAGTCGCTGGGCAACTACATCGGCATCAACGAGCCGGCGATCGACATCGTCACCAAGACCATGAAGATCGGCGACGAGCTGATGTGGCGCTGGTTCGAACTGCTCAGTTTCGACGTGTCGCTGGACGAACTGGCTCGGATGAAACAGGACATCGCCAGCGGCGCCCTCAACCCGCGCGACGCCAAGCTGCGTCTCGCACGCGAACTGGTCACGCGCTTCCATGGCGTGGCCGCTGCCGAACAGGCGCTCGCCGGGTGGCATGCGGTGGTCCGTGGCGAAGGCGATACTTCGCTGCTGCCGCAGGCCGATATCGTGGTGCCGGCCGAGGGCATGCGCCTGGCGACCCTGCTCACCGCGGCCGGGCTCACCGCCAGCAACTCCGAGGCGAATCGGAAATTGAAGGAGCGTGCCGTGCGCATCGATGCCGAAGTGGCGGAGGATGCACAACGCGTATTCCACGCCGGCTTTGAAGGCGTGCTGCAGGTGGGCAAGCGCAACTTTGCCCGGGTGAGACTCGTGCCTGCCTGATGCGTGCGCTCCGGCGAGGGATGGCGTTGTGCAAGCACGCCCGAGAGAAAAATTTGCCGTCACTGCAGTTGTTTACGCAGGTTCCGTGAAATTTCTCTCAAGAAACACTTGCCAAAAAAAGCACAGGCCGTATTATTCGCGGCCCGCAGTCGCCCAACGTCGCAAGACGGACTGGCGGGACCTCGAAGAAGCTTCACCGAGGGTGTTGACGGTCAAGAAAAGCGATGTAGAATGGGCGGCTCACCCGGGACGAAAGGTCTTGGGGCGATCACCGAAACGGTGGTTGGCGAAAGAAGATCTTTGACAGTGTGCGCAGGTGAATTGTGTGGACGTCTTGTGCTGGAGGGTTACGACCTGTCCAAGCAATGCAAGCGTCCCACCAAGTAAAAAGTCAGTAATGAGTTTTGACTGGTTGGGAAGAACGCTTCAGAAAGATAGATGGCCAAGCCCGCGAGGGTAAGGTTGTCGAAAACTTAAGTGAAGAGTTTGATCCTGGCTCAGATTGAACGCTGGCGGCATGCCTAACACATGCAAGTCGAACGGCAGCACAGTCGTAGCAATACGATGGGTGGCGAGTGGCGGACGGGTGAGTAATGCATCGGGATCTACCCTGACGTGGGGGATAACCTCGGGAAACCGGGACTAATACCGCATACGTCCTATGGGAGAAAGCGGGGGACCTTCGGGCCTCGCGCGGCAGGACGAACCGATGTGCGATTAGCTAGTTGGCGGGGTAATGGCCCACCAAGGCGACGATCGCTAGCTGGTCTGAGAGGATGATCAGCCACACTGGGACTGAGACACGGCCCAGACTCCTACGGGAGGCAGCAGTGGGGAATATTGGACAATGGGCGCAAGCCTGATCCAGCAATGCCGCGTGTGTGAAGAAGGCCTTCGGGTTGTAAAGCACTTTTATCAGGAGCGAAATACCACGGGTTAATACCCTATGGGGCTGACGGTACCTGAGGAATAAGCACCGGCTAACTTCGTGCCAGCAGCCGCGGTAATACGAAGGGTGCAAGCGTTAATCGGAATTACTGGGCGTAAAGGGTGCGTAGGCGGTTCGTTAAGTCTGTCGTGAAATCCCCGGGCTCAACCTGGGAATGGCGATGGATACTGGCGAGCTAGAGTGTGTCAGAGGATGGTGGAATTCCCGGTGTAGCGGTGAAATGCGTAGAGATCGGGAGGAACATCAGTGGCGAAGGCGGCCATCTGGGACAACACTGACGCTGAAGCACGAAAGCGTGGGGAGCAAACAGGATTAGATACCCTGGTAGTCCACGCCCTAAACGATGCGAACTGGATGTTGGTCTCAACTCGGAGATCAGTGTCGAAGCTAACGCGTTAAGTTCGCCGCCTGGGGAGTACGGTCGCAAGACTGAAACTCAAAGGAATTGACGGGGGCCCGCACAAGCGGTGGAGTATGTGGTTTAATTCGATGCAACGCGAAGAACCTTACCTGGCCTTGACATGTCCGGAATCCTGCAGAGATGCGGGAGTGCCTTCGGGAATCGGAACACAGGTGCTGCATGGCTGTCGTCAGCTCGTGTCGTGAGATGTTGGGTTAAGTCCCGCAACGAGCGCAACCCTTGTCCTTAGTTGCCAGCGAGTAATGTCGGGAACTCTAAGGAGACTGCCGGTGACAAACCGGAGGAAGGTGGGGATGACGTCAAGTCATCATGGCCCTTACGGCCAGGGCTACACACGTACTACAATGGTCGGTACAGAGGGTTGCAATACCGCGAGGTGGAGCCAATCCCAGAAAGCCGATCCCAGTCCGGATCGGAGTCTGCAACTCGACTCCGTGAAGTCGGAATCGCTAGTAATCGCGGATCAGCTATGCCGCGGTGAATACGTTCCCGGGCCTTGTACACACCGCCCGTCACACCATGGGAGTGGGTTGCTCCAGAAGGCGTTAGTCTAACCGCAAGGAGGACGACGCCCACGGAGTGGTCCATGACTGGGGTGAAGTCGTAACAAGGTAGCCGTATCGGAAGGTGCGGCTGGATCACCTCCTTTCAAGTAATAGACGGCGTGAGTCTTCACGCAAGACGTCCACACAAGACACCTGTACTTCACGCGACATCCTGTCGCGAAGAGCGTAGATCAAGACCGACCATTCATGGTCGGACTCTTCATCAACAGCGGCTTCGAATCTGGGCCTAGGCAGTTTGTCCAGGTAGTTTGGCTCGCGGGTTCTGGGGTTCATCCTTCATGGGTCTGTAGCTCAGGTGGTTAGAGCGCACCCCTGATAAGGGTGAGGCCGGTGGTTCGAGTCCACCCAGACCCACCATTATGCCAAGGTTTCCTTGGGGCCTTAGCTCAGCTGGGAGAGCACCTGCTTTGCAAGCAGGGGGTCGTCGGTTCGATCCCGACAGGCTCCACCAAGGTTCGATCTACGCGTGAAGTATCAGCACACAAAAGATTTTTGAAATCATCCGGCATTGAGGCCGGCGTGATGTTCTTTGAAAACAAGTAAACGAGTGACAAGCGTCTTGGTTCGAACCGAACCGAGGCAAGTGTTAAGGCACGAAAACGAAGTAACTTGGCTGCACCTGAGGAGGGTGCATGCCCCGAGGCGACTTGGGGTTATATGGTCAAGCGACTAAGCGTATACGGTGGATGCCTTGGCAGTCAGAGGCGATGAAGGACGTGGCAGCCTGCGAAAAGTGTCGGGGAGCTGGCAACAAGCTTTGATCCGGCAATGTCCGAATGGGGAAACCCACCGCGCAAGCGGTATTGCATGGTGAATACATAGCCATGCAAGGCGAACCCGGGGAACTGAAATATCTAAGTACCCGGAGGAAAAGAAATCAACCGAGATTCCCTGAGTAGCGACGAGCGAACGGGGACTAGCCCAAAAGCACATTGTGTTCTAGTCAAACGGCATGGAAAGGCCGGCCATAGATGGTGATAGCCCAGTCGACGAAAGGGCACTTTGTGTGAAATTGAGTAAGGCGGGGCACGTGAAACCTTGTCTGAATATGGGGGGACCATCCTCCAAGGCTAAATACTACTGACTGACCGATAGCGAACTAGTACCGTGAGGGAAAGGCGAAAAGAACCCCGGAGAGGGGAGTGAAATAGACCCTGAAACCGTATACGTACAAGCAGTGGAAGCCCGCAAGGGTGACTGCGTACCTTTTGTATAATGGGTCAGCGACTTACTGTCAGTGGCAAGCTTAACCGTATAGGGGAGGCGAAGAGAAATCGAGTCTGAATAGGGCGCATAGTCTCTGGCAGTAGACCCGAAACCGAGTGATCTATCCTTGGCCAGGTTGAAGGTGCGGTAACACGCACTGGAGGACCGAACCCACATCTGTTGCAATAGATGGGGATGAGCTGAGGATAGGAGTGAAAGGCTAAACAAACTCGGAGATAGCTGGTTCTCCTCGAAAGCTATTTAGGTAGCGCCTCGGACGAATCTTCCTGGGGGTAGAGCACTGTTATGGCTAGGGGGTCATCGCGACTTACCAAACCATGGCAAACTCCGAATACCAGGACAGACTATCCGGGAGACACACGGCGGGTGCTAACGTCCGTCGTGAAAAGGGAAACAACCCAGACCCGCAGCTAAGGTCCCAAAGTCATGGCTAAGTGGAAAACGATGTGGAAAGGCATAGACAGCCAGGAGGTTGGCTTAGAAGCAGCCATCCTTTAAAGAAAGCGTAATAGCTCACTGGTCGAGTCGGTCTGCGCGGAAGATTTAACGGGGCTAAGCCATGCACCGAAGCTCGGGGTGTGCACACTTGTGTGCACGCGGTAGAGGAGCGTTCCGTAAGCCTGTGAAGGTGGATTGTAAAGTCTGCTGGAGGTATCGGAAGTGCGAATGCTGACATGAGTAACGATAATGGGGGTGAAAAGCCCCCACGCCGAAAGCCCAAGGTTTCCTCGCGCAACGTTCATCGGCGCAGGGTGAGTCGGCCCCTAAGGCGAGGCAGAAATGCGTAGTCGATGGGAAGCTGGTTAATATTCCAGCACTTTTCTACAGTGCGATGTGGGGACGGAGAAAGTTAGGTCTACCGGGCGTTGGTTGTCCCGGGGAAAGGCGGTAGGCATGGGTCTTAGGCAAATCCGGGACCCTTTATGCCGAGCACCGAGACGAGTCCTATTGGACGAAGTGACCGATACTACGCTTCCAGGAAAAGCCACTAAGCTTCAGCTGTAGAAAAACCGTACCGTAAACCGACACTGGTAGGCAGGGTGAGAATCCCAAGGCGCTTGAGAGAACTCGGGTGAAGGAACTAGGCAAAATGGCACCGTAACTTCGGGAGAAGGTGCGCCCATCGACGTGGTCACGTGCGTGACTGAGCGTTGATGGGTCGCAGTAACCTGGCCGCTGCGACTGTTTATCAAAAACACAGCACTCTGCAAACACGAAAGTGGACGTATAGGGTGTGACGCCTGCCCGGTGCTGGAAGGTTAATTGATGGGGTCAGCCGCAAGGCGAAGCTCTTGATCGAAGCCCCAGTAAACGGCGGCCGTAACTATAACGGTCCTAAGGTAGCGAAATTCCTTGTCGGGTAAGTTCCGACCTGCACGAATGGCGTAACGACAGCGGCGCTGTCTCCACCCGAGACTCAGTGAAATTGAATTCGCTGTGAAGATGCAGCGTTCCCGCGGCAAGACGGAAAGACCCCGTGAACCTTTACTATAGCTTTACACTGAACGTTGAGTTCTTCTGTGTAGGATAGGTGGGAGGCTTTGAAGTGCAGACGCCAGTTTGCATGGAGCCATCCTTGAAATACCACCCTGAAGTGCTTGACGTTCTAACCTCGGCCCGTAATCCGGGTCAGGGACCGTGTATGGTGGGTAGTTTGACTGGGGCGGTCTCCTCCCAAAGAGTAACGGAGGAGCACGAAGGTACGCTCAGCGCGGTCGGACATCGCGCACTGTGTGCAAAGGCATAAGCGTGCTTGACTGCGAGATCGACGGATCAAGCAGGTACGAAAGTAGGTCTTAGTGATCCGGTGGTTCTGTATGGAAGGGCCATCGCTCAACGGATAAAAGGTACTCCGGGGATAACAGGCTGATACCGCCCAAGAGTTCATATCGACGGCGGTGTTTGGCACCTCGATGTCGGCTCATCACATCCTGGGGCTGTAGCCGGTCCCAAGGGTATGGCTGTTCGCCATTTAAAGTGGTACGCGAGCTGGGTTCAGAACGTCGTGAGACAGTTCGGTCCCTATCTGTCGTGGGCGTTGGAGATTTGAGGGGGGCTGCTCCTAGTACGAGAGGACCGGAGTGGACGTTCCGCTGGTGTTCGGGTTGTCTCGCCAGAGGCATTGCCCGGTAGCTACGAACGGAAGTGATAACCGCTGAAAGCATCTAAGCGGGAAGCACGCCCCAAGATGAGATCTCCCGAGAGCTTGACTCTCCTTAAGGCACCATCAAGACCAGGTGGTTGATAGGTCAGGTGTGGAAGCGCAGCAATGCGTTCAGCTAACTGATACTAATGAGCCGTGCGGCTTGACCATATAACCCCAAGACGCTTCGTTTGTTCCCGAAGCTTGTCTGATTCGAATTCACCTCGACGCTTGTCACTCGTTTACACCTTATTGACGCGAAGTCCTTTTCGCGAAGAGCAAAACCCGCCATCCATGGCGGACTCTTCAGAAAGGCTTTGTCTCCAGACTGAAGCGGGCGCATCTTGCGCTGCTTCAACCCCTTCCCTGGCGGCCATAGCGGCGTGGTCCCACCTGATCCCATCCCGAACTCAGAAGTGAAACGCGCATGCGCCGATGGTAGTGTGGCTTTGCCATGCAAGAGTAGGTCACCGCCAGGGGCTTTATCCTGAAACACCCTCACCGGCAACGGTGGGGGTTTTTCTTTTTGCGCCGCTGGCACCGCTGGCCGTGACCAACAACGGCTGCCGGTCGGCTGACAGGCCGATTGATTGCCTTTATGTGGGTCGTCCGTCATCGCCTATGATGTCGGCACGCCGCGATCCGCGCGCATGCCTGGGGAGCGCCCTTGTTTGTCCACGTCGAAACGCGCCGCCGCCCTCGCTGGCACTGGGCCACCTTGCTGATGGTGACGGTCTGCGTGGTATGTTTCGTGGGGCTGGCGTTGATGCCTGCCACGCAGCGAATCTCCCTGTTGCTGGAATGGGGTACGGTGCCGGCGAATATCTTCGACCCGCATGAGGCGCTGCTGCCGCAGCTGACCGATCCGGCCTTGCTGCGTCTGTTCACGGCGTTGTTCATCCACGTGACCTGGCTGCATCTGCTGAGCAACCTGCTGTTCCTGGCGATCTTCGGGCTGCCGGGCGAGCGTGCGTTGGGTTCGCTGCGGTTCCTGCTGCTGTTCGTGGTCGGCGGGGTCGTGGCGAATCTGATCGGCGCGTTGTCCCTGACCGGTGTCCGCCTGCCGATCATCGGTTGCAGCGGCGCGGTATCGGCGGTGGTCGGCACGTATGTGGCACTGTTCCCGCGTGCGCGGCTCGGCCTGGTGCTGCCGCTGGGGCTGTACCTGGAATTCGTGCGGGTGCCGGCGTTCCTGCTGATCGGCCTCTGGGTTCTGCTGCAACTGCTGTTCAGCTATGCGGGGCCGAGCTATGGCGCCTATGTCTGGTGGGCGCACATCGGCGGTTTTCTGTTCGGCGTGGTGTTTGCGTTGTTCTCGCGCGATGCGATCGCCCGCCGCCTGCGCAGCTGAGGTTTCAGCCCGCGGCCGCGATCCAGCGGTGGCGGCGTGAGAACTGGCGCAGCAGTCCGCGGGCGATCGGCGTGGCGGCCACTGCGCTGTAGATTTGTTGCGGGTCCGAACCCTCGCGCTGCATGTCGGCATGCTTGCGACGGATATAGGCGCGCATCACATCGGCATTGAACTCGGGGTGGAATTGTGCGCTGAGCGCATGTGGTCCGTAACGCAGCAGTTGATGCGGATCCCGCGCCGATCGAGCCAGTACGGCAGCACCACCCGGTGGCTCGATCACGCTTTGTTCGTGCGTGGTGTGCGCGCGGAAGCTGGCCGGTAGCCCACGCGCCAACGGATCCAGCGCCCCGGTAGCTGACAACTCGATCGCCTGGGTGCCGATTTCACGACCGCCCGGCAGATAATCGACGCGTCCGCCCAGCGCGTGGGCCATCAGCTGGTGGCCGTAGCAGACGCCGAACAAGGGCAGCTCGACGTCCATCGCATCGCGGATCCAGCCGGCGGTGCGTTCGCTCCATACCGAGCGTTCGGTGACCATGGCTGCCGAGCCGGTGATGATGGCTCCGGCGACCTCCCGCGGCGCTGGTAATGCCTCGCCGGCTGCGACATCGACAATCTGCAGCTGCTGTGGGTGCAATCTAGCGCCAAGCCGAAACCAGTGGGGAAAGTCGCCGTGACGGGCCCGGATGCGGTCCGGCGCGCGACCGGTGCGGATGATCAGTACGGATTTCATGCAGGGAGTCGGTCACGCATCATCTGGACGTCTTTACGGCTGAGTATCATCGAATGCGTCGATCGGCGGCAAGACAGTGAGGACTTCCTGCACGGTGGTCAGCCCGGCCGCCACCTGATCCGCCGCAGAGATGCGCAGCGGGCGCATGCCCTCGGACAGGGCCGCCTGACCGAACCCGCTCAGGTCGAGCTGGGCCGAGATCATGCCGCGCAGCCGCGGCGACAGTTTCAGCATCTCGTAGATGCCGGTGCGGCCGAGGAAGCCGGTATTGCGGCATTCCAGGCAGCCGACCGGCTGGAACACCTGCGGCGGCACCGGCATGTTCCAGCCATGAGTGAGTACGGTCCAGGCCTGCGGGTCCTGCGCGGCTGCCCGCTTGCAGTGCGGGCACAGCGTGCGCACCAGTCGCTGCGCCACCACGCCGGTGAGGGTGGACTGGATCAGGTAATGCGGCACGCCCAGGTCGAGCAGGCGGGTGACCGCGCTCGGTGCGTCGTTGGTGTGCAGGGTGGACAGCACCAGGTGGCCGGTGAGCGAGGCCTGCACCGCCATCTGCGCGGTCTCCAGGTCGCGGATCTCGCCGATCATGATGATGTCCGGGTCCTGCCGCAGCAGCGTGCGCACACCGGCGGCAAAATCCAGCTCGATCGCCGCGTGCACCTGCATCTGGTTGAACTCCGGCGAGACCATTTCGATCGGATCTTCCACCGTGCATACGTTGAGCTCCGGCGTGGCCAGGTGCTTCAGCGTGGAATACAGCGTGGTGGTCTTGCCCGAGCCCGTGGGGCCGGTCACCAGCACGATGCCGTGCGGCCGCTCGACCATGCTGCGCCAGTTGGCGCCCTCACCTGGCGAGAAGCCGAGCTGGGCGAAATCCTTCACCACCAGATCGGGGTCGAAGATGCGCATCACCACCTTCTCGCCGAATGCGGTGGGCATGTTCGAGATGCGCAGCTCCACCTCGCGACCGGATGAGGAGCGGGTCTTGATGCGGCCATCCTGTGGGCGGCGCTTTTCGGCCACGTCCATGCGCGCCAGGATCTTGATGCGCGCGGTCACTGCGGTCATCACCGGCGAGGGCAGTTCGAACACCTTCTGCATCACGCCGTCGATGCGGAAGCGAATGTGCCCGGTCTCTCGGCGTGGTTCCAGGTGGATGTCCGAGGCACGCTGCTCGAACGCGTACTGCAACAGCCAGTCGACGATGTGCACCACGTGGCGGTCGTCGGCGCCGACTTCGCCGCTCTTGCCCAACTCGACCAGCTGCTCGAAATTGAGGATGGCGGAAGAGGCATCGCTGCCGCCCTTGGCGTCCTGCGCCAGCTGGATCGAGCGCTGGACGCCGTAGAACTCCTGCAGGTAGCGGTTGATGTCGATCGGGCTGGCCACCACGCGCTTGATGTCCCGCCGCAGCATCTGCGCCAGATCCGGCGCCCAGCCGGCTTCGAACGGCTCGCAGGTGGCGAACGTTACTTCGCCCGGTGCGGCCGCGATCGGCAGGATGCGGTGGCGCTTGGCATAGGCGTGGCTCACCACCTGGGTCGCTGCGGCGACGTTGATCTTCATCGGGTCGATCTTCAGGTACGGCAGCCCGGCATGGCTGGCCAGCCATTCGGTCAGGCCCTCCAGGCTCAGTGGGCGGCCCGGATCGTGCTGGTTCGTCAACCTGGCGTTCGCGATCAGCACCAGCGGATGCAGCTCGACCGTGCTGCGACCGGCCCGAACACCCATGCGCACCTGTTTGGCATCATCGGCCAGCAGGTAACCGTCGACCACCAGCGTCGCCAGCAGTTCGTCCAGCTCCAGTCGGCCACGCCGGCCGAGCAGGGATGCAATTTGAGGTGAAGCGGCCATCCGGATGCGTCCCCCGCGATGCGCTTCCCGACCGGAATCCGGCGGAAAAGCGCGCTGCAGCTATACTAACGCGCTTTACCCAAGGTCACGGAAAACCATGTCCGCACGCACCTTCCAGGATGTGATCCAGACCCTCAACCGCTACTGGGCGGCGCAGGGCTGTGTGCTGCTGCAGCCACTCGATACCGAGGTCGGCGCCGGCACCTTCCACCCCGCCACGTTTCTCCGCGCGCTTGGCCCCGAGCCTTGGGCGGCGGCCTACGTACAGCCCTCGCGCCGGCCCACCGATGGCCGCTACGGCGAGAATCCGAACCGGCTGCAGCATTACTACCAGTACCAGGTGGTGATGAAGCCCAATCCCGAGAACATCCTCGATCTTTACATCGGCTCGCTGAAAGAATTGGGCCTCGATCCCTTGGTGCACGACCTGCGCTTCGTCGAGGACAACTGGGAGTCGCCGACCTTGGGCGCCTGGGGCCTGGGCTGGGAAGTCTGGTTGAACGGCATGGAAGTCACCCAGTTCACCTACTTCCAGCAGGCTGGCGGACTCGAATGCCGCCCGGTGACCGGCGAGATCACCTACGGCCTGGAGCGGCTGGCGATGTACCTGCAGAACGTGGACAACGTCTACGACCTGGTCTGGACCGACGGCCCGCGCGGCATCGTGACCTACGGCGACGTGTTCCACCAGAACGAGGTGGAGCAGAGCACCTACAACTTCGAGCACGCGAATGTGCCCGAGCTGCTGCACTGGTTCGACGTGTGCGAGGCCACTGCCAACCAGCTGGTTGCGGCGAATCTGCCGCTGCCGGCGTATGAGCAGGTGATGAAGGCCAGCCATACCTTCAACCTGCTCGACGCGCGCCGCGCGATCAGCGTCACCGAGCGCCAGCGCTACATCCTGCGCGTGCGCACGCTGTCGCGCAGCGTGGCCGAGACCTATGTGGCGCAGCGCGAGAAGCTCGGTTTCCCGGGCCTGAAGCACGCGTCGTCCAGGAACGCGAAGGAGCAGGCCGCATGAGCGTCGCCAAGTCGCTGTTGATCGAACTGGGCACCGAGGAGCTGCCGCCGAAGGCGCTGGATGAACTGTCCGCCGCTTTCCTGCGCGGCATCTGCGACGGCCTGGCCAGGCGCGGCATCGACGCCGGGCTCGATCTGGCCCAGGCCTACGCCTCGCCGCGCCGCCTGGCCGCGTATATCCCGGCGGTAGCCGTGACTCAGCCGGAGCAGGCGCTGGAACGCCGTGGCCCGGCGCTGGCCGCGGCACTCGATGCGGCGGGCCAGCCGTCGAAGGCGTTGCTTGGCTTCGCGCAGTCCTGCGGCGTCGGCGTCGAACAGCTGGAAAAACTGGAAACCGACAAGGGCGGCTGGTATGTCTGGCGCACGGTCAAGCCGGGCCAGCCGGTGGCGGCGCTGCTACCGGAAATCATCGACGAGGCGCTGAAGACGCTACCAATCCCGCGGCCGATGCGCTGGGCCGACCATGACTACAGCTTCGTGCGCCCGGCGCACTGGCTGGTGATCCTGCACGGCGCCAACATCATCGACGGCAGCGTGCTGGGCCTGCACAGCGGCCGCAAGTCGCGCGGCCACCGCTTCATGCACCCGCAGCCGGTGCACCTGGCCGACGCGGATGGCTGGCTGGATGCGATGCGCGCCTGCAACGTGCTGGCCGATCCGCACGAACGGCGCCAGCGCATCCGCGACCAGGTCGGCGTGGCCGCCGCGGTCACCGGCGGCCTGCCGCGGCTGGACGATGCATTGCTGGACGAGCTGGCCAACCTCACCGAATGGCCGGTGGCGATCGCCTGCACGTTCGAGCGCGAGTTCCTCGGCGTGCCGCCCGAGGCGCTGGTGACCACCATGGTGGCGAACCAGAAGTTCGTGCCGGTATTCGACGCCGACGGCAAGCTGACCGAGCATTTCATCGGCATCGCGAACATCGAGAGCAAGGACCCGGCCGAGATCCGCAAGGGTTACGAGCGGGTGATCCGGCCGCGCTTCGCCGACGCCAAGTTCTTCTGGGACGAGGATCTGAAGACGCCGCTGGCCGGCTACCAGGAGCAGCTCAAGGGCGTCACCTACCAACAGGCGCTGGGCAGCCTGTGGGACAAGAGCGTGCGTGTGGCCGAACTGGCACGGGTCGTCGCGAACCGGGTCGGCGTTGATGCCGCCTCGGCCACCCGCGCCGCCTCGCTGAGCAAGTGCGACCTGCTGACCCGCATGGTCGGCGAGTTCCCCGAACTGCAGGGCGTGATGGGTCGCTATTACGCCCGCCACGACGGCGAGACGACGGCGGTGGCCGAGGCGCTGGACAGCTACTACCAGCCGCGCTTCGGTGGTGACACCATCGCCGCCGACCGGCTCGGCCAGGTACTGGCCGTGGCCGAACGGCTGGACACCCTGGCCGGCATCTTCGCGGTAGGCATGAAGCCCGGCGGCAACAAGGATCCGTTCGCCCTGCGCCGCGCCGCGCTGGGCCTGGCCCGCACCTTGATCGAGGGCGGCCTGGAACTGGATCTGCGTGCCAGCTTCATCGAAGCGCTGGAACTGCTGCCGGACGCGGCGCTGGCGGCGGGTCTGAAGCCGGGCAAGGATGGCAAGCCGCCGGCCCTGAACGCGGGCCAGCGGCGGGCGATCCTGACCGACGAGCTGTACGACTTCGTGTTCGACCGCCTGCGCGGCTACTACGCCGAGCAGGGGTTCGACAACACGCAGTTCGAGGCGGTGCTGGCGGTGCAGCCGGTCAGCCTGGCGGATTTCGACCGCCGCCTGCGCGCGGTGGCGGAGTTCGGTCGCCGCCCGGAAGCCGCCAGCCTGGCCGCCGCCAACAAGCGGGTCGCCAACATCCTGCGCAAGCAGGCCGAAGAGGCCGGCGCGCCGCCGGTCGGCCGGGTCGTCGACCCGGCGCACTTCGAGGCGGATGCGGAGCGCGACTTGGCCGATGCATTGGCCTCGGCACAGCAGGACAGCGCGGCTGCCCTGGCCACCGGCGACTACACCGCGGTGCTGGCTCGCCTGTCGCAGCTGCAGGCATCGGTGGATGCGTTCTTCGACAACGTGCTGGTGAACGCTGATACCCCGGCAGTGCGCGCCAACCGGCTGGCCCTGCTGAGCCAGCTGAAAGCCCAGTTCAGCGCCATCGCCGACATCGCCCTGCTCTGAGTCCGAGAGCAAGCCATAAAAAACGCGGCAGCCTGGTTGGCTGCCGCGTTCTCTTGGTGGTGCACCAGATCGTGAGTCAGGCCGTGTTGCGCTCCTGACGGATCCGCTCGGCCAGCCGCTGGTTGAACGTCACCATGGCGAGTGGATCCACGTGAGTCCCGCCGGGACCGAGCATCTCATAGAGTTGACTGAGCAGGTCGGTGTTCTCGGACAGCGACAGACGGCTGTCGGCCAGGCTCAGCTCCGATTGCAGGATGCGTACGGCAGTATCCAGCCGCTGCGCATCGACCGCCGTGGTGGTGGCGATGTGGTCATGCGCAGCACCCAGGCGAGCATGGGCGCGCTGCGGCGAGGCCTTTTCCGAGCTGTACTGCTCATCCATGCCGACGGGGCTGGGGTCGACCTGCAGCGTTCCCTCGCCGGCCACCAGCCAGACCAGCGAGATGCCCAGCGTTTTGGCCAGTGTCACGCAACGTGCGCGCGATGGATCGGTGTTGCCGTCGCGCCAGCTGCGTACCACGCCCTCGGAGAAGCCGCACATTCGGGCGATCTCCGTGGCACTCCCCACGCGCTGGATCAGCAATTTGATGCGTTCGGCGAAAGTTTCTGCGTCTTGCGGGGCAGTAGGCATTTGCGCGTCCATCAGGAAGACCGCCTTGTGTAGTGGGTCTAGTGTAAGTTTATGTCACAAGTCAAGTGTAGAAATCTGCGAATTTAAGTTAAGAGCCGGTTGACCTGCGCGTTTTCTTGAATTAACGTCGCAATAACTTACGCGTCTGTTTGCGTAAGAAACCTAGTCTAAATCATATGGATCGGCATGGGCTTGCAGAGTTTCCAGGATGCCGCCCTTGGATGTCACGAACACACAAAAGTTTCTTGTGCCCGGATCTTTCGGGCCGAACCATGGGGAGTCACCACGATGAATTCGCGTAAAAATTTCAAGGCGGGGCAGCTGCAGCGCACCGCGCTCGCCCTGGCGCTGGGTCTGGGCTTCAGTGGCATGGCCTTCGGTCAGGCGACCACCGGCAGCATCTTCGGCCAGGCGCCAGCTGCCTCTGGCGAGACCGTCACGGTAAGTGGCTCCACCGGTATTACCCGCGAGGTTGCTGTTGACAGCACCGGACGCTACCGCGTCGCCAATCTTCCGCTCGGCACCTACACGGTCACCCTCAAGAAGGATGGCGTGACGGTCGACACGCGTGACAATGTCAACCTTGTTGTTGGCGCCGGTACGGCGGTGTCCTTTGCTGGCGTGGAAAACGCCCAGAACCTGGGTGCGGTGACGGTTCAGGCCAATGCGCTTCCCGTGATCGACGTCTCCTCGGTTGACTCGCGCACGGTCATCACCGCCCAGGAACTGGCCAAGCTGCCGATCGGCCGCAACGCCGAGTCGATTGCCCTGCTTGCTCCGGGCGCGGTCGCCGGCAATGGCGCCTTTGGCCGGACGGTTTCGTTCGGCGGTGCCGGCGTCACTGAGAATGCCTACTACATCAACGGTTTCAACACGACCGATCCGCTGAAGGCTCTGGGTGGCGTTGGCCTGCCGTATGGCTCGATTGACCAGCAGGAAACCTACACCGGCGGCTACAGCGCCATGTACGGTCGTTCGGATGGCGGCGTGATCAGCCAGGTCGGCAAGCGCGGTACCAACGAGTGGCATTTCGGCGCCCAGGTGACTTGGGCGCCCAAGTCGCTGGCCAATGATCCGGAAAACATCTACTACCCGAACAATCAGCTGCCGCCGGGCTATGTCTATACCAACCCGAACCTGCCGGGCACGATCTATCGCAATCGCAAGAACAACACCAGCTGGGATACCACCTATTCGGTCTATGCCGGTGGTCCGCTGATCCGCGATCGCCTGTACATGTTCGTGTCGGCCGAGTCCGAAAAGCAGCGGGGTACGAGCACCTCGACCTCCGCCGCTGGCGTGCAGACAGTCAACGAGTACAAGTACAGCCTGCCCAAGCTGTACACCAAGTTCGACTGGAACATCAACGACAGCAACATCCTGGAATACACCCACATCAAGAGCAACACGTCCTACAGCGGCGACCTGTATAACTACAGCTATGCCACCGGCATGCACAGCGCCGGGATCACGGGCCATCCGACCTCGACCAAGGACGCCAACAGGTACGATATCGCCAAGTACACCGGTTACATCACCGATGACCTGACGCTGTCGGTGACTTACGGCAAGAGCAAGACCGAGAACTACACTGTCATCCCGGGGCTCAGCGCCACACTGCCGTTCCTCTCGGGCGTGACCAACCAGAATCCGGCCATCACCGGTGGTACCCCGATCCGCAACGGTGTTACGGATTACGTGATCACCACGCCGGATGCGGGCAGCAAGACGCGCGGCCTGCGCGCCGACTTGGAATACCAGCTGGGTGATCACCACCTCGCGCTCGGTATCGACAACCAGTCCTACTTCGCCCACAACCAGGGCCAGGACATGGGTGGCCCGGGTTACCTCTGGATCTACAGCAAGTCCGGCAAGCCGACTGCGCCGATCAATTCGGCGCTCGGTGTCGGTGCTCCGGGCGGCAATGGCTACTACGTCCAGAAGTACATCTTCAAGACCACCACCAGCATGTCGGTCAAGCAGAAGGCGTTCTATCTGGAAGACCGCTGGCAGGTCAGCGACAACGTGATGCTCAGCCTGGGCGTGCGCAACGATCACTTCACCAACTACAACAGCGCAGCCAAGCCGTACGTCGATCAGAAGAACCAGTGGGCACCGCGTCTGGGCGCCAGCTGGGACGTGTTCGGTGACTCCTCGTTCAAGGTTTATGGCAACCTCGGTCGCTACTTCCTCGCGCTGCCCAACAGCGTGGCCATTCGTGGTGCCTCTGCCTCCACTTTCACGCGCGAGTACTCCACCTACACCGGTATCGACCCGGTGACTGGTGCCCCGACCGGTCTGACCGCACTGGGTCCAGGTCCGGTGTCGGCCAACGGCGAGTACGGTATCGCACCGGACAACAAGACCTTCGCCCCGACCGATCTGAAGTCGCAATACCAGGATGAAGCCATTCTTGGTTTCGACAAGACGCTGGGCTCGGATTGGGCCTATGGTGCAAAGGCGACCTACCGCAAGCTGCAGTCTGCGATCGATGACGTCTGCGACGGCGGCAAGATCGAAGACAAGCTGATTGCGCAGGGCGTCGATACCTCCACGCTCGACATTCACAGCTGCTATATCTTCAACCCGGGCCGCACCAACACCTTCCTGCTCAACGACTCGAACGGCGGCTACAAGAGCGTCCAGATGTCGCAGGCTGACTGGGGCTTCAACCAGGGTGCCAAGCGTAAGTACTACGCGCTCGACATGTACCTGGAGCACCCGTTCAACGGCAAGTGGCAGGCACGCGTGGACTACACGTTCTCGCGCAGCTGGGGCAACACCGAGGGTCAGGTGCGTTCCGACCTGGGCCAGGATGACGTGTCCAAGACGGAAGACTGGGATGCAGCCGAGCTGATGATTGCCAGCGGCGGCCTGTTGGCGAACAACCGCCGGCACCAGTTGAAGATCCGCGGCAGCTACCAGCTCACGCCGGAATGGCTGCTCTCCGCCGCAGCGCGCATCCAGTCGGGTACGCCGAAGACCTGCTTGGGTCGCTTTGGTGCCAACCAGACTGATCCGATCGGCTACGGTGGCGACTACCACTTCTGCTTCGGTCAGCCCAGCGGTCCGGGTGCGGTGGGCAACACGCCGTGGACGGAGAAGGTCGATCTGGCGGTGACTTACCGTCCGGCGTTTGCCGACCACAAGCTGGGCTTCTCGCTCAACGTCTTCAACGTGCTCAACCAGCGTCGGGTTACCAACACGACCCCGCGCTCGCAGACCGACGTGGGTACGGTTTCGAACACCTATGGTCTCGGCACCTACTTCCAGTCGCCGCGTTACGTGCGTCTCTCCATGACGTACGACTACTAAGCAACACGTACAAAGGGATGAGCATGCTGTTCTGACGCTCTGAACTTGCCTTGAAGAAACGCCACCCTTGATGGGTGGCGTTTTTTTGTGTCTGGTTGTGTCCGCAAGTCACACGCGGCAATACTTGCCAGGTCCCCTCGCACCCTCCGCGGTGGGCGTGACGGCACCAACCCAGGACATCGCATGAGCCAATTCGCATTGCTGGGCAAGCGGCGTTTCGCGCCGTTCTTCTGGACCCAGGCGCTGGGGGCGTTCAACGACAATGCATTCCGCAATGCGCTGGTGATGCTGGTGGCGTTCCAGATGGGGCTGGACGATCACACGGTGTCGCTCTACACCAACCTGGCACCGGCACTGTTCATCATTCCGTTCTTCCTGTTCTCCGCCACAGCGGGCCAGCTGGCCGAGAAGTACGAGAAGAGCCGGATCATCCGCTACGTGAAGCTGTTCGAGATCGGCGCGATGGCGCTGGCCGCGTACGGTTTCTACACACACCACACCTCGCTGCTGCTGGTTGTGCTGTTCATGATGGGCATGCACTCGACCATGTTCGGGCCGATCAAGTACGCGATCCTGCCGCAGGCGTTGAAACCGGCCGAGCTGGTCGGTGGCAACGGATTGGTGGAGATGGGCACGCAGATGGCGATGCTGGTGGGCATGATCGCCGGCAACTCGCTGATGCTGGTGGCTGGCGTGGGGCCGCTGCTGGCGTCGGGCGCCACCATCGCGGTGGCGGTGGCCGGCTATCTGGCCAGTCGCCGGATTCCGCCGGCGCCGGCGACCGCGCCGGGATTGAAATTCAACTGGAATCCGTTCAGCGAGACCGCGCGGGTGCTGGCGATCACCCGCGCCGATCGCGCGGTGTTCAACGCAGTGCTGGGCATCTCGTGGTTCTGGTTCTTCGGCACGGTGCTGATCGCGCAGTTGCCGATCTATACGCGCGAGACGCTGGGCGGCGACGGCTCGGTGAACACGCTGGTGCTGACCCTGTTCTCGATCGGCACCGGACTCGGCGCGTTGCTGTGCGAGAAGATGTCGGGCCGGCGGGTGGAGATCGGACTGGTGCCGCTGGGCGCATTCGGGCTGACCGCGTTCGGCGTGGACCTGTACTTCGCACGGCACGGTGTGGCGTCCGTACGCGGGCTGGACTGGCTGGCTTTCCTGCGCGGCGCGGGCAACTGGCGTGTCGCGCTCGACCTCACCCTGATCGGCATGTTCGCCGGCTTCTACGTGGTGCCGCTGTTTGCCTTCGTGCAGGCGCGCGCGCCGCGCGAGAAGCTGTCGCGGATCATCGCCGGCACCAACATCCTGAATGCGCTGCTGATCGTGCTGGCCGCCGGTTTCGGCCTGGGGCTGGGTGCGCTGGGCCTGGATGCGTCGCAGATCTTCCTCGCCGCGGCGCTGCTCAACGTGCTGGTGGCCTGGTACATCTTTACCCTGGTGCCCGAGTTCCTGATGCGCTTCATCACCTGGGTGCTGGTGAACACGCTGTACCGGGTGCGCGCCGATGGTGCCGGACAGATTCCCGAGGAAGGGCCGGCGCTGCTGGTGTGCAACCACGTCAGCTTCATGGACCCGTTGCTGCTGATGGCGAACCTGCGCCGGCCGGTGCGCTTCGTGATGTATTACAGGATCTTCAACATCCCGTTGCTGAGCTTCGTGTTCCGCACCGCCAAAGCCATCCCGATCGCCGGCCACAAGGAAGATCCCGCGGTGCTGCAGCAGGCCTACGATGCCATCGATGCGGCGCTGGCCGAGGGCGAGGTGGTGTGCGTCTTCCCGGAAGGCGGCTTGACCGGTGACGGCGAGATCGCGCCGTTCCGGCCCGGTGTGGAGAAGATCCTGGCGCGGCGGCCGGTGCCGGTGGTGCCGATGGCGTTGCGCGGCCTGTGGGGCAGCGTGTGGAGCCGGCGCGACTCGATGCTGCGCCGCGCGCGCCTGCCACGGCGGTTCCGCGCGCGGGTGGAACTGGTGGTGGATGCCGCGCAACCATCACCGCAGGTCACGGCGGCATCCCTGGAGGCGCGGGTGCGCGAATTGCGTGGCGATCTCGCGTAACGTCGACGCCCGCGGCGGGCGTCGGGCGGATCAGCTCACCCAGCCGCCGATCACGATCAGCGCCACTACGCTGAGCCAGACCAGCAGCGCCCGCAGCAGGGCACTGCGCAGGCGCCGCAGCTCGGCCAGCGGATCGCTGTGCTCCTCGGCGTAACCGTCGCCGGCCTCGATGTCGATCAGCACGTCGGCCTGTGCCGCGGCTCCCAGGAAACCCGGGCCGGCGCCGTACCAGCTGGTCGGCGCGGCCTGGCTGTGCCAGCGCCGCCAGGCGCCGATCACCGCTTCCCAGTGGCCGACCACGGCCAGGGTGAAGGTCAGCATCTGCGCCGGCAGCCAGTCCAGCGCGTTGGCCACGTAGCCGGCGGCGCGGCGGCCGTCCGGATCGAGCCGCAGCGCGTCGTTGCGACCCAGCGTCTGCGCCAGCCGGTACCCCAGCGCACCGGCCGGGCCGAGCAGGAAGAACCACAGCAGCACGGCGAAGCGCCGGCGCAACGCGGCATAGACTATCGCTTCGCCCAGCGCCGGCGCGTTCCACGGAATCGGCTGACCATCGTCGGCCAGCGCCTGCGCCGCGGCTTCGCGGCTGGCGCCGTCCGGGGCGTCCAGGATCGCCTCCAGGTCAGCTTCGAATTCGCGCGGGCCGAAGCAGTACAGCAACACCACCAACGCAAACAGCAGCGGCAGCAACTCGCCCAGCGGCGAACGCCCGAGCAGCCACTCCAGCAGCGCGCACAGGATCAGCGGCAGCAGCAGGGCCAGCGCCACGCGACCGCCGCCGCTGGTGTCTGCCAATTGCGCCACCCAGCGGCGGAACAGGCCGTCGCCGCGCCAGCGTGCCAGTTGCGGCATGAGGTGCAGCAGACCGAGGGCGACGAGGGCAACGAGCAGACGGATGGCCATGACGGAGGAACTCGCAGACAGTGGCTGCATTGTAAGCGACGTGCCGGCGTCGGTATCACCCGGCGCGGTCAGTTGCCGAAAATCGCGCGATGCGAGATCGCATCGACGGTGCCGTCGGCCGCCGCACGATCGAGCTGCGGGCCGCAGCCGTCGGCGTCAAGCGCCCGTTCGACCAGCTGACGCGTAACGAACTGGTTGGCGCTGCGTTCCATCTTCATGCGCTCGTACTTGCAGCGGCTGGCGGTGGTCATCGCGCGCACGGCCTGCCGCAGGCTCGGCCCGCTGCGCAGCAGGATACCGGCGCGTGGCGGCAGGCCCGAACCCGGCAGGCGCACGCGTGGCGCCCATTGCGTGTTGCCCGCCCCGGCAAGGGCAGCGTGGTAGTCACCGGAGCCGTCCGGCAGGTTTGCCGGCGGGGAGGTGACGAGCACCTGCGATGACGCAACGGCGCCCGGTGTTTGCGCTGCGGCCGCCGACCTTGCCAGGCGCGTCGTCCGGGGTCGCGGCAGTCGTGGCGGCGGGTTGGTGGATCGCGGCCTGTCGGGCCGTGCGACGAAGCTGAGCTGCAATGCCTCGCCGTTGTCGTGGCCGGTGGTGCGCGCCGCTCGGTACGGCAGCGCGGGGCGCAGCACCAGCGCCAGGGTGAGCAGGTGCAGCGCCGTGACGCTGCCGAGGATGACGCCGCGACGGCATGCGGCCCGCCAGGAGCGCGCAGGCGAAGACTCGCGGGCAGAGTGCGGGGTGCTTCCGTGCGCCATCGCCGCCGATCCTTCGTGGTGGATGCGGCTGGGACCGGAGGATTGACGCGAAGTTCGCGCCGGGGTCAGCGCGGTGTGGCGCCGGCGACCAGCGCATCCAGCTCCAGCCCCGCGCGCTGCCGCAGCCAGTGCGCCAGCAACTGGTAGGAGACCGACAGGCGCGTGGATGGCAGGAAGCTGCCGTCGGCGATGCCGTCGATGATCTGCTCGGGGGTGAACCAGCGTGCGTCTTCCAGCTCGTGGTCGCGCCTTGCGATGTGCCGCGAGCGCGCCGTGGCGATGAAGCCGACCATCAGCGAGGCGGGCATCGGCCACGGCTGCGAGGAGTGGTAGCGCACCTCGTCGACGATCACGCCGGCTTCCTCGGCCACTTCGCGGCGCACCGCGTCCTCCAGCGCCTCGCCCGGCTCGACGAAGCCGGCCAGGGTGGAATAGCGGCCGGGCGGCCAGCCGGCCTGGCGGCCGAGCAGGCAGGCGCCGTCGTGCTCGACCAGCATGATCACGGCGGCGTCGGTGCGCGGGAAGTGCAGCCGCGCGCAATCCGGGTTGGTGCATTGCGCGCGATGGCCGGCGGCGACCAGCAGCAGCGGCGCGCCGCAATGCGCACAGAAGCGCGTCTCGCGCTGCCAGTGCGCCAGGCCCTTGGCGTAGGCGAACAGGCCGGCCTCGTCGGTCGCCAGTTGCAGGCCGGCGCCGCGCAGGCTCATGCGGCGTGCGTCGAGTGCATGCTCCAGCTCGGCGAGGCGCGTAGGGTCGTCCGCCACCAGCAAGAAATGCGGACGCTCGTAGGCGATGCCGAGCAGGCTGGCGCGCTGCTCGCCGAGCCACCGTTCGCGCTCGTCGCTGTCGAGCCAGCGCAACGCATCCCGGTCGCGGTGCAGGAAGGCTTCGCCGGCATGGTCCAGCAGCAGGTAGCGCGCTTGCGGCGAGCGGGCCTGTTCGACGATCCACACCGACTCGTCGCGCGACTCGGCGACGCGATCGAGGACCAGGCTGAGCCCGGCGAACGTGTTCGGCGGCGGCAGTTTGGCCCGATCCATCGGCGGCGCGCTCAGGCCGAGAACGAGGAGCCGCAGCCGCAGGTGGTCTTGGCGTTCGGGTTGCTGATCACGAACTGCGCGCCGCTGAGGTTCTCGGCATAGTCGATCTGTGCGCCGCCCAGGTATTGCAGCGACAGCGGGTCGCACAGCAGGGTCACGCCGTCGCGCTCGATCGCCAGGTCGTCCTCGGCCTGGGCCTCGTCGAAGGTGAAGCCATACTGGAAGCCCGAGCAGCCGCCGCCGGAGATGTATACGCGCAGCTTCAGCGCCGGGTTGCCTTCTTCGGCAATCAGCTCATGCACCTTGTGCGCGGCGGCGGCGGTGAACACCAGCGGGGCACCACTGCTGCGGTAATCGGGGATCGCGACGAGAGTTTCCATGGGCATCTAGATGGGGGCGGGGCGGACTGGAGCCAAGCATACCGCTTCAGGCCGGCATGGCCTCGTCGAGTTCGGCGTCCGGCGCCGGCAATTCGCGCGGGGCGTCTCCGGCCTGGCGCGAGATACGCCCGTTGACCTGCGCACCGGCGGCCATTTCCAGCGTGTGGTAGCGCAGGTCGCCGTCGATGCGTGCCTGCGGCGCCAGTTCCAGCCGCGCGCTGACGTTGACGTCGCCGGTCACGTGGCCATTGATCACCGCCTGCGGCACGTGGATCTCGCCGTGCACGTGGCCGTGTTCGCTGAGCGTGAACACGGCGTCCTCGCCCTCGCCCAGCACGCTGCCTTCGATGCGCCCGTCCAGGTGCAGCGCGCCGCTGAAGCGCAGGTCGCCGCGGATCACCGTGCCGCGGGCGATCAGGCTGGTTTCGTTGCTGCTGTTGCGATCGTTGCGATCGCTGCGTCTACGGTTGAGCATCGCGGTCCCCTTCGGTGTTGGTGATGTTTCCGCTCAGTGCGGCGCCCCATGCGACGGCACGGTTGACCGGCTCGCCACTGGCAGGCTGAATGCTGATGCGCAATCGCGTCGGACGGAAATCCGCCGGCAGCACGATGGTGCCGTGCAATTGCTGGAAATAGGTGAAGCGGAACGGCAGGCCGCTCTTCTGCGCGGCATCGCCCAGCGCCGGCCAGTCCAGCCGCGCCACCTGGTCGCCGCGCAGGCCTTCCACGCTGACCAGGGCGTTGCCGGAAATCTCGTCGCCGCGCTTGGCGTTCTGGGTCAGGCTCAGGCTGAGGTTCCAGCCGCGCGAGCCGGCGATCGGCTGCAGCTTCACTTCCTGCAGCTTCAGTCCCTGCCGCTGGGCGTCGCCGCCGACCAGCCGCGAGTAGAAACCCAGGTCGGCGCGCAGGCCGTTGAGTTCTTCCTCGCGCTGGGCCAGGGTGCCGCGCAGCGAGCGGGTGGCGATTTCATTGACCTGGGCCGCCCGCTGCAGGTTGGCGAGCTGCTGTTTCAGATCGTCGATCTGGCCGAGCAGGGCGCGTTGCTGGCGGTTGTCCACCGCGGCCGGAGCATTCGCCTGCCGGCTCAGCGCAGCAACGACCAGGCTGACCACCAGCAGGCTGCCGAGCCAGGCCAGGCCCAGCCACAGCCAGCGTCGGCGGTGGCTGGCGTCGTCGTGCCGGCGCACGACAAAACGCGGTGGTGGTCGTGAGGCCATGCGGCGCGTTCCGGGGAAAACCGAAGGTATAGCCCCGGCGTGACGAAAGCGTCAAGGAACGGGAGCACGCTTCAGGGCGCTGCCGGCGGGTGGGTGACGGCCGGCAAGCCGCGTGGCTCAGCCCTGCATCTTGCTCTGCAGGTAGCGTTCCGCGCCGATGTCCTTGACCAGGCTGAACTGGGTTTCCAGCCAGTCGATGTGTTCTTCCTCGTCGTGCAGGATGTTTTTGAACAGATCGCGGCTGATGTAATCGGCAATGCCTTCGCTGTAGGCGATCGCCTCGCGCAGGTCCTTCACCGCGGCCAGTTCCAGGTCCAGGTCACCCTGCAGCGATTCCAGCGGGTTCTCGCCGATGCGCAACTTGCCCAAGTGCTGCAGGTTCGGCAGGCCGTCGAGGAACAGGATGCGCTCGATCAGGTGATCGGCGTGCTTCATCTCCTCGATCGATTCCTTGTACTCGTGCTCGGCCAGCTCGGTGTAGCCCCAGTTCTTGAGCATGCGGCAATGCAGGAAATACTGGTTGATCGCGGTCAGTTCGTTGTAGAGCACCTTGTTGAGGAACTCGATGACCCTGGCATCACCTTTCATGGTTTCCACTCCGATCGAAGACAACACGGACTATACAAACTCCGCGTGTGATCGGTGGCAAGGTGAATGGCAACGATCCGTCGCCGCAGAGTCGGGGACTTCGCAGCGGGGCGATGAAAGGGAAGCTCAGGCGGTGGCGAGCGGCAGCGAACAGGTGAACTGCGACAAGGCCTGGTCGAACGTGGCACGCGCTTCCTGCTCGCAGCACCCGCAGCAGTCCGAGCAGCCGGTGCGGGCCTGCAGCTCGGCAAAGGTGTGCACGCCACCGGCGGCTTCGCGGCGAATGTCGTGGTCGGTGACGGCGTTGCACATGCAGATATACATGGTGCGCATTGGAACGCGAATGCGAATGATTGTCAACTATGATTGACTGGCCGCGGCCATCCGTTCAGGCGGCGGCGCGGCCGTCGCGGGGACCGGTGGGCGGGTTCCCGGCGTCCTCGCGCGGCGGCAGGCTGCCCAGCTGGATGCCGAACAGATCCTCGACCAGCGGCGCGAAATGGCGCAGCGCCCGCTCGTACACCTGTCGCTTGAAGTTGACTACGTGCGCGGCGGGGTACCAGAAGTCGACCCAGCGCCACAGGTCGAACTCCGGCTTGTCGCAGGCGTCCAGTTTCAGCGCGTCCTCGTCACCGACCAGCTTGAGCAGGAACCAGACCTGCTTCTGGCCGATGCAGGTGGGCCGCTGGTGGTGGCGCACGTAACGGTTCGGCAGGCGGTAGCGCAGCCAGCCGTGGGTGGCGCTGATCACCTCGACGTGGTGCGCGGCCAGCCCGGTTTCCTCTTCCAGCTCGCGGTACATCGCCTCCAGCGGGGTCTCGTCCGAGCGCATGCCGCCCTGCGGGAACTGCCAGCCGTCGCGATTGACCCGGCGCGCCCAGAACAGCCGGCCATCCGCACTCAGCAGCACGATACCGACATTCGGACGATAGCCATCTACATCAATCATGTCGTCTCCTGGGGTCGAACGGCACCGTATGGCCGGCAAGACCGCAGCGAAGTCCTGCCGCCGATTCAACCACGGCGCGCAAAGCGGCGGCAAGCGGCAGACTTGAACCTGCCGGGCTACCCGACTAAACTGCCGCGCCCCGCCCGCATCGTTCCGATGCCGGTACGGCGGGTTCCCCCAAGGCTATGTAGCTCAGCCGGTTAGAGCACAGCACTCATAATGCTGGGGTCGGTGGTTCGAGTCCACCCATAGCCACCATTTCCTTTTGCGAATCAAGCAATTGGATGGAGACAGATAAGCCCGCGTCATTGCGGGCTTTTTTGTGTCTTTCATGACGAATTCGGCTCATGCGCATCCCCGTGATGTCATCCCCCCACACTCCCGTCTTCGGTTCCCGAGTGGGCTATGTGACACGCCCTGTGACACTTTTTACTGTCACGGGGTAGGCGGAGTGGGTGAAATGACCCAAGCATCCGGTGACACGTGAAGCGTAAACGTGGGTTCCCTCGGGTGGCCCACGTTTGTTGAGAGCATAAGCACGCACAGCCTATCCGTCCGTGAGCGACATTGAGTTGCAGTATGTCCAAGATGACGGTTTGCTAACAGTACGTTCTTGATGCCTCGGCTTCTCGTGTAGCAGGGCCGCACGGGATTCGCCGAGCGGGCGTTGGTGGCAGCGACGAAGCTGTATGTCGTGTCAGGGGCATCCAGGCGACCAGAGCGGTGCTTGATCGGACTCTCCTTGGCCGAGATGATGCGACAATGCCGTGTACTTCATTATGCTCATGAGCGGCACGAACAAGATCGCGGCACCGGATCGGGCCGCCCAACGCGGAGATGCCAATGGCCACACCTTCTCGCCGTGCAGTGCCGGCCGACGGCCGCGAGTCCGGTCGACCAACCTCGGTCGTGAAGAAGGCTGAAGCGGGTCACTCACCGTACCACTTACGAATTTCGCGCCTCACCGTCGACAAACTTGGCGTCAAGCTATACGACAAAGCCAGCGCGGTGGTCGCAGAACTCATTGCCAATGGCTACGACGCAGATGCAGAAACCGTCACCGTCCGCCTGCCGCTGAACCTCCAGCTTGCATCTCAGGCTGGTGGGAAGCTGAAGGATCTTGGCTACGTAATCGATGTCGAGGACGACGGACACGGCATGACGCCCGACGAAGCGAGCGGTTTTTACTTACGGGTGGGCGCGGATCGCCGGACCCGAAAGAACGAAGACGGCAGCAGGTCGAGGACGAAAAAGCGGCCCGTCATGGGTCGCAAGGGCATCGGGAAACTGGCCCCTTTCGGAATTTGTCGTCGCATTGAAGTGTGGTCTGCCGGTGGTCCCAAGACCAAGAATGGTTATGCGATCTCGCACTTCTTCATGGACTTTGACAAGATCGTCACAGACGATGACGATGCGGTACCACTCGAGGTTGGTAGCGACGACCACGGTTGGAGCAAAAAATCCGGAACCCGCATAAGACTTACGTTCTTTCTGGCCAAGCGTGTCCCTGATCTGGACACATTCTTACGCCAGTTAGCCGTGCGGTTCACATTCGCCAAACCCGACTTTAAGATTCTGATCGTCGACGCGACCAAGAGCGACGTAGGACCTGTAAGGGTCAATCCACTAGACATACCGCTGCTACCCGGTTCAAAGGTCGACTTAGCCAGCCGCCCTGTCATCGCCGACGATGGTTCCACACTCCCCGTGTCGGGATGGCTTGGCATGGCCAAAGAGGCGTACAAGAACGAAGAAATGATGGGCGTGCGAATCTACGCGCGCGGCAAGATTGTTGGTGTGACGCGAGACTTTAATCAGCCCGCAGGCTTCACCGGCGAATTCGCAATGCGCTCGTACTTGGTCGGCCAAGTCGAGGCGGAGTGGCTGGACTTGGATCAAGGTGATGACCTCGTTCGAACAGACCGCCAAGACATCCTCTGGGACTCAGACTATGGTCAGCTGTTGCGTCGCTGGGGCGCTGAACTCATCAAGGAGATTGCTCGCATCTCGCGCGAGCCACGTCGGATTCGCGTGCGCGATGAGTTCCTCCGGAAGTCCCAGATCGAGAATCGAGCTAGACAAAGGTTCGGGGACAAACAGGTGGCGCGCGTCGCCATCGACTTGGCCAAGAAATTCGGCGGCTTCGCCGCTGAAGACGAATTGAACGACGACGTTTATGTTGAGGACCTATCGCAGATTATTCTTTCGGTCGCGCCGCATCAAGCACTAATGGAAGCTTTCCACGAATTCACTAACCAAGTGACCAAAGGCGAAGCGTCTATTGACCAGATGCTGGACATCTTTAGCAAGGCTCAGATCGCGGAACTGGCATCTTATGCTCAAATCGCCGCGCAGCGCGTCAGGGTGATCAAAGATCTCCAGAAAATTATCGACGTGTCGATGGACGAAAACCAATTTCAGGAGCTTATCGCGCAAGCACCTTGGCTCATTGAACCTTCTTGGACCGTAATCACGAAGAACCAGAGCTTGAAGAATTTCAAGCACGCTTTCGAGAAATTCTGGAAAACGGCCTACGGCACCGAGGTGGTTCTCGCCATTGGTTACGAAAGCAAGCGACCAGACTTCACGCTGGTCAGTATCGACGGACTTCTACACATCGTGGAGATCAAGAAGGCTGGCCATGCCTTTGACGACACGGATTTTGATCGATTGATCAATTATGTCGATGCCTTCGAGCAATTCTTCAAAGAAAACACGGAGACCGTGGCAGAATTTTACAGGAAATGGCGAATTGACCTCGTCGCAGACGGCGAGAAACTGAAGAAGAGTTCCAATCGACATGCCTACAAGGGATTCGTGGATGACGGCCGCGTAAAGCGTACGTCTTGGCATGACTTCTTGAGCCGGACGAAGAAAGTACACGAGCAGTTCTTGGATGTCCATGACCTCGGCGCTGAGAAGCGAGAGGGAAAGCAGCCATGAGTAAGCTGCGCGCTGTAAGTCTGTTTTCCAATTGCGGCGCCGGTGATGTCGGCTATCGTGAAGCAGGCTTCAGATTCGACGTAATGGCCGAACTAGATGCGCGCCGCCTAGATGTTTGCCTACTCAATCACCCAGAGGCCGAAGGCGTGCCGGGTGATTTGCGAAAGACTTGGCGGACCGTGATCAAAAAGTATCGCTCTCGTGCCGGCAAGGCTCGTCCAGCTTTGCTCTGCGCTTGCCCACCTTGCCAGGGCATGAGTTCTGCACGCTCGGGCAAAGGCAGCCATGACGATGCCAATGCTGGCTCAAAAGATGAGCGCAACCTGCTTGTAACGGTGGTTGCTAACGTCGCGTTGAAATTAATGCCTTCGTTGATCGTAGTCGAAAATGTACCTGCGTTTTTCGCCCGCAAGGTCCATCATCCCAAGGACAAGAAACCGGTCTCGGCTGCGAACTACCTCATCACCGCATTGGCCAAACATTACGTCGCATTTCCAATGGTTGCGGATCTTTGCGACTTCGGCGTGCCCCAGTCGCGCAACAGGGCGTTCCTGACCTTCGTGCGCAAAGATCTTCCCGGGCTGAAGAAATTACTACGCATTGGCAGAGCCCCATTCCCACGGGCTACGCACGCTCCCGACGTTGGCAACGCCATGCCGATCTCGTTGGCGGACGCACTGGCTGCATTTGCGCTTCCGGATTTGGATGCAGCGACGCCCAAGGCGGCTCGTGCTGAAGGGTACGCTGGTTTTCATTTCGTGCCGGTGTGGGATGAACGCACATATGCCATGGTGGCGGCGATTCCACGTGGCACAGGTCTCAGTGCTTGGGACAACGATATTTGTCACCATTGCGGGCCCGTCAAGGTATTGCCTGAGACGGTGATTTGCCCAAATTGTTCCAATCCGCTCTTACGCCCCATAGTGCAAGAAAGAGATGGTGGCTATCGGCTGATCAAAGGCTTCAAGAGTAGCTATCGTCGAATGCATGCTGACCGCCCAGCTGCTACCGTCACGACCGCAAGCGGACACATTGGAAGCGATTACACGATCCATCCGACACAAAATCGTCTGCTTAGCCCGCTCGAATGTTCACTGCTCCAAACTTTCCCAATCGACTTCAAATGGGGGGATGCGCTCAAGAAACTTGGTCATACGAACGTGCGAGAGATGATCGGTGAGGCTGTGCCGCCGGCATTCACGAAGCTGCACGGCGAAGTGCTTTATGGCATCTTGAAGCACAAATGGGGCCGCGCGCCAATGGCTTCGAGTGACGAGCGAATCATCAAGGGATGGGCGAAGCTCGTGTTCGCGGCCAAAAAGGACGGGCGCGACGACCCGCGCATCTACTTTGATTACGTAAAGCCGACAAAGCGCGCTACTCCACCAAACAAACAGCTAGGCGGTCCTACAAGAACTACACGGGTCTGACGCCTGTCACGGGCTGCTCGAGGAAATTGCGTAAGCGCCTTTCAAGGAGAATGATATCCCGTACCTCACACTCCCATACAATCAGGACTCCCCAACCCAGTGAGCGGAGAGCATCAAGGTTTTCTTGATCGCGCCGGCGATTGCCTTCGATTTTGGCTGCCCAAGTGTCGGCATTGTTGACGGGGCGCGTCGCTCGTTTGCACATGTCGTGCCCATGCCAGAAACAGCCATGTACGAGGATGATCTTTCGGTGGCGAGGCAGGACAATGTCGGGCGTGCTGGGGAGATCCTTGCTGTGTAGTCGGAACCGAAAGCCCATGGCGTGAAGAGTACTGCGAACGCGGAGCTCAGGTGCCGTGTCCCGGCGCCGGACGGCCAGCATGCGGCGGCGGGTCTCAGGCGCCACTTGTAGGTATGCCTGTGTCCCGAGGGTGATGCTCTGTGCATCGTTTCGCCGAGGTTTACGCACCGCTGGAATGCCTTCTATCGGGTGTCAGCGGATCAAAGTCTGTCATGCTTTGCTGACCAAGCGCTGGTGGTCTGATCTGTACGCTCATAAGCATGCGTGGTCGAGAGCATCTCGATGTTGCGACAAGAAGTAGTGACGCGATCATCCGCTACCAAGAATATTGATCACGGCAGTCTGATATCAGGAGCTGGCTCGCGAAATGGGTTCAGCGAATCTCGGGTACCCCTTCAGCTGGATCAAGCTCCACTTGACGTACCTGAAGCCAGCAACCCTCCTTCTTTGCCCATTCGGACACCTGACGCCCAGCGGCCGTATGTCTCAGTGCCCCGTCAATTTTAGGGGCCCACTGACGCATGAGGTCACTCAACTGCGGAGAGGTGGCCTGGGTTCGCCATATGCGTTCCAGATCAAATTTTTCACCATAGCGATCCGCAAGAAGGGAAACCAAGTAGGCCGTGATGTTTGACTGGCTGGCCTTGAACTTCAGGCTTCGCACGATGCGCTGCGCCTCCCTGAAAAGGATGGCCTTTGCTACCAAGTCCCGAAACCATTTTTCATCAGGAGTCCAGTTCGCATCACTGCTCTTCCTCAGTTGCTGCATGAAGTGATCGAAATTCTTCTGGGTGCCCAGACTGACCAAGTGAGGCTTGGCGTCCCAAGCGTTGATGTATCTCGCAACGTCCGGCTTCGAGATCCTCCGCTGGGGAGGGATGGTCTCCTTGAGTTTTCGCAGTTTCGCCGGTGTGTCGCCCCCCCGGAACAGCGCAACCTGATAGCTGCCCCTTGCGCGCTCATAGAACCAACGACCCCGCTGATCCGGGCACCACGTGCGCTCGGCGAGTCGCTCGATCTCGATATGGAACGGGTCATTGGCGGAAAAGTCGGCCGGCTGAACTGAGTTCTGGCTGTTTGCGTATTTGGAGATCAGCGAAACCATCTCCTCGAGTTGGTCCTCTCGGATCTTGGATATCTTCGCTGGAACAAAGACCTTCGAAAGGTCCGCCTCCTTGAGTTTCCAGGACCGGTGGATTGATGCGGTCGTCTGGCCACCATTTACGATCTGCACACCCTTGAGGTATCGCAACCCGATCTGACCATTCTCCCCGCGCTCCGCGACCAGTTCGTCGGCTGTCATCACGATGCCATTGTTGAACGCGAGGAACCTGTCAGGCCGAGTCTTGAGGGTTTCCCGGATCCCTTTGTTGATCTTGCCGGTCGCCGACAGGAAAGATCGCACGTTCAGTTCAAGCAGGCGGGCGCCGTATTGGTCGTAAAGCTTTGCCAACACCACACCTGGAATAACAGCCAGGCAGGCTTCGTACTCGTCGTTGATCTCCGGAATGTAGACACATGGGATCGTTCTACCCGTCAGCTTGACGAAGTCCACCTCGATCTCGTCACGGGGCTTGCCTGCCTCGAGTCGCTGATACAGCCTCTCGATGTCGAACACCTCCAGGCGGACCTCGACATCGCCAACTGTGGTTGGTTTGAATTTCTTCTCACGCGCGATCCCGTCAGTCAGCACGAAGATCCTGACTTTGCGCAAGTCATCCTTGATCGCGTGGAGGCGCTCGGCAAAGGAAAATATCCCGCTTGCCTCATTCAGCTGGAAGCGGAAATCTGTCTCCACCACGGCCTTGTAGAAGCGCAGGGCTTTGGTTGCCGCTGTGCGCAATTCTTCCGTTGGAAGGAGTTCTGGTGTCTCGAGGCCGCAATAATGGGTGACAAAGATGTCGACCTCGTCCGGCTCCTGGCCCTCCTCGTCCACCTCACCAAAGGCATAGCCACTGATCTTCACCTCGGTATTTCTGAATCGTCCGATGTGTGGACACAGTTCCGGTTCGGAGACCATGCCGATTTCCTGAAGGTTCTCCAGCACCAGCTCGGTGAATATCTCCTCGCTGAAAGGGGACCGTTCCTCCGCGCCACTCCCGGACTGGGTGGATCGACGGTCACGCACTTCCATCTGCAGGTTCTTCGCAAAATCCTCAAGAGCCACGTTTATCCCCTGTCACTGCGCTGATGGCTTCGTCCATCGGCACCTCGAACGGTTTCGCGAGCCGGAGGTCGAGCTGGTAGTTCGCCTCGCGGACAGCTTCTGGTGCACGGGCTCTTCGGAGAGAGGGAAATCTCTCCGTGATTGCGTAAGCGTCCAGTCCTTCCACGGTGAACTGGTGAGTGTATTGGTCGCGTTGCACCTCGGCGTAGCCTGCGGAAAGCAGACGATTCGAGAAGTCGGAAAGGGCTTGCTGGCAACGCTCCGCCACCGTGTCGACCCATTGCGGCAACGTCTTTCCGTCACTCCCGGGCCGTGCCCTCACACGGATCAACCGCAGTTGATCGAGTGGCGAGGGGTCAAGCTGGTCCATGGACGAGATGTGGACGATGTCCTTGGCACCAAGGGTGGTTTTGACCTCGATGGCCGACTGCCCCCAAACGAAATCCTGGACCCCATCCTCGGGACCGACCCAGGACCGGATTGCCTGGTCTGCCGGGAGCGTATCCAAGAGCGTGTTCAGAACCACCAGTTCACCAAGCAGACCGATTTCCTCCGAATCAGAGAGGCCCGTGGGACGCATTTCGTGCATGAATCGCTTCCAAGCGACAATTCTGCCGACAAATGCGCGCACTGCGGCCTCCTCGGATGAAGCGGCTTCGGTGATATCCAGCACATCGTCGACCATCTGGGCAAACAGTTCAGAGCCTCCGCTCTGCGTGCGCTCCAGTATCAGCAGCACCTGGCCTTTGGCTCCCGAAGAGCGCCGCTCCAGCAGCACGCGGAACCCTTGTGCCTCGGGCAGATCCAGATTGCTCGGGATCGAGCTCGCCATCACATCGAGCATCACCGCCTCCAGCACCTCTGGATGCCGGATAGCCGCACAGATGGAGCAATGTGCCTGTGGCCTGATGCCGAGCGTCTGCCAGCCGGCTCCATCGGAGACGCCTGCCAGCCCCTTCCACAGCGCCTGAAGGTTGGAAGTCATTGCAGGCCCCCGCCGAGCTCCTGTTCCCAGTACGCATTGTTCACGACATAGGGGATCGATTTCGCGTTGGTGCTGGACGGGAAGCTGATACCAATGGCGTATATCGGAACTTCGACGTTGGCAATTTTGGCTTTCTGAGGGTCAAGTGGATAGATGAGAAGCACGCCCCTTGTCGGGTTGGGCGGAACGATCCCATCCGGGGTGCCGAGGCCGCGGATCGCGCGGATGGCTGGGCCACTGGGAAAAGTGATCTTCTCGTTCTTTCGGGTGCCGCCTCTGGCCGGATCGTTTGCCCGGGCCTTGCTCGTCAGGACCAGGGCTGCCTCGTATGCGCGAAGGTCAAGGTCCATGGCCTCGTCACGTGGTGAAAGCAGGCGCCGGATGACATACCTTCCTTTTTCAGCTTGTGCGCTGTCGCGGTCATCCGGTGTCCGCTCCACGAGGTGGACTGGGATCCCTGCGATTTTCGGTGCCGACGGTGAGTCACCACTGAGGACAGCGACGACCCAGTCTGCCAACTCGCCAACCTTGAGCATTTCCTCCACGTAATTGGCCAACAGAGAGCTGTTGGCTTTGTACGCTGAGATATGAGTCCGGTAGGCAGACAGAAAGGACGCGATGGTTTCGCCGGAGACGTCGCTCCAGACCATGGATCCGCTCCATGAGGCCGATGTATTGCCCGGCCGCGGCTGCGAGTGATTGAGATTTGGCTTGCCCATGCCTGCAAGCAGGCGCTCTACAGCATCGGCATTCGACTCGATCACCGCCTTGTCCCTGGACAGGACGGTAGTTTCGATACCATCCCCGGCGTAGGACATCTTCAGCTCACGACCTGATCGCATCTTCGTGGAAGAAGTGACCGTCATGACTTCATGCGACTGCACACGAAGGCCGTATTCGCGGGGCTTGGCATGTGTGGCTGACATGTGGTCAAAGGCTTGACGAAGTTCCTCTGATGCAATGGTGATGTGGCGGAACCACTTCTGGAGTTCTTCGGTCGTGTAGAGCCGCGATAGATCCGTATATCCCGGGCGGTATCCGAACCAGCGCCCCATCTGCATGAGGGTGTCGTACATTCGCGAGGCACGCAGGAAATAGCTGACGGTCAGCCCTTCCAGGGTGAGTCCGCGAGCCAATTTGTCGCCACCTACGGCGATGACCCGAATTCCGGTCACCTCGTTGTCGGCATAGTCGAGGACATCTTTTGCGGTTCCGTTCACCGCGCGTGTGCGGTTTTGAAGCTCCTCGAGAACCGGTACCAATTCCGGCTCCACCGTGCCCCAGTCCGGTTCATCGACACGTTCATTCGGCGGCATGCGTTGGTTGACCAGCCGTGTCGTTGGAATGAAATCGTGTTCCAGAAGTGCGCGGAGTTCCGCGACGAGTTCCTCTTGGCCGATACCGCGGCGGAGGCGCCGATACATGTCCTCGATATAGGACTTCACTTGGCCCGTCACCTCGGCCTGGACGCTCGTGAATCTCGTGACGTGGATCAGCATCGAGCAGTGCTCTCTGCCTTGGCCCCGCGTTCGTCTGATGGCGCAGGTCAAGACAAAAGCCTGGATGGCCTCCCTCAGGCTTGGTGGCAGCTCGGGCTGTCCCTTGTAGAGCGGTGAATATCCGTTTTTGTGCCCGTTCGGCATCCAGCCAATGGTCGAGTCTGGTTCCTCGCTGTCGGTAAAGTCCGATACATCCCTGATCAAGGGCAGTCCCTCGATCAGCGTGCCGTCCGACAAGGTATGCCCGAACACCTTCATTGGCCCGACATAGTTCGACGGCGCGGGCAGGTTGACTATGAAGCTGCGCGGGAACAGATCCTCACCTTCAAGCTTCGTCCATCCCTTCTCATGGATGAAGATGTTTGCGAAGGGTGTAGCTGTGTATCCGACATAGGCGGAACGGGAAAACGCCCCAAGAATCTGTCGTATCAGACTGTTGATGACTTTGGGCTCATGCTCCGGGTCCGGATTGCCATCACCATCGAATGCCTGTTCGGCGGTGTCCACCGATGCATGGTCAGCCTCGTCGTCGATGAGGAGCAGGGGCAGCTTGGTCACGACGCGCCGTCCCGTTTCCGGGTCGGTCTGTTCTGCAACGTGAAGCCGTATCCATTCGAGCAACCTCGTAAGGACGGTTTTGTTCTTCTTGACCACGAACAGCCATGGGGTCTGCTCCGGCCTGATACCCAAGTGCTTGGCTACCTGGGTCCGGAAGTCACCTCCGTCGGATCGATTGGTGACGTAGTTGGGTCTCAGGCTGGGCTCCCGGCCGAGACCGACCCCGATCTCCTTCTTTGGTGAATTGAGATTCGGGCTCGTTTCGTACCCAAGGAAACCCTCGTCAAGCCGCATCTGTGTCTGCGATCTGAGATTGTTGTGGAGTCCAGCGAGCACGATGATGATCTTGTAGCCAGCATCGGCGGCCTTGCAGATCAGACCGGTGTAGTTGCTCGTCTTGCCTGACTGCACATGACCGACGACCAGGCCACGCCGGTCCCAGGGCCCCGGCTTCTCGGGGTCCTCAAGCCTCTTGAGGATCTCGTCCGTTTGCCGATCAAGGCTCTCAATGCTCGCCTCGGCAATTTTGGGCTCGAGGAAGTCTTCGTAGTCCGACCAATAGCGCCACCCCTGCCGGCGTTCGGGGGTCAGCCATGGCGTATGTTCGTCATCGCCATCGAGCGCCTTTGCCTCGCCGATCCAGATCGCGTAGCGGTCGCTCATCAGTTTGACGATGTCCCCTTTGGGGACGGTGCTGAACGCCTCGTCCCAAGAGAGTGCTTTCGCGACGGCTGCCTCGATCGTCTCAAGCGTGACGGGTTTTCCATCCCGTGCGAATCGTTTGAGGTCCATCTGTACCAGCTTGATGAAGTCCTGCACCAAGGCCTCGTTCACGGCGTTGCTCCCGCGTTGTGCTGCCGGTTGTCCCCAAGCAGTGCGATGGCCTTGGGAAATCGGTGGAATGGTGCTGTGCTTGAAAGCTGGCGTCGGGCTTGATCCGGAGAAAATCCCTTCGAAGTGATCAGGCTCCGATATTCCTCTCGCAGGAGATCCATCAGATCATCCGGAACCCCATCGTCGATGGTGGAGGGCTCCTTGTCGACCGTCTCGGCTGAATCCAACCAGATACGCTGGACAGGCACGGTTTCTTCGATCACGCGCAGCATCTGACGGATGCGGCCGGCGTATGGGCCCGATTCTTCCAGAATCCTGGCAATGACAGGATGCGCTTCGTCGATGCGGTACCGGGCACCGACCGTGGATGCGGAAACCATCCAAGCGGGGGTGATCGTCCGCGCCTCTCCATCGGATCGCACTTCACCTCGATGAGTGAACACGCGTCGTGCATCCGCACGTACCGATTTTGCGAGCTCAACCAGCCGACTGCGAAGATGGACAGGGGGCCGAGCTGTCGACTTCTTGATATCGATCCGCCACTCATGGTCGAGAGTATTCGGTAGGTCCAAGCTGATGCGGGCCAACCGGTGGAGGTCATCCTTGGGCCATGGCCTCCCTTCGCCGAGACCCAGCCAGCTTCCTGTCACAAGAAGGCGATTCCCGCGGTAGACATAGAACCCCTGTCGGGAGACCCAGCCAGCTGGCCCCGAGCCCGCCTCGAACTCAGCATTGCTCATTTTGTCGCGGTGGGGCAGTACGTAACCTTGCACAGCAACACCACCGTGCAGGATCTCCACCGGCGTGGCCATCGTTGCATCGTGCGCGCGCATGAACGGATCCCACGGGCGCACGCGTTCGTTCTGCGTGTTCCCATTGATGTACAGGCGTACCTGAGGGCTCTGCCCTTCGAGAAACCGATGAAACGTCATGGCGAGGTGACGCTCCACTTCATCGATCAGGTCGAAGAAGTCCCGCTCCTGGAACCCCGGAGTGACTACCCTGTCCAGGCCCTCCCAGAGGACCACGGTGGCAAACCCGCTCTCCAGCGTTTCTTGGCATAGCCCTCTGGATGACGGGAATGGTTCCAGCAGCAGAGTCCAATCGTCCCCAGTGCTCGTGGCGAGCACATCCAGATCCCAGCAGCGGTAGTTCACCTCCGTGTCCACTTTTGCCGCCACAGTGAGGCGACGGCATTGCGATAGGGATGCTGTCTTGAGCCCCATGCCGAAGCGCCCAAGATCGCTTGTCGACCGGGATTCCAGAGGGTTCGTCGAGCCGAGAACCATGGCTTGGTCCAGCTCTTCCGCAGTCAATCCGTGCCCGTTGTCGGATATGCGGATGAACGAGTCCTTTCCGTGCCATCCGAAATCGAGCTGGATGAGGGTTGCCCCCGCAGAAATACTGTTGTCGATGACGTCAGCAATGGCCGATCCGGTTGTGTAGCCCATGCCACGCAGTGACTCGATCATCGCGCTGGCGCGAGGTGGGCAGCTTTTCGTCTTCATGGCTGTGAGTCCAGCAAATCAGCCAGGCCCGCGGCGCGGGAAGGATGCCGCAGCCTCATCAGCGCCTTTTTCTCAATCTGGCGTATCCGCTCTCGCGTGACACCAAATCGCTTGCCGACCTCCTCCAAGGTGAGCTCGCCATCCATTGCGATACCGAAGCGCAGCCTCACGACCTCGGCCTCGCGCTTGTCTAGGGAAGACAGCGCCATGTCGATCTGCGCATTGGAGTTCTCCTGACATGCGTGATCGATGGCGCTGTCTCCGCCGGTTACCCACTCTGATTCGGGATCCAGCGTGGCGATATCCACAATCGTTCTCCTCATCCTCATCGTGCGGGTGACGAAGGCTGCGTCGGTGTTGAGGGCTGCGGCGGTTTCCTCAGTCGATGGTGCTCGCCCCAGTTCACGTTCGAGAGTCCGTTGCACGCCAAACACTTGGTTCAGCTTCTCCATCATGTGCACCGGAATGCGTATCTCGCCTCCCTTGTCAGCGAGAGCCCTCGTGATTGACTGCCTGATCCACCAAGTCGCGTACGTCGAAAGCTTCCAGCCCCTCTCTGGATCCCATTTCTCGATACCGCGCAGGAGACCAAGAACCCCTTCTTGGACGAGGTCCGATATTTCCAGTCCACGACCCATGTACCTGGTCGCGATCGAAAAAACGAGCTTGAAATTCGACTCGGCAAATATGTTTCTTATGGCTTCTGCAGTGCTCAACGCACTCGCTGCGATCCTGTTCGCATGGGTGCCAAGTTCGCTTGGCGGATTGATGTTCGTTGACGCTTTGCATATGGCGCGCGCAAGTGCCCAGAGATCCGTCGCTGCATCGTCGGCGGATTCGGACACCATGGATTCCTCATCCCGGTCTTCGAGGTCTTCGAGGTCCTCGGGGTCTGCTTTGGCTGAATCCAGGGTGGCAGGTGCCTCCAAGGAGACTTCCCTGTCTCGGCCGCCTACCAACATATATGGCGGCCGTATGGCGCACCGCAGCTTGGGCCAATCGAGGATTGCCGGGTGATCGTGGATCAACTGTGCCACAGGTTGCAGAGCCGCCACGACACGGCGGCCGAGTGATATTTCCTCGTACTTTGACAGCAGAGGCTTCTTTGCAATGTGGTGCACGAACGTGCGCAAGGGATCATGCGGACTGCTTATCCATCCGACACGGGGTTGATAGATCGGTATGCATGACCCCATGCCTTCGGCTATGGCCACTTCGTCGTCGAGATCCTCCAGGTAGCCACATGGTGTCGCATCCAGCGGCTCAGCCCCCTCCTCAGGGCAGCTCTGAATAATGGCAATGCCGGCGGCGTCGAGATGGAGCGCAATCTCGGAAATGGCCTCCTCAGTTGCCGCGCCGTTCGGGAGTATGTCCGCCAGCTCGGCTGCGGTGATCCAGCCTCTATCCCGTGCCGCCGAAAACGCGTCGACGATATTGGATCTGCGCTCCAGCTGTTTTGTGCGATGAGCATCGGTGAACTGCCTCTCCAGATCTCTACCGATATGTGATTCGATGCCATCGTCAAACCCGGAGCCGGTATCCTCGCTGCGCCGCATGAGGTCCGACCACTCAGCCACGAGCGTGTCGACAAGCAATTCGTTGTCGGCGATGGACTGGTCGCTGATCCCACTTTCGGAATCGTCAGCGACGAACATGTCGAGCGCATCCAGTGGCGTCGACTGTTCCTCTGGATTGGTGGCTATTGCTTCGGTCACTGGTCAGACATCCCCCTGTTGCATTTTGCGCTCAGTGCTTTCTCCTGTTCACAAGCAGTGACCACACAACTTCGGCGATCCGCTGGGCCAGCAATGGCGGGACAGCATTGCCCACTTGGACGTACTGCTGTGTTCTCCCACCCAGGAACAGATAGTTATCGGGAAACGTCTGGGCCCGCGCGGCTTCGCGAACGGTGAGGCTACGGCACTGTTCTGGATCCCAGTGAATGAATGCGTGACCATCTTTGGAGAGATGGCTTGTAATGGTTGACGCCGGGTGGATCGGCGACTGAGCGCGAAAGCGGTCGGCAAATTGTCCCAAGGACCAGCTTTTGTGGTCTGGATACAGCTCCGGAGGAAACTCGCCGGAGACGGGTGAGCGCTTTCGCTCGGCTGAATACACAGACGTAAAGAGATAGCGGCCCAGGTCGTCATTCATATGGCTGCGCGTCTCGTGGTTCAGCACATGCCTGAGACGGGGATCACGGAAGTAGTGGCTGTGTCTTGGTGAAAGGTATTCATCGGCGTACACGGACGACGATCGTTCGAGGGACGGGCCGAAGTTCAAATGGCGCAGATGGTGCTTGAGATCCATGGCGTCGCGGCCCAGCATGCCCATAAGGCGTCGCCGTTGGTGTCTGACCTCGCTCAGCCATGCCGAGCCGGTGTCGAAACCAGAGCTCAGGCCGCTCCGCAACGCGGGAAGATCCTTCAAGACATCGCGTAGATGCACCGGTTCCTCGTTCTTGGCCAGCACGGGGGACTGACTTATTGAGCCGAACACGGCCCGACGGACCCCCATGATGATGACTCTGTGCCGGGCCTGTGGAACACCCAAGGTCTCCGCCTTGACCACAAAGGAGCGTGGATCCTCAGCTCCCATGTCCCCGGTGAGGAGTGGCAAGAGAACGTATTCGGACTCCATGGACCGCTTGCCCGTTGATCCCATGGCCGCAGTTGGATTGCTGAGGTCGCTCACGATCTGGCCGAACATGCCTTTCCCGGCAACAGTCGACGAGAGGATCCCCTTGACGTTCTCCAGGATGAAGATGTCCGGCTTGTACTCGGCGAGCAGGCCAAGATATGAACGGTACAGGTAGTGTTTGTGGTCCCCTTTGGTGTGGAAGGAGCTGTTCCTGGCGTTCCGTGCCCGACCTACCAGTGAATAGGCTTGGCAGGGAGGGCCCCCGATCAAGACCAGGGCGTCGCCCGAGTTGTGGATCCGCGAGACCATCCCGGCAAGTTCCTTGTCGCCGTCCTCTGTGCCGAGGACCAACTGGCGGGCCTCGAGAGTGGCTTCGCGCCAGAGCGATGCATAGGCGCTATTCGAGAAAAAGTCCCCGGCGGACTGGGCATCCCCGTGGGAGACCTTCTCAAGGAACTGGTAGTACTCCTTGGGAGCGCGGCCATCCAGCGCGATGGTCTTTCGGTAGAAGGAGCGCAAGGTCAGCGTGCGATGGGCCGAGGATTCCATCTCTGCGGAGACACGGATGCGGAACGGGTGATGCTTGGCATCTGGCGAGAAGTTGGTGAACCCCTCCCCGAGGCCGCCGGGGCCAGCAAAGATGTCTATTACATTTACTTGCAAGGGCATGACAAATGAACTTCCCGGACTGTTTGGAGTTGCTGTAGCACTGGGTGCTCCGCTGACCCGTATGCGTGGCTGGTTGTCGGTGACGGGGTATTGGAGGGGCTGGGCTGGTCATCCGGAGGCCGGACGGATTCCCTCGCCATACCCACCTGTGTTGTCTTGTGGCTTGGATCAGGACTTTCCCTATGGCGGACACTCTGAGTAGAGAGCAGCGTTCCATGGCGATGTCGCGGATTCGGAGCAGGGACACGACGCCTGAGTTGCTGGTTCGACGTGCTTTCTGGTCGGAAGGGCTTCGCTTTCGTTTGCACGCAAGGAACTTGCCAGGACGTCCGGATATCGTGCTGCGACGTTGGAACGCTGCCGTTTTTGTGCATGGATGTTTCTGGCATCGTCACGAAGGCTGTCCGTTGTTCCGGCTGCCTGCCACCCGACCGGAGTTCTGGGAGCCGAAACTGCAAGCCAACCAACGCAGGGATGCGAGGGCGATACATGAGCTGTCGGAAGCCGGGTGGCGTGTTCTTGTCGTATGGGAGTGCGCGTTGAAATGGGACGTGGAGGTCGCCGGAGCGCAAGCCGTTTCATGGATTCGGCGACAGAGCGGCAGCGCAGAGCTGCTCCGCAGCGGGAGTTCAATTGTGATGAACCCACTTGTCCCCGAGTCTTGATGGCAGCGCCTGTCATCCATGCCCTTCTGCTCTGAATAGAGATCTTCCGTGGGTCACGCTGTCGACTCTGGCTGACCCCTGTCTTGCAAGCTGAGACGCAGCGACTGGGCCGCTGTTTCATGGCCTGGAATCGGGTTTGCTTGCGGGCGGCTCGTCGAGATGCTCCACAAGCTCCTCGATACGACAGTTGAAGTAGCCACAGAGCCGGTCGAGGTTCTCCGATCGAACGCTTGCACCATGCTGGTTGAGCATTTTCGAGAGCGTATTCCTCGTGATGCCGGTGGCCTGCGCGATCTCCTGGATCGTCACGCGGCGACGCTCGGCAAACTCCTTGTCAGCAATCCTTTCCTTGAGCTTGTAGCGAAGCATGGCCGACCCTGTTGGCACCGTTTCATGCATTTCGCACAAAAAATTTGACAAACGCAAGCGGCATGCTACAAATGCACTCGAATGCACATATTTATGTGCGTTCGCCCCGAAACCAGTGCATGGAGCATTGCCATGAGCGAAACCTATCTCACAACCGACCAACTGGCCGACCGCATTCACTATGACGCTCGAACCATCCGCACGCGCCTCAAAGACGCCGTGCTGCTGGAAGGCGTCCACTACATCAGGCCGTTCGGAGGGAGGAAGTTGCTGTTCATCTGGGAGGCGATCCAGCGGGATATCGGCACGCCGTCAGCCTCCCGCGCTCCGCTCATTCCCATGGCCAATGGTGGTGTCGCTCATGGCTAAGGTTCGGGTGCGGCCGGAGACCGGTACGCTCTATCTGGACTTCTTCTATCGGGGTGTGCGGTGCCGCGAGCAGACGGCACTCCCCGATACGTCGGAGAACCGGAAGAAGGTCCAGTCGCTGCTCAATCGCGTCCAGAAGGACATGGCTCAAGGGGCGTTCGACTACGCCGCAGTTTTTCCAGGCAGCCCTCGGGCAGCGCAGTTCGGTGCTCCTGCCGTTGGGTTGCGTCCAACCGTGCAGATGGCTGACTCCGGTGCAGCGAAGGCGGCCACTCCTCTGTTCACCGACTTCGCCGAGCTGTGGTTCCTCGAGATGTCGCCGCAGTGGCGACGACTGCATCGATCGTGTGTGCGCGAGGTGCTCAACAAGAACCTGCTGCCGACATTTGGGTCGCGCCCGGTGGGCGAGGTCACCAAGGCGGACGTGCTCGCCTTCCGCGCACAGATCGCCCAGCTTCCGGGCCGCAAGGGCACGTTGGGCAATGCCCGCATCAACAAGATCATGTGCTTTCTGCGGCAGATCTTGAACGAGGCGGCTGATCGCTTTGAGGTGACGCCGGCATTTCGTGGCGTGAAACCGCTTAAGCAGAAGAAGACCGATGTGCAGCCGTTTTCGCTGGATGAGGTCAACCGGATTCTCGATGCCGTTCGTCCTGACTATCGCAACTACCTGGCTACGCGCTTCTTCACCGGGATGCGCACGGGCGAAATCAATGGCCTGCAATGGAAATACGTGGATCTGGAGCGGAACCTGATCCTGGTGCGCGAAACCGTCGTCGCCGGTGAGGTGGAGGAAGACGCCAAGAACCAGTCCTCGGTCCGTGACATCCCGATGCAGCCGATGGTGCGCGAAGCGATCCTTGCGCAGCAACGTGCCCGCGATCCGGCGGTGCCATGGGTGTTCCCCTCCCGGGAGGGTGGCCCGATTGACGCGCACAACTTCACCAACCGCGTCTGGTACCCGCTGCTGCGCTACCTGGAGCTGGAGAAGCGGCGTCCGTACCAGACCCGCCACACCGCTGCCACGCTGATGCTGGCCTCGGGCGAGAACCCCGAGTGGATCGCCAGAACGCTGGGCCATACGAACACCGACATGTTGTTCCGCGTGTACTCGCGCTACGTGCCGAATCTGACCCGACAGGATGGCCGCGCGTTCGCCGGACTCATCAACAGTCGCCTTGCCGACAAGGAGGAGGAGGCGGCACCGATGACGCCCGCCGATCTCGACACGATGAGTCCAGAGCAGCTCAAGGCTGCATTGGCACAGCTTCTGAAGGCAGGGCCAAGCGCCGGAAAGGAGGTCCGAGACCGAGATAGCTGATCGAGAACCCCACTTCCCGAGACCAACCTTCGTATACACGCAATGAGGAAAGCCCGATGAACAACCTTCATGCTGCAGAGATCGACATGACCCATGACTCCTTTCGTTACCTCCGCGAAGGAGTGCTGCTCTGGGATGGTTCGCTTCCCCAGACGCGGGCGCCCTACAGCGTGAACTTCGCCACCCAAGACGGGATATATCCCGTGGTCAGCTGGGTTGATCCGCCCTTGTTTGGCGATCCGGATGCCGTGGACAAGGTGTGCGCGGTGATTCTGAGCCTGCCCAATCATCAGATGTATGTCGTGAGTGCACGGCGCGACGACGCCATCGACCCAGTCGAGGTGATGTCAGCAGAGCTGTGTCCCGTTCCATCAGTGGTGGTGGACGTCTATGACCTGCTCCAGACCATCACGGCACCGGATCTGCGTCGGTTCGTCAGTGATGTGTTTACCCTCACGCCCGTGTTCCATGGCTTCTGGACAGCGACGGCGGGCACCAAGCACCACGCATGGCCCGGCGGCCTCGCATGGCACAGTCTGGAGGTGGCCCGCGGCGTGGCTGACGTGATGTCGTCCCCGGCACCGAAGCAGGTGAGCTTCGGTGCCGCCGAGTACGAGCTGGGCGTCATCGCTGCGCTGTTGCACGACGTCGGCAAGACGGTGAGCTATACCGAGGAGGGCTACTGCACCGAAAGGGCGCTCACGGTCGGCCATGAACTGCTCGGCGTGGAGCTGATCCGCAAGCCCTTGGACACGCTGCGCGCGGTACGGCCCGATCTCGCAGACGCGATGACGGCACTCCTGCTCAGCCGCACCCGCTTCGCGTGCAGTCCCCATCGGCTCGAGGCGATCAGGGAGGTGGTCAGCAAGGCTGATCGCGACAGCGCGAAGCGGAACACGAAGCCACGCTGAGGCCGTGCCGATGGAGCACGGCGACCTGGGCCGTAGGCTCGTCGCGGGTGCTGAGACGTCAATTCGCAAAATGGCGTCTGAGGAGGGTGCTTCATCCGCCGGGCACCGGTCGGTGAGTATCCGAGCGTGCCAAGGAAATTTCCACCGCCATCCCACGAACCGGAGCTCGGCATGACAACTCCCGACGAACGCACGCGGAATCTCCTGCAGACCGGCGCATTTCTCAAGGAACTGCGGGAAGACAAGGCCGTCCCGGAGGAGGTCCGACAAGAAGCTCACCGCCTGCTCCGCCATTACCCGACAGTCCACGAGGTGAGGATGTTGGCTGAACTGGAAAAGCACACCACGGGAGCTTTCTATCTGACCCCGGACATCGAAAAAGGCTGGTTCAGCTTGTACCGCTTCGGTGCGCACACGGGCTGAGACACTCAACAGGAAGTGGTGTCGGCGTTGTCGAGCTGCGCAAACGCCATCGCCAGGCGTGTGGGAGTGCCTCACCGTCAAGTTCTGGCTGAACCGTGGCATCACTCTGCTACTTGGCACTTCTCTCCGCGGATGCCGTCATGGCGCTCCTCCGTGAGGTGCATCCGAACGCAATCGAGACGGTAGTTGCGGGAGCAGCATCGGGCCCTTGCGTTGAGAGACTGACAAGGCAAATCCAGTACCAACGTAGCCCCTATCGGCGTAACGCGCCCGATCTGGCGGCGCGACGACGGGGTGGCACCCGGCTCGCATTTTTGACATTTTTGCAGTGAGGCGACAATGACTACCTCAAAACAACGCTCACCAGAGTTGGTATGGCTTTTGATGAACGATATGGAACGGGCGGTCTGGGCGACTGCATTCGTCCTTGGCGAAAACTCTGGGCTGGATGGGGCGCAATCCGCAGATCAGGCAGTCGAACGGCTGCGATCCCTCAACGGTGTCGGCAGGTCAATACGACCCGAACCCGAATATGAGGCTGCACGCGCAGGCTTTCACATAGAGCGGACTGACTTTGACGTCTGGTACCGCACCGCGTTGTTGATCAGACATGGGAACGAGCCCTCTTTTCATCAACCAACCGACGATGAGTGTGCCGAGGCCTACGAGCGCTTTCAATGGGGGCGCAGCGACTTCTACTGAGAGTCGGCTGCGCCATCCAGATCCGCTACCTGGTCCCGGAGCTGCGCCATCTGATGTTCGGCAAGGGCGCCGAGAAGCCCAGATGATTGAGGAGGTCATATGGAAGGGTTGCGTAGCCCGGCATGCTAACCGAGGGCTGGATGACGCCTCGCCCACCGATGAGCGCAGCGCCCCGCCGGCTGACCGTCCGCACCATCTGTTATTCGCCCTTTGCTGGCGTAGCGCCTGATCTGCTGACGAACAATTTGCTGCCTCCCGCATAGATGGCATCTGCGAGCCAACTGCACCGGCGCACGCGGACAACTGTGTGTCACAGCCGGCGGGTATGTCCGCAATGTCCAACGGATTTCATTGAGGGGTAGACGGCTTTTCAAACAGTTGGTCCCGTTGAGCGATCTTGGCCGCGATCCACGCTTCGATCTCGCTTTCCAACCACGCTGAGGAACGTCCAAGTTTCACGAGTCTGGGGAACTGGCCTTCGGCCATGTGCGCGTATACCCGCGAACGGCTCATGCCCGTCCGGTACAGGACGTCGCGAAGCCGCAGAAGTCTTGGATGTTGGGTCGGGATATGGGTGCCGGTGATGGGTGAGCCTTCTGGAGGCAATGTCGACTTTGCCGTACTCATGGCATTGAGCTTTCGAAGTGTAGTGAAGCGCATATTTTCTGGATCTGCTGACTCTCCGAGTGTGATCTGGATTCAGCATGTGACGGTTGGCCACAACTTCTGTTGTGGCGCGGGTGTGTTGCGAGGCGGGATGTACAATGCCGTCATGGATATTTTCAAGGTTTTCACACTCGAAGCGGCACACCGGCTACCGAATGTGCCCGAAGACCACAAGTGTTCCCGTCTGCACGGGCACTCCTTCCGCGTCGAGATTCATCTCAGGGGCGAGCTCGGAGCGGATACCGGTTGGGTGTTGGATTTTTCAGACGTCAAGGCTGCCTTCCAGCCACTCTACGACCAACTGGATCACCACTACCTCAATGACATCGTGGGACTGGAGAATCCGACCAGCGAGCGGTTGTCGATCTGGATATGGGATCGCCTCAAGCCGGCGCTCCCGTTGCTGTCAGAGGTGGTCGTGCATGAGACCTGCACGTCGGGGTGCCGCTATCGGGGATGATGTCGCCTGTCTAGCATGTGAGCTTCGCCCAGTACTGAATGCGAATCTGGCGCGATCACGACGTTGTTGCCACGGTGTGGGCAGGACGCTCAGCTATATCGACGAGTGGTGTTCCACCGGGGCACGATGTGGCGGCACTGGAATGCGCGATCATTGTATCTTGGCCGATTGAGGCAGCTGGCGAGTGCGAGGTCGTCAGAAGTATGCGCAGGCCCTATATGAGAAGAATGATGCAGGCGTACCACCGTGGAGTAAGGGAGCTGGTCGATATGGTCAAGAATTTGGACGACCCACGGTACTGCGGGGCGCCACTGGTTTTGCCAACGGCGCCCCGTCGCGATGGAAGTCTTGAAGAACGGGCCAAGGAGCGGGTCGGTCAGCTCAACGTGGAGATGATGGGGCTGAATCGGAAGATGGTGTACGAGAGTTCGTTCAATCAGACAGCTCTGAGATTTGCTGATAGCAGGGAGTCAGGTGGTTCCAGCGATCATTCCTATCGACACCCCGTATAGGCTCCGCCTCCGTGGAGATGATGCAAACGGTTATGCCGTCATGTCAGTGGAATGGTCGCCGGCGAGCGGCTTGGATGGTGTCTGAGTGATCAGATTTGCCTGGCGTGGCGCATCTGGCTGGGCGCGCATCGCGGGAAGGTGGAGCTCCTGCGGTGGGTCAGAAGCCTCGGGATCGGCTCGCCCTGATGATGCCCAACAGATCATGCTTCGGTATGTACTACGACCCGGCGCTTATCAGCGCCACGCAGCGGCAATGGGCTCATCGGCGCGGCGTCGAACTGCTGCAGATCCAGCGCGGCAAGCCAGCCCAGCAGAACGCCTACATTGAACGTTTCAACCGTGCCATCTGCATCGAGGCCTTGGATTGCTACAGCTGTCTGAATGAGGTGCACTGCATGATCGGAATCGGCGCCACAGCTCTCCAACCACTAACGGCACGGTTTACGGGATGCGCCGATCGTGGCAATGCCTCGATCATGCATGACTTGATTTGCTGAGCATGATGGTCGATGCGCGCAGCTGATCTCGTTGATCGACCTTCGCTTGGATCCAGCTGTCGACGTCGCTTTCCAGCCAAGCCGAAGTGAGGTTAAGTTTCAAAGGTTTGGGGAAACATCCTTCCGCCACCTCCCGGTATATCCACGATCGGCTCATCCCCGTCCGATGCAGAACCTCACGAAGCCGCAGAAGTCTCGGATGTTGAACCGGGGCATGGCGGCTGGTGGTGAGTGAGTCGGATGAGGAAGGTGTCGATGTTGGCGTGCTCATGTTGGCGTACCTATGACGTGCAGAAATGAAGCTGACTTTGGGAATCTGACCCGCCGCCCTTTATCCCTTCGATTCTCTGATGGCTTTCAGTTTGGGACGTCCGCGGACGTGCTGCGCTTACCATGCCACCGGTCTGCGTGAAGGCGTTTGGTCACGTACACCTGAAAAGCAGCCGGGGAAAGCGGATGCTTGCAACGGTGTCGGCGGGTATTGCACCACCAACACGCTGCAACGATGTTCTCTTGAATGTTCCTGCCGCCCTCACATCGCGCCACCAGATGTTCCGCGGTGCACTTGAAGTGCATCGACTGACGTACCGTAAGCCCATGCTGTCGAGCGAATGTGGCCACGTCGGTGAGCCACACGGCGTGTTGGCAGTAACAGCATCGTCCGTGTTGTTGTTTGAATGCATGGGCGCGCCGCGCCCGAAAGTTGGCCATGCCGAAGATCCCCCGCTGGGGTAGAAGAAAAAGGGTGGTTTGATTCCCGTCGCGCCTCTGGCGACTGAACGGGCACCCAGCGAATATCATCGACAGGGCAGAACACGGACGGCATACGTCGATCCGCGACTGCTTTATAAGCCCGGCCGTGGAAGCAATGCAACCCAGACCTTCCCTGCACCACGATGCCCTCAAAAACATCTGGCGGTGCTGACCCGCGAGGCTGTTGACAGCTGCAGGGGCGCACTGGCGGCCTAGACCCGTCGATTTAGGCCGATATCCAGTTTGCACCGGCCAACGGGGAGGACTCCTCGTCTTACTCTATCTGCCAAGCTGCAGAGCTATTACCGAGACGCACTGGATGATCATTGTCATCCGAACACCAGACCGGGTGGAGGTGCATAGCTAAACCGTTGATCACGTCTGCGCCTCACCCGCTTGGTGAGGGGTGCGACGCTTCGCGCTTGCACCATGCAGGCGACAGGCCGCAGCCCGCCGTACGTATCTCCCCCTGAGTACGTCATGTCCGCATCGCGCGTCGTCACTTCCCCAAATCTCATCTCTTTGCTGAACTTGAGTTCGCTGTTAGGTGGACGCGATATGCGTTCGCATGACATCCATTGAATTGGTCGGATATACCCCGCGTTGCCAGTTGTCTGTGGCGGAACCTCGCGTACGCGCGCCTCCGGATGCACAGCTTTACGCGCCTGATTACGTGGCGCGTGCGCGCAATTATCACGGCTGATCTTGTTTCGCAAGCGCGGATGGGTGCTTTTCTTGCCCGCTCTTCGTGGCACTGGTATGCGGGCCTACGCATACTGGCCCCACTTAGGAGGGGACCCAATGCAAACCGTGAGCGAAACACCAAGTTCGTTGGCCACGTCGTTCGGCGAAGCACTTCTTCGCGTCATGCGTGTCGCCGGCGAGTCTGATGAAGGACACCACGATCAACTGAGCCGCGTCCAGCTTGCTGAGCGCGCGGATGTGAGCCTCACGCTGATCAAGCGCTACCTCAGGGGCGATGCCGCCAGTGCGAAGCTCGAGACGATCGAGAAGTTGGCCGGGGCACTGGGGGTTCCCCCGGCCTTCCTTCTGATGAGGCGCGAGGATTGGGTCGCCGTGGCAAACGCATCCATCGTTCTTGCCCAGATCCTTCGGGAAGATGGCCAGAACGAGCCAGATCGAAAGTTTGGCGGGCGTAGTTCAATCAATCCCCTAGAGGCTGCGACTGCAGGCGTGGAGTTTGCACGCTTGGTCCAGGCTCTCCCTCGTCGTCGAGACTTCACTCCGCCAGAGATGGCGCAGGCGATCCGCCGCTCTGAAGACGGGGTTGCACATACCTGTGCGACGCCCCCTTTGGCCCTTCTCACCCCGATCCAGATTTACGCCACGCTCGCGCTTTGCGCCGTCGTGGGCACCACGACAAATTGCTGACTCCAGGAGACCGCGCAATGAATATTGACCAGCTGACCACGAACACCTCCTTGACTCCCGTGCTGCGGGAGGCCGACGTCGATGACCTGTCCGTGCTCGTCGACTATGTCACCGACAGCGGCGATGGTCGTCTCACGCTTACGACAAGCGTCTGCTCACAGCTCGTCGCCGCGAAGGCCACGAAGAGTTATCCGGCTGCCGTACGCACCGCAATTGCAGACGAGATCCTTGCCTTCGGCGGCAATACGCTAGGCAACATGGTGCGGAGCCTGCGCGCAACCGTGCCGTTCGGAACGGTGTTGGACAAAGTGCTGCCCGACATGAATGAGAAGGTCTCCTATGCTGAAGTCGTTCGCGACGTCGCCTCGCATCTGAAGGTCGGTCTAAGCAAGGAGGCAAGTGTGGTCGACCTCGAGACGGCGATCCTGTTGAAGGTCATGCGCGAGTCGTTCACCAAGATGAGTGTCGAAGAGCGCCGCCAGGTAATCGACGAAATCGGTGCAGGCGACACAATCTGGGGGCCGGGTGCGGCCGCCGCCGCATTGGTTGCCGGTCGGCTCAGCGGGTTTGCAACTTACAAGCTCGCCACTATCGTGGCCAACTCGGCCGCCCGAGCATTGATTGGCCGAGGCCTGACTTTTGCGGCGACCGGCGGAGCCATGCGCGCCCTCAGCGTGGCACTCGGCCCTATCGGATGGGCCATTACCAGCCTATGGACGCTTGCCGACCTTTCGGCGCCTGCGTACCGCGTTACTGTGCCCTGCGTCCTCCAAGTTGCCTACATTCGCCAGAAGCTGATCATGCAAGCCACACACGTCACCTGTGATTGCGGAGCCGTCATCCCGCATGCGGTGAAGTTCTGCCCGGAATGCGGCAAGCCCGCAGGGAGGTTGGCATGATCGTCCCGTCGCCCTACCAATATCTTGGCGCATTCGCTCTCGCCTTCGTCGCTGGCGCCGCCATGGCCGTAACCGCGGTTGTATATCACGGCTTCATGCGGCGGCGATCCCAAGTGACGCCAGGCCAACCCCAAGCTTGATCCAGACGGCGTCCTTGTCGCCGGCTTGATCCATCGCCACCTGCTCTCCGCGGGCGCCCCAGGGTGCCAGCGCAGGGAGAGGCATGTCCAAGGAATCCCTTTCGATGAATGATTTCACCCATAACGTCAGTCTCCGTCTTGGTCCCGTTACCCGTCGCACGGTTCGGACGGGGTTGTCCGATGCTGAGGCTGAAGGAATGGCTGGCGCCGCAGCCACTCGCGGAGCCTGGTGCATCCAGCAAACGCAGATTGGCAAATACCACACCCGCAGCGGTCATGGCTTCGCTGCTGAGGATGCGAATGCCCTTGGTGATCTGTTGAAGGGGCGTCGCGTCAGCCAAGTGGGCAAGAGCAACACCCTCAGCGGTCCCGATCGCATCGTCAACGGCATCAAGATCCAGACGAAGTACTGTCGAACGCCGAGCGCGACGCTCAAGGAGGCCTTCGATAGTGCCGGAATCTACCGTTATGGCGACCAAGTATTGGAGGTTCCGCGCGGACAGCGATCCGGTGTCGTTGGAAAGATGGCCGATGCGATTCGCGAAGGTCGTGTACCGGGTGTAACGGACCCTGCCAAGGCGGAATCCATGGTGCTCGAAGGCCGTGCGAGTTACATCCAGGCCAAGCACATTTCTCGCCCAGGCAATATTGACAGCTTGTTGTTCGATTCGAAGATTCATATCGCCAATGCAGTTCTAACCTCCGGTGTCGCCTTCGTTGCGGTGGGTTGCCGAAAGCCCCCGCCGACCGCGGACAAGAAGTCTGCTCTTTGTGATGTGGCTATCGGTGCCGTTCAAGCAGGTACAAAGTCGCTTTTGACTGGTGTCGCCACTTCACAATTAGTGCGTACGCGCCTTGCGCGACAGGCCACAGTTATCGTGCGAAGCGGACTCAAGCAGACGACCCGTGCGGGTGCCGGACGGCGGGTTGTGAATGCGGTGGCAAGTGCCAGCTGTGGAAAAGCGGTTCGCGGTATTGCGGCGACCAATCATGTGGCGAGGCTTCTGCGCTCCTCCATTATCGGGAGCACAGTCAGCTTCGGTGTGGCCACCGCCCCAAACATCGGGCGCGCGCTCGTCGGCCGTATGACGTGGAGCCAAGTAGGTCGCCGGGGCGCAGAGAGCTTCGCATCAAACTTGGGCGGCATGGCCGGCTGGACCGCATGTTTCACCCTCGGTTCGATGGCTTGCGCAACGGTGATGACTGGTGGAGGCGCCCTTGTCGTCGCGACGATCATCGGCACGGCTGGCTCCGCCGCGGCTGGTGAGGGCTCGGCGCGTTTGGTGCGCCTTGGCATCAACAAGTGCGTTGGTACGGAAACCCCGTCGCTTCAGGTTGAGGTTGTTCCCGCATGGTTGGAGACTATGCTCGCGCAACAACGCTTGTCGCCGTCCGAACGTCACGCTCTGATCCAGCGATTGCTGCCCCAATTGAATCGCTATCGTCGGTTTGACCGATTGGGTGTGGACTCCGAGGCGTTTGAAAAGGCGAAGTCCATAGTGTCGGATCATCTTGATGAGATCGCCAATGAGCGATGTGTATCCTGCTAGATTCACCCCTCTGACAAACGGCTTCATGACCACATCACCTGCCATAGTCATGCACTGACCTCGGTGCCGCCAAGGATTGGATGGCGGGTTGAGCGGTGTTACAGCATTTCGCAATGGCAACAACAGGGGAACGCGTTGGACTTCAACCCTATTACTAAAGATCGCGATCAGGCCTCCAAGGAGCTGGCGCAAGCACAAGAGCGTCTGAAGAAGCTGCACGAAGACATTACCTGGTATCGCAACTTTGACGAGGCTCAGACACTAACCGACATCGAGCAAGCTCACCACGGGCTCCACGAATTCGGAATCCAGCTCCAGGATGTGGCGGTCCGCATCAACAGCACTCGCCAGCCGCTGTCAGCGCTTGCTGACCGCGCAAGCCTTGGCTTGGACCCGCGCTACTGGTTCTCCAGCGAGCGTGCCCAGTACAAGCGGATGTTTAAGCAGACAGCAAAAAGCGTCGCCGAGCTCGAGAGCGCTGAAAAGCGACTGCAATCCAGCGCCGAGGAGCTGTCCCGCGAGATTGCGAAGAAGGATCAGGCGCTCCAAGCGTATCGCCAACTGCACACCCAGATTCCGAACTTGCAGGCAGGACACGAAAAGTGCCAAGCCGAGATCAAGTCGCTTACGTCGAAGCTGACTGATCTGCGTGCCCGCCATGAGCGAGTCGAGAAGGAGCTCGCGCAACCGCGTGCGGAACACATAAACCTCACCAATAGCTTGGAGCTTCTTCACAAGCGAGTGGCTGAGGCCTCCGAGCTCAATGACCAGCTTGATCGAGCGTCGAACGGTTACGAGAGGGCTATGGTCCACGAGGAGTGCGAGAGGCGTTTCGGCGATGGAAGTCCGAATCGTGTAGTTAACAACTCCCGACGTGAGATTCAATCTATCGTGCGGAACTTGGCGAAGCTCAAGTCGCGCCTTGAGCACATCGCGCAAAACGCTATGCGGGTAATCGAAAAGCTGGTGTTCGATGGCAACAACCTCTGCTACCAAGGGCGCGACTTCTGCGGCATCGGCCCAGTGAAGGTTGCAGTGCAGCGCTTGGCGGGACGTTACCGGATTCTGATCGTTTTCGATGCGTCCATTCGCCCAAAGCTGCGCATGAGCGACAGTGAGATTGCGCAGTTATTCGGCGATGCGGCCACGGTACACGTCGTTGCAACAAAGAAGAAAGCTGACGAGACCGTGCTGGACCTTGCTGCGAGTGAGCATGCATACGTCGTGAGCAACGACCGCTTCGGGGATTTCCCCGAGAAGGCGCCTGTACGCGAGAGGCGCCTGGTCCGACATGAGATTGTCGATGGTCGGGTGCTCATCCATGACCTAGGGGTCAATGAGGCATTCACGGAAGACGTCTGATTCCGCAAATCGATATGACAAGTGGTCCACCATGAGCATTACGCCAGCTGCGTCTGGGGTGCCTTTATATGATTTAGGCAGAGGCCCAGTCGTCGATGAACAACCCTACTCAACGAAGGAAGCCATGCATAACGGTAACCGTGGGCGCCGCACTTGTGACGCTTACTTAATATCCACCTAACTGGTCTGGGACCCTGTGCCAACACCTGAGACGCAGCCTAGAAAATGGATGCTCGCAACGGTGTCGGGAGCGTTGCGCCACCAGCACGCTGCAACGATGTTCTCTATTAATCTAGAACTCGTACGTCTTGTCGCCGATGCGGTATGCGCTGGCCACCGCCCATACATTCCGCTCGGTGGTTTCCCTGATGGACCCTTCAAACACCAGTCCTCGCCGGGCGATTTCAAAAAGCTCTTCCCTCGCCATTTTCACGTTTATGAAGATTTTGTTGGTCAAAAGGATACAGCTCTCGGCGGCGTGTTCACCCACGTAGAAGCCGCTGATCAACGTCGCTGGAATTCGAACTGGTTTGCTCTCTTTCGCCGGTTTGATGTCCGGAAAGTCTTCCGGGCGGGGCCTGGGTAGCGTGGCTTTGTGGCCTAGATATTCGTAACTGACAGTGATCCCTTGCTGGGCGCCAGCGCACAGTGCCTTGAGTATTTGAAGCGAAGGCTTCGTGACACAGGCAACTTTCAAGGGAGGCAGCGCCGTGGTTTTTTGCGCATTTTCGCGGAGTTCTTTATCTGCGCGGTGTACACAATCACATGCTTCGGCGGTTGCTTCATGGCAGGATGTCATGTCCCACGTGTGTTCAGGCGCTGGTGAGATCAGCAGTATCAGGTCAGTGCCCCGCAGGGTGATGTTGGATATGCGGCAACCTGTGGGAAGGGTGGCAATCAAGCCGTCGATAATCGGCTTTGCGCAGGCAAGTCGATTCGGATCGATCACGCAATCTGCTGGGTCACAACCTTCCTGGCCCAACGGTATGGTGAAGCTTGGCATTGTCATGGTGGGGAGCGTTCCCTGCGATGTCGGTAATCAGCTACAGGTAGCCAGCCTAGCGGCTCTGGTCTGCTCCCGATCGGGGAAATGCCCCAGTTACATCAGTGGCTTTCTACCCAAGCGCATGAGTTTCTGCCACTGGTCGTTCGTTGTGCACACCTATGATGGACACCACCTGCGACGAAAACCACCGATGCGCACGGCGCCTAAACTTTTGCCGTGACCCGCCGATATGACGAGCTTGGTCTTGTGCCACCCGCTATCGAAGAGGTTCGGGCTCAACAACCACCTCGATGCGTCGAGCTGCTGTTTCGGCGGCATCAAGGAATCCGCCGGGTTCATGCCAACAATCACGCTAGGACGAACCAACATGGAAGGCATGCTTTCCCGCAGCTCCTCCCTACATCCCGATACCGACCATCAATGCGAAATTCGCTATGCGAACGGATACGTTGTGCCGAAGGATGATGTTCAGGCCAACTCTTGGTACCGCAAGGCTGCCGAACAGGGCCATGCATTGGCACAGCGAAATCTCGGCGTGCGATACGCGAATGGAGTCGGTGTAGCGTCATCGCTGATGACGGGCTACGCGTGGATGAACCTTGCGGCTGGCGCAGGCGATCAGGAAGCCCCAGGTATTCGCCAGGAGATTGCCGAGCGACTCAGCAACCCTGACGTCCAGAAAGCCCAGCAGCTGTCACGCGACTGGAAACCTGGCCAATCGATTCCAGAAGTCCGCCCAGCAGCCCAGCTTTCCCCCGTCCCACCGCTCGTCCCTTGGCCCGAAAGAGTTCGCCCGGAACGCTGTATCCACAGCCTGCCAATGTGCCTGGCAGAACCAGTTGCCATACCAAATGTGTCAACGGAAGTTGCTACCGCACGTACGATGATGGCCGGCGAGTGCATCTCCAAGCCAAGCGTACCCTGGATGCTTTCGGCGAATGGCAGTGGGACGCCGGGGGCTGCTGATAGGCGAAAGACGCGATCAGATTGCAGCAGCGCGTGCATGCGATGCATTGACCCGGTGCCCGTGCCGCGTTGCTGAGTCCCAAAACGAAGGTTATGACTTTGTGTACAGCATGCGTTGATGCAGCCAAACGATGGCCAGCAGCCACCTCAGTGCGCTGAGGGGCGTGGTTGGATCTAAGCGCCTGGACTGCTTGGTCCGCTGGGCCGTGAGCGTGACGCACGGAATGGGCTGCTCCTTGCTCACCACAAGCAGGCTCTTCGGGACGTTCAATGCTCTGAAGACCTGCTCTGCAATATCGGCGGAGTCTGGTCCGTTGAGCGGCATGATGCCAGTGTCTTTCCGGACAAGCCGCTCGGCATGGCCGGCCTGGACCCACGCGCTGGCCAGTTGTTGCAATTCTGCCGAGGGCATCTGTTCCAGCGCCGAAAGAAACATCTCCGTCCCGGGAAAGTTGCGCGGAATCGTCATGACCGCCCGGCGATGAAGCAGTTCGGCAATGTGCCACGGCACGCATCCGCGTTGGCTGATCAAGTCACAGGCGGCCTTATGCAAACGTTCCACTTGTCGTTCAGTGAGACCGACCTCCAAGGCGGCGTCATTCGTTTGCCTTCCTTGCTGCATCGCCCGTGCAAAGCGGTCTATGTGCAGGGGCAGCAAGTGCAGGTTGTGACGTGCCGGCGGTGGCGCCGAGTAGGCGCGATCCGGGATATCTGTGCGCGGGATCTTTACGCGGTCAAACACGACACTGAGCCGCGCCTCGCTGGTGGCGCCTCCACTCCTTTGCCAAGCCATGTCCAGCGGAGCCGCCGCCAGTTTGGTGATCGCAAGAAGATCGGCACGTGATGTCTGGCGACCCTCTCTCAAGCTGTGGACCAAGGGCGTGGCAGGGTCGTGAAGATAGTTCGTCAACGGTGTGTTGATGGTCGCGTGCCCGCTTTGGCGCATGATTGCCATCACATCGCGGGCCATGCATCCATCGGCATACGTGGCCCGATGTCGCGCCTGGATTCCTGTTTTGCGCAACCAGTAGGTCTTGGCCAAAGGCTCGTCACTGGCCCAGCGAATGAGTTCCCCAATCCTTCGCAGAAGTACTTCAGCCCGAAAACGGCGGCCACTCCCGGGCTCTTCAGCAAACAGTGGAATGTTTCGCGGCGCATTGGCAGGGAGGCACTGGTGTTCTGTCTCCAGCCAAGCAACGACCCGAGCGCGTGCACGATTCCACAGCGCACCCTCAAGAGGCACAAACCCGAGAGTCGTTTCTGTCTTGGCCTTCCCATAGCCGCCCGTTTTGTGAATGTGTAGGAAGTCGCGCCCACCTTCGAACAGCATGACGTCGTCCAGCAGCAGTCCGTGGGTTGAGTCGGGCCGGATTGCGGCGGCGTCGAGCAATGCAAAGAGCACGATACGCAGCTCCGCGATGCGGCAGAATTCTGGAGATGCATCGGTGCGATCGCTCTCGGCACGCAGGTCAGAGACGAGTTCGTCATAGACGGCCTCCCTCTCAGCCAGCGTGAGCAAGCCGGGATCGACACCATCCTTCCGGTTACCCGCGAAGGAAGCCAACTCGGCATAGACCATCGGCTCCATGCCGTGGGCTACGACAAGGAATTCGTGGAATTGGCACAGCGTTTCCATGGTGAGGGGGCGGGACTTCGCTGTCTTGGACTGCAGGACTCCCAGGTAGACATTCACGAGGGTCTCGTCGTCCATGCCGAGGATCGGTCGTGCACCTGCAATTTCAAGCAATGCATGGGCAAACCGGGTCACGTTGGTTTGGACCGAGCTGATCGTGAGCGAGTCCTTTTTCAGGCCGCCGTAGCGCAGGCGATGAATCGCGAAACCGACAACGAGACCGAGATTGGCGTGTGAGTCCGCCTCTGTAAGCACCTGTTCCAAGTGCCGAATCAGCGCCTGTCGCACACCGTGGTTTTTGCCCGTCCGCTTACCCAGCAGGTGTGGCAATAGAGAGGGGTTCAGCCACTTGGTCAGATCGCGGTAGCTGAATTGGGTTGCTGCTGGAGATGTTGGCTCCTGATCCCGGTCGCGCCGCCTTGGGGCGGGATGGGTCGTAGAGCCGTCAGCAATGACCTGCGTGCGGATAGGCCACTGGCCGTCGGCGGCAGCAGACCGCAAAGATGGAACAGACGTCAACTCGGTGACGCCGAGCATGAGCAATCGTTCCGGGCCGCTGAGTTCGATGCGTCCGGCTGTCTGGGCTGCGTCGATCACGGATGCCAGCATATTTCCGTCCCCGGTCATAAGCACCGCAGGCAAAATTCGCTTCAACCAAGTGTTTAGGCGATCGGGTGTCGGCGGGGGCGCTGTTGGGGCCTCCTTACCCCTGCGCCACAGCAAGAGCGCAGGAATGCCGCTGAATACCATTGGCGTGAGTTTGCGTTGCACGGTCGCATCAACGCGTAGCCAGTCCCCCGGGGCCTGGCTACGTATTGCATCGGATGCGGACTTCAATGCGCCTTCGGCCAAGTGTGCGTGCCGATATGGAGAGAAGAGGATGGTCGCCAGGTACGCCAGTGGGCCGCGATCATGGGGTTGATCAAGGCGACAGCGTTGCAGGATGTGCTCGCGAATGAGCTCGGAATGTCGCACGGCGGTGCCGAGTCCCGACAAGAACGGCGAGGGCTCGGAGGTAAAGCTCAGGAAAGGGCGGCGCGGAATGAAACCCTCCGTCAGGCCGTCGTGGTGTGACTTCTTGATGAGTTTTGACAGCTCGATACGCGTAATCATCCGTTCAAGTGCATTGGGAGAATGATCGTTGCCGCGTTCGTGGACCCTTCCCTCAATGAGAGCGCAGAGGCTTTCATCGATCAGTATCGGTTTGGAACTTGCTGTCTTGGGCGACCGTGCGAGGCGCTTTCCGTCGTCGTCGAGCAGAACTCCGGGCAGGAACTCTTGAATTGCGTCCCGTAATCGGGGCCGCACGGCGTTCAGGGTCTCCCTCCCCCTTTCATGAAGGGCTGTACGAACTCTTTTCACCTCTAGTCGGTGGGCCTCGTTGTGTTCCAGCGCGACCGACTGCCAGTTGCGAAGAGGCGGCAGCGGTACGTCATTCCAGTGCCATGGGGAGATCCTGTGACTGGAACCGAACCAGCCATCGCGCAGGAGCATCGTGTCGATAGCCGGCCCGACCCGAATGGCAATATCCCGGGCCGACATCGGCGAAAGATCGGCTGTCGCGTGGGCCGCCGAGACCACCCATCCGAGCTGTGCGAAGCGAAGTTCGGGATCGACATTCGCATATTGAAGTTGTTGGTTCAGTCGATGTCGGTAGTGGTTGGGATAATTCCGAAGTGGTTCGGGCATGGTTTCGCGTAGACGCGCTGCGGTGAAGCGCCCTGAAGCTTTGGCGTTGGGCGTTTCGAAGAGCGGGGCTTCGGAACGGAGGATCGCGCGTGCCAGTTGGGCCTCCTCGGAGTCATCGTTGTCGGCTGCGAGTGCAACGAGCCGATCCAGAAACCCGCGCAGCTCTGTCACCCAGTGCATTCCGGTCGCGGCTACGCGCACGGCTCTGAGTGGATCGACCATCTTGTCCCTGAGGACGACGAGTCCGTATTCGGGAATGACATCATGCAACCGTATGTCGCCGATGGCATCAACAGGTCGGTGGCCCGTGGCGGCCGCCAAAGCAGCGCCGAGGAAGTCTCGGTGACAACGCCACGCATCAATGCGTGTCGCGTCGTTGCGGTGTGAATATGACCGCATGCTGTGGCGCAGGAGCACGGGCCAGCGTTTCGCAGCCGTGTCGGTAAGGACGAGTCTCGAGCCAACATGGCCCTCCGGTGCCACGACGAGCGGCGTGGAGTTCGCGTCATGGGGAAACCATTGCGACTGAATTCGGGCTACATGGGATACCAGTTGAGCCTGTTGCGGTGCGGTGTAGTACACGGAGGCTGACGACATCGCAAAAGTGTCATTCATGGCGAGCTGTGCCACATCAGGGCCCAGCGCCAAGGCAAGTTCTGACGCCATCACCGAGCGGCAGGTAGCCGCGCCTAGGTGAAGTTTTGGCTGGAGGCTGCGGATGACTCCGTTCAATCGGTAGATTGGTTCTTCAGTCCCTGTCAGCCAAGGGAGTACCGGGGCGCCTCGCATTGGGGCCGCTCCTTCAGTCAAGCCCGCCAACAGGCCTCGTAGCACCTGCGGTAGGGGCCATAGAACATGGCTAGCCGTGGGTACTATCCATGCGGCAAGTGACTCGTCCGGATTCACGGCGCTCGGTGGCCGAACGACCGGACGGTGCAGGAACGGATGATCCCATTCCATGTAGGGCTTTCCCTCAGCTCCGCATCCCCACGTCACTGACATAAGGTCAGGCTCTCGCAGTCCCGCGGCCAACAAAAGAAGGAATGCGACAAATGGCTCGGACTCTCGATGTTGTCCGGTGGCTTGCAGTTGTGTCGCTTGTTTGGTGGCTTGGTGAGCAAGCCTTGCGACGACTTCGGTCGGAGCGAAATGGCTCGGTGGAGAGAGTATGTCCGGATGGCTTTGCCGGGTCAGGCAATGAACGCGCGCGCGCGCCCATTCAGTAGCCAGGCGCCGCGGTGGCTCCCCCGGTTCGTATGGATCACTTAGGCCAGCGGGGAGCTCGAGGACATCGTCGGGTTCGGCATCGTTGTTGGAATCCACGGGAATGTCCGTGGCTTCGAGAGAAGGTAGAAGGACATGCGGTTGAATGACGCTCAGGCGGGCCCGACTATCGTGCAACCATCCGCGCAACGTGGATGCCAGCCACGCCTCCCACAACTTCTTGAATCCGACATCGAGTACCGCATTGCTGGTTTCGTCGGAAACGTTGATGTAGGACTCGACGACTGCGTACATCTGGGACAGGGTTCGGCAGCTGCCGAGCAGCATGGGCAGGTCGTTTCTGCGCTCCCTTCCACGAATCTCCATCGCACCGCGAATTTTTGACGAAAGTTTACGGATCCGAGTGCTGGGTCGGTACGGCGACAATGCTGTCTCGCACATCAGGGCGATGAGCAGTCGAACTCCTGGGGGTGGAAGTGCCGTTCTCGCGCACTCAATGAGCGTATTGACGACCGGATGCGTATCGTCCGCTTCGCCAAGGGCGACTATTTGGTTTTGTTGGGCCTGCTGGGACCATGCGACCAGATCGTTCCAGCCCCCACGGATCCGAGCCGACATGTGCTTGAGGGTGGTCCGGTCATGTTCCGACAGCCCCTCCCAGACGACGAGCAGGGCCCTGGCCACGGTCGCCCGCCAAGCTTGTGGGACGTCGTGGCCATGGTCCAGCGCATTGAGAAGTTTGCCCGCTGGCCGTGTGTTCCAGTCGGACACCAATTGCGTGTCGCCGCGGTCTTGGATATGGGCCGGGTTGCTCAGGGCGGTAGGAGGTCTGTACGGGGTTTCTGCAGGTTAGTCCTTTGGTCGGAGCCCGGCAATCTTTGTGACAGACGCTAGACCACTTAGATCTCCCTTAGGTGTCGGCACGTCTTCCTTGGCCGAGTTCTTCGTTAGATTGATGCGAATTACAAAGTTGGGTAAGAAATGGCTCTTGGCCTCATCTTTGGCAGGTTTGCCAAGGAATGTTTTTGAAGGTCCGTGTAAAATTACGACGTTCTGTGTATCCCATCGTTCTATCTCTCATAATGGTCGGTGGTTCGAGTCCACCCATAGCCACCATCTGCCTGTCCGAAGACGTCCAGATACCACCAAGAACCGGGCGTGTACCCTTCCGCCGGTCCATCCATCGCATCACGCAGGCCTACGCCATGCACATCTTCAAGGTATTCCAGCTCGAGGCGGCGCATCGGCTGCCGAACGTGCCGGCCGGGCACAAATGCGCACGGCTGCACGGGCATTCGTTCCGGGTCGAGATCCATGTGGCCGGCGAGCCGGACCCGCAGTTGGGCTGGGTGATGGACTTCGCCGACGTGAAGGCGGCCTTCGCGCCGCTGTTCGACCAGCTCGACCATCACTACCTCAATGAGATCGAAGGACTGGAGAACCCGACCAGCGAGACGCTGGCGCGCTGGATCTGGCAGCGCCTGCAGCCGCGCCTGGTGGGGCTGGACAAGGTGGTGGTGCACGAGACCTGCACGTCGGGCGCGAGTTGTAGCCGCGACAGTCTTTGACGCGTCGCAATGTTTCATCGAAGCGCCATAAACTGGCGTTTCTAAATGAATATTTTCTTACAACGCAAGTAGACCTCAAAAAATATATTGCAATGCACAAAAAGTGCTGTTAGAGTGCCTGCCACTACCCCATCCTCAACGAGGACAACGTCATGACGCAGCAACTCAACAACCAGCTTTTTGCCTTCACCAAGCAGTTCACCGACAGTGCCTTCAAGGCCCAGTCGCTGGCCCTGAAGGGTCTGGAGACGGTGGCCGAGCTGCAGCTCAAGGCGCTCGAGGAGCAGAGCAAGGTCTCCGCCGAGTTCGTCGCCGAGGCACTGGAGACGCGTGACATCAATGGCCTGCGCAGCCTGTGGGAAAAGGGCGTCAGCCTGAGCCGCGAGAATGCCGAGCGCGCAGTGGCGGTTTCGCAGGAAGTCCTGGCGGTCACCCAGAAGACTGCCGAGTCGCTGAATGCGCTCGTGCAGGAACAGCGCCAGGCCGCCAATGACGCGGTTGCCGCGCCGGTCGCCGCTGCCAAGAAGGCTGCCGCCAAGTAATTTCCGCGGTACCGTCGTGCGATATGCAATGAAGCAGGGCCGAACCTTGTGTTCGGCCCTGTTTGTGTGTGCCGTCGCAAGAACATGTGCAGCGGCAATGGGCTGGCAGGCGATCAGACAGTGGATTTGGCCTTGTGGGCACGATGCCGCAGGCCGCACGGCTTGTTCCTGCAATTGCCGCACTGATATACTTTTGCGGATTGGATCGTGGCCCGCAGCTGTATCGGTGCCGCCTGGTGCAGGCCGCGCGGAGACGCTACGTGCTCAACAGTCTTGCCTCTGGTCGACGTCTCGCCTTGCGCATCGTCCTGCTGCAGCTTGCGGTGGCGTTGCTGGCTGGCCTCGTGTTTCTGACGCTGGGGCACCGTGAAGCGGTGTCGGCGGCGGCAGGCGCGGCGATGGTGGCGCTGGGTACCGCGTTGATGTCGACGCGATTCTTCAGCGGCCTCGGCGGGGCGGGCCTGGCGTTGAGCCGCCTGCTGACGGGCATGTTCCTGAAATGGATCGTGATCGTCGGGGGGCTGGTCGTGATCCTGTTCCAATTCAAGTTGCCACCGCTGGCCGCCATCACGGGGTTGGCGGCGGCTTACGCGGTTTATCTGCTGGCGTTCAGATTCAAGGGTTGATCCATGGCAAGCGAGCCGACTGGCGGTCTTACCGAATACATCCAGCACCATCTGACCCACCTCACCCCGCACACCAGCGAGGGCGGTTTCTGGGCGGTGCATGTCGACTCGGTCACCGTGTCGCTGGCGCTGGGCGTGCTGTTCTGCCTGTGGTTCTGGCTGAAGGCGCGCAAGGCCACGGCCGGCGTGCCGGGCAAGGGGCAGGCCTTCGTCGAGATCGTGCTGGAGTTCGTCGACGGCCAGGTCAAGGATGTGTTCCATGGCGACCGCCGCGTGCTGGGCCCGCTGGCGCTGACCGTGTTCGTCTGGGTGTTCCTGATGAACGCAATGGACCTGCTGCCGGTCGACCTGCTGCCGTGGATCACCGAAAAGTTCGGCATCGGCCACTTCCGCGCCGTGCCCACCGCCGACATCAACATGACCTTCGCGATGTCGCTGACGGTGTTCGTGCTGATCATCTTCTACAGCTTCAAGGCCAAGGGCGCCGGCGGCTACATGCACGAGTTGTTCACCGCGCCGTTTGGCAAGCATCCGCTGCTGTGGCTGCCGAACTTTGCACTGAACCTGGTCGAGCTGGCCTCCAAGCCGGTGAGCCTGGCGATGCGACTGTTCGGCAACATGTACGCGGGCGAGCTGGTGTTCATGCTGATCGCCGGTCTGTTCAGCGCCGGCGCCGGCCTGGCGGGTTGGGCGCTGTACGGCGCGGGCATCATCGGCTACACGGTGTGGGGCATCTTCCACATCCTGATCATCTCGATCCAGGCGTTCATCTTCATGGTGCTGACGATCGTGTACATCTCGATGGCACACGATCACCACTGATCCGCGTACCTCGAACTTTTCGCTTCAACCGCTTTGTCCATTTCAGTTTGAATTTCTCAGGAGATCGTCGTGGAACTCATCGCTCACATTGCTCAAGTCCAGTCTTTCACCGCCATTGCACTGGGCCTGATCATCGGCCTCGGCGCGCTTGGTGCCTGTATCGGTATCGGCGTCATGGGTTCGAAGTTCCTTGAAGCCGCTGCGCGTCAGCCGGAGCTGGTGCCGCTGCTGCAGGGCCGCATGTTCCTGCTGGCCGGCCTGATCGACGCCGCGTTCCTGATCGGCGTGGCGCTGGCGATGTACTTCGCCGTGGCGAACCCGCTGCTGTCGAACGTGATGAGCGCTGCCACCGCTGCAGCCGGTCACTGATCGATCGGCTCACGGCGCCGCTTCGGCGGCGCCGCATTCCCGCAATGACGCTTCGGCGTGTTTGCCCGTAATACACAGCAACTACAGGTAACGCAGCGATGAATTTCAACGCGACCTTGATTGGCGAAATGATTTCGTTCGCCATCCTGATCTGGTTCAGCGTCCACTTCATCTGGCCGCACATCAACAAGGCCATCGAAGATCGCCAGATCAAGATCGCCGAGGGCCTGAATGCCGCCGAGCGCGCCCACGCCGAGCTGAAGAGCGCGGACGTGAAGGTGGCCGGCGAGATCAAGCAGGCACGCCAGCAGGCCTCGGAGATCATCGACAAGGCCCAGCAGCAGGCCAACCAGATCATCGACAAGGCCCGTGGCGAAGCAGTCAGCGAGATCAACCGGCTGAAGGCGGCGGCGCAGGACGACATCGCCTCGATGGCACAGCGCGCGCGCGACCAGCTGCGCGAGCAGGTTGGCGCGCTGGCCGTGCAGGGCGCCAGCAAGATCGTGCAGCGCGAGGTTGATGCCTCCACGCACAAGGCCCTGCTCGACCAGCTCGCGGCAGGTCTTTGATCCATGGCCCAGGCAATCACCCTCGCTCGCCCGTACGCCCGTGCCGCGTTTGAAGTGGCGCATGCGGCCGGTTCGCTGGCCGCATGGTCGCAGGCGCTGGCGTTCGCCGCCGCGGTGGCGAAGGACCCGCGCGTGGCCGGCTTCGGCAACGATCCGCGGGTGCTGCCGGCGCAGCTGGTGGCGCTGCATCTGCCCGCCGGCGTGGCCGCTGACAGCCCGTTCGGGCACTTCCTTGCCGAGATGGCCGAGCAGCGCCGGCTGGCGCTGCTGCCGGAAACGGCGGAACTGTTCGAGGCGTTCAAGCGTGAGTCCGAGTCGCAGCTGCTGGTCAAGGTGACCAGCGCGATGGCGCTGGACGCGGCGCAGTCCGAGCAGCTCAAAGCCTCGCTGAAGCGCCGTTTCAAGCGCGAGATCGAACTGGAAACCCGAGTCGATGCCTCGCTGCTGGCTGGTGTGGTGATCGATACCGGCAGCGAAGTGATCGACGGCTCCGCCCGCGGTCGACTGGCGAAGCTGGCCAGCACGCTGAGCCATTAGTTTCAAGCGAAGTCCGTTTCGCGAAGAGCAAAACCCGGCTCCATGCTGGACTCTTCAAAAGAGAATTCAATTTCGGGATAGGCAACCATGTCCAGCACAACACTGAATCCGTCCGAGATCAGCGAACTGATCAAGAGCCGCATCGAGCAGTTCAAGCTCGGCGCGGAAGCGCGCAACGAGGGCACGATCATCAGCGTGTCCGACGGCATCGTGCGCATCCACGGCCTGGCCGATGTGATGCAGGGCGAAATGATCGAGCTGCCGGGCAACGCGTTCGCGCTGGCGCTGAACCTCGAGCGCGACTCGGTCGGCGCGGTGGTGCTCGGTGAATACCAGCACCTGCGCGAAGGCGACACTGCCAAGACCACCGGCCGCATCCTCGAAGTGCCGGTCGGCCCGGAGCTGCTCGGCCGCGTCGTTGACGCGCTGGGCAACCCGATCGACGGCAAGGGCCCGCTCAACGCCAAGCTCAACGCGCCGATCGAGAAGGTCGCGCCGGGCGTGATCTGGCGCAAGTCGGTCGACCAGCCGCTGCAGACCGGCTACAAGTCGGTCGACGCGATGATCCCGGTCGGCCGCGGCCAGCGCGAGCTGATCATCGGCGACCGCCAGACCGGCAAGACCGCGCTGGCGATCGACGCGATCATCGCGCAGAAGGATTCCGGCATTAAGTGCATCTACGTCGCGATCGGCCAGAAGCGTTCGTCGATCGCCAACGTGGTGCGCAAGCTCGACGAGAACGGCGCGCTGGCCAACACCATCATCGTGGTCGCCTCGGCGTCCGAGTCGGCCGCGCTGCAGTACGTCGCGCCGTACTCCGGCTGCGCGATGGGCGAGTACTTCCGCGACCGCGGCGAAGACGCGCTGATCGTCTATGACGACCTGTCCAAGCAGGCCGTGGCCTATCGCCAGATCTCGCTGCTGCTGAAGCGCCCGCCGGGCCGCGAGGCGTATCCGGGCGACGTGTTCTATCTCCACTCGCGACTGCTCGAGCGCGCTTCGCGCGTGTCCGAGGAATACGTCGAGAAGTTCACCAACGGCGCCGTGAAGGGCAAGACCGGATCGCTCACCGCGCTGCCGATCATCGAGACCCAGGGCGGCGACGTCTCCGCATTCGTGCCGACCAACGTGATCTCGATCACCGACGGCCAGATCTTCCTGGAGACCGACCTGTTCAACGCCGGCATCCGCCCGGCCGTGAACGCCGGTATTTCGGTGTCCCGCGTCGGCGGCGCCGCGCAGACCAAGATCGTCAAGAAGCTGTCCGGCGGCGTGAAGCTGGCCCTGGCGCAGTTCCGCGAGCTGGCCGCGTTCGCGCAGTTCGCTTCGGACCTGGACCCGGCCACCCGCGCGCAGCTGGACCGCGGCCAGCGCGTCACCGAGCTGATGAAGCAGAAGCAGTACGCACCGCTGTCGATCGCGGAGCTGGCGCTGTCGGTCTACGCCGCCGAGCAGGGCTACCTGGACGACCTGCCGGTGAACCAGGTGCTGCCGTTCGAGAAGGGCCTGCACGCGTTCATGCACCAGAACCACGCGGACTTGATGAAGACCATCGTGGCCACCGGCAACTGGGACAAGGACATCGAGGCCGTCTTCAAGGCCTCGCTGGACGAGTACAAGAAGACCGGCAGCTGGTAATCAGGAGCCGGGAATAGAGAATCGGGAGTCGGGAATCGGAACAGCAACGGCGCCTCGCGCCACGCCTTGAACCATTCCCGATCTCCCATTCCCGATTCCCACGAGTGAGCAAAGCGAGCGAGTAGAGCATGGCCAGCGGACGCGAAATCAAAACCAAGATCAAGAGCACGCAGAACATGCGCAAGGTGACGCGCGCGCTCGAGATGGTCTCGGCCTCGAAGATCCGCAAGGCGCAGGACCTGATGAAGGCCTCGCGCCCGTACGCGCGTTCGATGCGCAAGGTGATCGCGCACGTGGCGCAGGCCAGCACTGACTTCAGCCATCCGTTCCTGGTCCAGCGCGAGGCCGTGGCGCGGGTCGGCTACATCGTGGTGTCGACCGATCGCGGCCTGTGCGGCGGCCTCAACTCCAACCTGTTCCGCCGCCTGTTGCCGGCGATCGCCGAGTGGCAGAAACAGGGCGTGCAGGTCGACGTGGTGGCGATTGGCCAGAAGGCCGTATCGTTCTTCCGCCGCATCAAGGGTGTCAACCTGGTCGGCAGCGTCAGCCACCTCGGCGAGAAGCCGAAGCTCGAACAGCTGGTCGGCGTGATCAAGGTGATGATGGACGCCTACCAGGCCAACGGCCTGGACCGCGTGTTCCTCGCCTACAACGACTTCGTCAACACCATGACGCAGAAGCCGACCATCGACGCGCTGCTGCCGCTGCCGCTGGTGGCCACGGAAATGGAAGCGCACCAGGCCGCGGGCGAGTCGGCCTACGCCGGGGTCAAGCTGGAAGCGAGCCACGACTGGGATTACATCTACGAGCCGGACGCGCAGACCGTGCTGGAGCACGTGCTGACCCGCTACATCGAGTCGGTGGTGTACCAGGCGGCGCTGGAGAACCTGGCCAGCGAGCACGCCGCGCGCATGGTGGCGATGAAGAGCGCGTCGGACAACGCGAACAAGGTGATCGGCGAACTGACCCTGGTCTACAACAAGGCCCGCCAGGCCGCGATCACCCAGGAAATTTCCGAGATTGTCGGTGGTGCCGCAGCGGTGTAAGGGTTTATTGACTGCGATCATCCCTGATCGCAGAAGCAAAGATCAAAAGGCGGCCATCCGTGGCCGCACTCCTAGTAAGAGCGACGTTTCATTTGGCGCTTTGTACACAACGAAATCTTAGAGATTCATCCGGAGCTATCAGCATGAGCCAGGGCAAAGTTGTTCAGATCATCGGCGCGGTCATCGACGTGGAGTTCCCGCGCGACCAGGTGCCGCAGGTGTATGACGCGCTGAAGATCGACGGCACCGACATCACGCTGGAAGTGCAGCAGGTGCTGGGCGACGGCATCGTGCGCACCATCGCGCTCGGCTCCACCGAGGGCCTGAAGCGCGGCCTCGAAGCGCGCAACACCGGTGAAGGCATCAAGGTGCCGGTCGGCAAGGCCACGCTCGGCCGCATCATGGACGTGCTCGGCAACCCGATCGACGAAGCCGGCCCGATCGGCGAGCAGGACCGCTGGGTGATCCATCGCCAGGCGCCGAGCTACGCCGACCAGGCGGCCGCCAGCGATCTGCTGGAAACCGGCATCAAGGTGATCGACCTGATCTGCCCGTTCGCCAAGGGTGGCAAGGTCGGCCTGTTCGGCGGCGCCGGCGTGGGCAAGACCGTGAACATGATGGAGCTGATCAACAACATCGCCAAGGCGCATGCGGGCCTGTCCGTGTTCGCCGGCGTGGGCGAGCGTACCCGCGAGGGCAACGACTTCTACCACGAGATGAAGGACTCCAACGTGCTCGACAAGGTCGCGATGGTGTACGGCCAGATGAACGAGCCGCCGGGCAACCGTCTGCGCGTGGCGCTGACCGGCCTGACCATGGCCGAGTACTTCCGCGACGAGAAGGACGAGACCGGCAAGGGCAAGGACGTGCTGCTGTTCGTCGACAACATCTATCGCTACACGCTGGCCGGCACCGAGGTGTCCGCGCTGCTCGGCCGCATGCCGTCGGCGGTGGGCTACCAGCCGACCCTGGCCGAGGAAATGGGCGTGCTGCAGGAGCGCATCACCTCGACCAAGACCGGCTCGATCACCTCGATCCAGGCCGTCTACGTGCCCGCGGACGACCTGACCGATCCGTCGCCGGCCACCACCTTCGCCCATCTGGATGCGACGGTGGTGCTCTCGCGCAACATCGCCTCGCTGGGCATCTACCCGGCGGTGGACCCGCTCGACTCGACCAGCCGCCAGCTCGATCCGAACGTGATCGGCCAGGAGCACTACGAGGTCGCGCGCAAGGTGCAGGGCACACTGCAGCGCTACAAGGAACTGAAGGACATCATCGCGATCCTCGGCATGGACGAGCTCAGCGAAGAGGACAAGCAGGCCGTGGCCCGCGCGCGCAAGTGCGAGCGCTTCTTCTCGCAGCCGTTCCATGTGGCTGAGGTGTTCACCGGCTCGCCGGGCAAGTACGTGTCGCTGAAGGAAACCATCCGCGGCTTCAAGATGATCGTCGACGGCGACGTCGACCACCTGCCGGAACAGGCGTTCTACATGGTCGGCGGCATCGAGGAGGCGATCAAGAAAGCGGAAGAGATGGGCGCCAAGAAGGCCGCCTGATCCACCGGGCGGACCGCGCGTCCGCCCGCCGCCTTCAAGTATCTGGAATCTGAGCCATGACCCACACCATTCGCGTCGACATCGTCAGTGCCGAAGCCGAGATCTTCTCCGGCGACGCGACGATGGTCATCGCCACCGGCGAGATCGGCGAACTCGGCATCACGCCGCGCCACGCGCCGCTGATCACCCGCCTCAAGCCGGGCCACGTCGACGTGCTGCTGGCCGGTGGCGAGCGCCAGCAGTTCTGGATTTCCGGTGGCATGCTGGAAGTGCAGCCGCAGGTGGTCACCGTGCTGGCCGACACCGCCGCCCGCGCCGCCGATCTGGACGAGGCCTCCGCGCAGCGCGCCAAGAAGGAAGCCGAGGACGCGCTGGCCAACCGCACCGACGCGATGGAAATCGCCGAGGCGCAGGCCAAGCTGGCCGAGGCGATCACCCAGCTGCAGGCGCTGGAGCGGCTGCGCAAGAGTCTCAAGCACTAGGCTTTTGCGATCATCCCTGATCGCGGAGATCAAACGGCGGCCATCCATGGAAGTGAAGTTCGTGCACTCATCCATGAGTGCAGAGTGAGATCAAAAGGCAGCCGTCCATGCCGCACTCAAGGATGAAGCGGTCGCTTCGATGAATATCGCGGAAAAGAACGCCGGCCTTGTGCCGGCGTTTCTGCATCGGCACGATGCGGTCTGGGCAGCACAGGGAAGATGTTGATGACAGGATCGATGTTCACTTTCCGCCATGGCAGCTGCGTGCTGTTGCTGCTGCTGGCCGGTTGCGCCACGCCACGTCACCCGCCAGCGCCGCCGGCCACCGGCGATGCGTCATGGCGGATGGTGGTGTCACCCGGCACGGTGCGCTATCCGCTGGCGCTGGGCGAAGTGTCCAGCGGCGCCACGCCGTTTCGGCGCGTGGTGCCGGTGTATCCGCCCGGCCAACTGGCGAGCTGTCCGCCGCCGCAGGAGGTGCCGGCGCTGCTGATCGTCGATGGGCAGGGCAAGGTCGGCGAAGTACGCGTGACGGACGAGGCGCAGGCCGATGCGGGCCGGCAGGCCTTCATCGATGCCGTGCGCGTGGCCGCGCTGCAGTGGCAGTTCAGTCCGCTGACGATCAACCGCTGGGCTGCCGATGCCGACGGCAACAGCCACGTGGTCGACAGCGGGACGAAACCGTTCAGCCTGGCCTATGTGTTCCGCTTCGAATGCCACGCCGGCAAGCCCGCGGTATCGGCCGCGGCAGCTCCGCGCTGAGCCCCCTGGCCGCCATCGTCCGGGCCGGGCTGGCTGCTATGCTTTTTCGATCAGGACGCGTCAAGGCCTTATTCCATGAACCAGACTCCGCTCCACGTCGTCATCCTCGCCGCCGGCGCCGGCACGCGGATGAAATCGAGTCGCCCGAAAGTGCTGATGCCACTGGCCGGGCGACCGCTGCTGGCGCACGTGGTCGACACCGCGCGGGCGCTGCAGCCGGCGGCCATCCATGTCGTCTATGGCCACGGCGGCGACCAGGTACGGGCCGCGTTCGCCGGCCAGACCGATCTGTGCTGGGTGCTGCAGGCCGAGCGGCTGGGCACCGGCCATGCGGTGGGGCAGGCGCTGGGCGAGATCCCCGACAGCGCACGCGTGCTGGTGCTGTACGGCGACGTGCCGCTGACCCGGGTCGACACCCTGCAACAACTGGCGTCGGCGGAGGGAGGCTTCAGCCTGCTCACCATGCGCCTGGCCGATCCGCGTGGCTACGGCCGCGTGCTGTGCGACGGCAACGGCCATGTGCGGGAGGTGATCGAGGAGAAGGACGCCGACGAGGAGCAGCGTGCCGTCAACCTGGTCAACACCGGCATCCTCGTGGCGTCTGCGGCCGCGCTGCGCGTCTGGATCGCCGGACTCGACTGTGACAACGCGCAGGGCGAGTACTACCTCACCGACATCTTCGCGATGGCGAGTGAGGAAAAGCGCCCCGCGCTCAGCGTGGAGTGCGCCGATCCGGTGGAGGCTTCGGGCGCGAACGATGCGCTGCAGCTCGCCGGGCTGGAGGCCGAGTACCGCCAGCGTGCGGCACGTGCGCTGATGCGGGACGGCGTGCGGCTGGCCGATCCCCTGCGCATCGACGTGCGCGGCACGGTCGAGGCGGGGCACGATGTCGAGCTGGACGTCGACGTGATCCTGGAAGGCCGCGTGACGCTCGGCGACGACGTGCGCATCGGCGCGTTCACCCGGTTGAAGGACGTGCAGCTGGCCGCCGGCACGGTGGTGCTGACGCACTGCGACCTCGACGGCGTGGTCACCCATGGCCCCTGCACGATCGGCCCGTTCGCGCGGCTGCGCCCTGGCACCGAGCTCGACGCCGGCGTGCACGTGGGCAACTTCGTGGAAACCAAGAAGGCGCATCTCGGCGAAGGCAGCAAGGCCAACCACCTCACTTATCTCGGCGACACCGTGGTGGGCCGCGGCGTCAACATCGGTGCCGGCACCATCACCTGCAACTACGACGGTGTGAACAAGCATCTCACGCGCATCGACGACGGCGCCTTCATCGGCTCCAACAGCGCGCTGGTCGCCCCGGTGACGATCGGCGCGCAAGCCACCATCGGCGCCGGCTCGGTGATCACCCGCGACGCCCCGGCCGGCGAGCTCACCGTGGCGCGCGGCAAGCAGCAGACGTTCGAGGGCTGGAAGCGGCCGGTAAAGCAGCAGTGAGTGACGGAGCGGGGAACGAGTCGCAGGCGTGCTTGCCCTTGTTTCCCACTCCTCGTCTCACCGCCCGGCTCTCGCCTCAGGCGTAACGCCAGCCGTCGATTTCCACCAGCAGTTCGCGGCGGCAGATGTCGCCGTGCAGCAGCAGCACCGGCACGCCGGGCAGGCGCTGCTGCAGGAAGTCGCGCACGCGCGCGGCGTCCGCCGCATGGCGCACGTAGGCCTTCAGCGGCGAGCGGGTGTCGAAGCCGGCGGCCATGCCGGCGCTGGCCAGCAGCGCCTCGAGGTTGACCAGGGTTTCTTCCAGCTGGGCGTCGAGGTCGTCCTCGTGCGCCGAGGCGTGGCCGACCACCGCGGCGGTGCCGGAGATCGCCAGCACGTCCTGCGCCGGCAGGCTCATCGCGCGGGCGAAGCTGGGCGGGGTGCGGCCGTACTGGCGCGGGTAGCACCAGGCGCTGACCTGGCGCGGGTTTTCCACCCGCAGGCCGGGCTGGTCGCTGGCCAGCAGGTAGACCTGCAGGCGGTGTTCGTCGCCGTGGTGGCCGATTGCGGTGGCGGCGGGGAAGCCTTCGGCGAAGAAATCGCCCATGCCGGCGGCGCGGCCGTCGCAGAAGTGTTTGTAGCGCTCGGCGTCGCCGTCGCCGTGGTTGATCGCGCCGAGGTAATTCCAGACCCGCAGCACGTGTTGCGCCTCGCGCGTGGCGACGAAGCGGTGCAGCTGCTCGTAGGCCAGCCGGGCGGCGGCGGTCGGGCCGCCGTGTTCGCGTTCGTCCAGCTCGATCGCCACGAACAGCCAGCCGCCGCCGGCCGACCAGCGCAGTGCGCCGTCGCGGCCGCAGCTCACCGGCGCATCGACTTGCCACAGCTCCAGCGGAGCGGGCGCATCGAACGCCTCCAGCGCCACCTGCAGGCAGCGCGGGTCGGTGCTGGCCGGAGTGCCGGCGCCGAAGCCGAACAATGCCAGCGTGCCTGGTTCGGCCAGCAGCGCGGCGGCCTCGCCGACGCGGTAGGACACCTGCGGCGCGCGACGCGGCTGCAGGTCGATCTGGGGGTTTTCACATCCCTGCATCATGGCGTACAACCGGGAACGACAAGGGCGCTATGTTACACTCCGCGCCCACTGCCACCGGGGGGAGGCAATGAATCCAGAGTACGGAACCGAGCATGGCGGAACAGACAGCGGCGCAGCACGAATTGGCCACCCTGATCGTGGCATGCCTGAATCTGGAGAGCGTGACCCCGGAACAGATCGACCCCGATGCACCGCTGTTCGGCGGCGAGCTGGGGCTGGATTCGATCGACGCACTGGAAATCGCGCTGGCCGTGTCCAAACGCTACGGCTTCCAGCTGCGCTCGGACAACCCGGACAACCGGCAGATCTTCACCTGCCTGCGCACGCTGTCCGCGCATGTCGAGCAGAACCGCGCCAGCTGACGCCAGCGGTGCGTCCCGGTTGCGTTCACCACGCTTTCTTCATGCTGCGTTCCAGCGCCCGTGGCAGGCTCGACGTTCCGGCGGAGCCGACGCGGAACCCGGCATGACATCCTCTTCACTTTCACCCGACCACAGCACGCGGCGCTACGGCCTGTTGTTGCTGCCGGCCTATCCGCTGCTGGCGATCGCCGGCGCGGTGACCGGGCAGCAGTTTTTCGCGCTGCTGGCACTGGCCCTGCTGCTGACCGTGCTGCTGCTGCCGCAGCTGCTGGCGCGCCGCACGGCGGCGTGGCTGCTGTGGTCGGGCGTGCTGGCTGGCCTGTTGCTGAGCTGGCGCTTCGGCTTTGCCGAGTTGCTGCTGGAGGCGGTGCCGGTGCTCATCCATGCGCTGCTGGCAGTGTGGTTCGGCCGCACGCTGGCCACGGCCGAACCCCTGGTGGAGCGCTTCATCGCTGCCATCGAGGGTCCCGAGCGCCTGCGCCAGCCGGGCGTGGCTGCCTATGCGCGCCAGGTCACCTGGTTCTGGACGCTGCTGCTGGGCGGCCAGGCGCTGCTGCTGGCCGTGCTGCTGCTGTGCGCCGATCACAGCGGGTTGCTGGCGCGCGCCGGCATGGCCTCGCCGCTGTCGGTACCCGAGCGCTGGGCCGCGACGTGGTTGCACCTGGGTGGTTACCTGCTGCTGGGCGCGGCGTTCCTGCTGGAATACGCCTGTCGCCGCTGGCGGCTGCGTCATCTGCCGCATCCCGGCCTGCACGACATGCTGCTGCAGCTGGCGTTGCACTGGCCGCAATTGCTGCGCGGCAAGCGTGTGGCGGCGCCATGAGCACCGGCTTCGAACAGACGCTGCGCGTCGGCGCGGAGCATCCCGCCTTGCCCGGCCACTTTCCCGGCGCGCCGCTGGTGCCGGGGGTGCTGCTGCTGGAGCAGGTGGCGCTGGCCCTGCGCAGCTGGCGCGGCCAGCGACTGGGCCGCGTGCTGGAAGCGAAATTCGCGGCACCGCTGCTGCCGGACGAGACGGCGCAGCTGCATCTGACGGCGACGGACGGATCGCGCATCCGTTTCGAGATCCGGCGTGACGGCATGCTGCTGGCACGCGGCCTGGTCGAGGGAGCGACATGAGCACGCATGGACACTGGCAGAGCCGGCCCGAAGGCGGCGGCCGCTTCGCGCTGTGGCTGATCCGCACGATTGCACTGCACGGCGGGCGCCGCCTGGGCCGGCTGTGCCTGTACCCGATCACGCTGTACTTCTTCCTGCGCCGGGCGCCGGAGCGACGGGCCTCGCGGCAGTACCTGCAGCGCGTATTCGGCCGGCCGGCCACGGCGTGGCAGGTGCTGAAGCACATCCACTGCTTCGCTGCGACGATCCTGGACCGGATCTTCCTGCTCGCGCACGGCGAAAAGCCGTTCCGGATCGAGACCGAAGGCCTGGACCTGCTGGACGAGCGCATCGCGCAGGGTCGCGGCGTGTTGCTGTTCGGTTCGCACCAGGGCAGCTTCGAGGCGTTGCGGGCGATCGGTGCGCGCCGGCCGCAGATGCCGCTGCGGGTGGTGCTGGACAAGCAGAAGACGCCGGCGATGACCGAGCTGCTCGAAGCGTTGGCGCCGGACGTCGGCGCCTGCGTGATCGACGCGGCGCAGGACGGCACCACCATCGCACTGGCGATGGCCGAGGGCTGCCGTGACGGCGCGCTGGTGGCGATGCTGGCCGATCGCGGCCGTGGCCATGAGGTGCTGCGGCGCACCGGCTTCCTCGGCTCGCCGGCGCCGTTCCCGATCAGCCCGTGGCTGCTGGCGCATACGCTGCAGGTGCCGGTGGTACTGTGCTTCGGCCTGTACCTGGGCGGCAACCGCTACAAGCTGGTCTTCGAGCCGTTCAGCGACCAGGTGCAGATCCCGCGGCAGCACCGCGGTCCGGCGCTGGATGCGTTGATTGCCCGCTACGCGCAACGGCTGGAACACTACGTCCAGGTCGCTCCCTACAACTGGTTCAATTTCTATGATTTCTGGCAAGACGCGCCTGTGGCTGCCGAGCCTGCTGCTGAGCCTGTTGCCGTGGGCGAGCACGTCGGCGTCTGAAGCGGCCCCGGCGACATCGGCATCGACCCTGGTGGCTGCGCTGGGCCAGCCGGCACCGGCGCATACCGCATTCGCCGAGGCGCGCTTCCTGCAGGTGCTCGACCGGCCGCTGGTGGTTTCCGGCCAATTGTCGTGGCTGGGCGGCGATCGGCTGCAGCGGCGCGTCGAACATCCGCAACAGGAAACTGCCACCATCGCCGACGGCGAAGTGACCCAGCAGCGCGACGGCCGCAGCGCGCGGCACTTCTCGCTGAAGCGTGCGCCGCAGCTTCAGGTGCTGCTGGACAGCTTCGTGGCGTTGCTCAGCGGCGACGCGGCGCGCCTGCAGCAGGCGTTCGAGATCCACCAGCGCGGCGACGCCGACGGCGCGTGGACGCTGACCCTGGTGCCGCGCGATGCCCGCGTGGCGAAGACCGTGGCCAGCATCCGCATCGACGGCTATGCGAAGGCCTCGCGCTGCATGCACCTGCAGGAAGCCGACGGCGACCTCGCCGTCGACCTGCTCGGCCCGCTGGCCGCGCAGATGCCGGCCGCACCCACCCGCGAGACGCTTGAGGCGCTGTGCCAGGGCGCACCTTGAGCATGCGCGTCGGCGCCCGCGCGACGCTGCTGGTGCTCTGGCTGCTGGCGCTGGCCGGGCTGGGCTGGATGGTCAGCCAGCGGCTGCGCGTCAGCACCGACCTGCGCAGCTTCATGCCCGCGCCGACCACGCCGGACCAGCGCCTGCTGATGGAGCAGGTCGGCGAAGGGCCGGGTTCGCGCTTGCTGCTGCTTTCCATCCATGGCCAGTCCGATGAACGGCTGGCCGCGCTGAGCCAGGGCCTCGCCGCCGCGCTGAAAAAGGACCCGCGCTACAGCCAGGTGCTCAACGGCAACTTTGATCTCGGTGCGCTGGACGCCAGCTTGCTGCCCTACCGTTACCTGCTGTCGCCCACGCTGGATAAGCAACCACTGGACGAGGCGTACCTCGCCGACCAGCTGCAGCAGCGGCTGGACGACCTGTCTTCGCCCGCCGCCAGCCTGCTCAAGGGACTGCTGCCGCGCGACCCCACGCTGGAGGTGCTGAAGCTGGCCGAACGCTGGGCGCCGGCGAAGTCGCCGGAGCTGCGCGAGGGCGTGTGGTTCTCGCCGCAGGGCGAGGCGCTGCTGCTGGTGCAGACGGTCGCCGCCGGTTTCGACCCCGGCGCGCAACAGCAGGCGATCGACGGCATCCGTCACGCGTTCGCCGCGCTGCCGGCCAGCGCCGGCGCGATGCTCGAACTGAGCGGGCCAGGTTACTTCAGCGTGGTGGCCGCGGCGCAGACGCGGCACCAGGCCGACTGGATCGGGCGCATCTCCACCGTCGGTTTCATCGCGCTGCTGCTGCTGGCGTACCGCAGCTTCGGTTCGCTGCTGCTGTCGGCGCTGCCGATCGCCAGCGCCGCGCTGGCCGGCATCGCCGCGCTGACGCTCGCGTTTCCTGAAGTGCACGGGATCACCCTGGCGTTCGGCTTCACCCTGCTCGGGGTGGCGCAGGAGTACCCGATCCGCGTGCTCAGCCATCGCCGCGCCGGCGAGGACGCGGTGGCCAGCGTGCGTGCGCTGTGGCCGCTGCTGCTGACCGCGATCGCCTCGGCCTGCATCGCCTACCTGGCGTTCTACGCGTCCGGCGTGAACGGGTTGAAGCAGCTGGCGGTGTTCACCATCGTCGGCCTGCTGGTGGCCGGCTTCAGCACGCGCTATCTGCTGCCGCATCTGCTGCCGCGGCGCGTGCGCGACGTGGCCGACATGCGCTGGCTGTTGCAGGCGCGCACCTTCGTCGATCGCCTGCCGCGGCCGCGCTGGATTCCCGTCGTGGTCGCCGCGGCGATCGTGGCGATGCTGGCGCTGGCCCGCGGCCCGTTCTGGCAGGACAACCTCGCTGCGCTGACCCCGCTGCCGCCGGACCTGCTGCAGCACGACGCGCGCCTGCGCGAGGCGCTGGGCGCGCCCGACGTGCGCTACCTGCTGGTGCTGCAGGCGTCGAGCGCACAGGGCGTGCTGGCGCTGTCGGAAACGCTGCAGCCGCGGGTCGATGCGCTGCTGGCGCGGCATGCTGCCGATGCGCTGGAGCTGCCGTCGCGCTATCTGCCCAGCGTGGCCGTGCAGCGCGAACGGCAGGCGAAGCTGCCCGACCGCGCCACGCTGCAGCACGCGCTGGACGAGGCGTCGCAGGGCCTGCCGTTCCGCGCCGACCTGTTCCAGCCGTTCGTCGACGATGTGCAAACCGCGCGCGGCTTGCCGCCGCTGACGCCCGCACGCTACGCACAGACGCCGCTGGGCCAGCGCCTCGCCGCGATGCTGGTCGAGCGCGATGGCCACTGGCTGGGCCTGGGCACGGTCAGCGGCGTGCACGACGTGGCCGCGCTGCAGGCGCTGGGCGCAGGCACGTATGGCGCGGTGCGCCTGCTCGACCTGAAGGCCGCCTCCGAATCGCTGGTGGTCGACTACCGCACGCGCATCCTGCAGGCGCTCGCGGCGGCCGCGGTGCTGCTGGTGCTGACCATCGCACTGGCGCTGCGCAGCCTGCGCCGCGCGTGGCACGTGCTGGCGCCGATGACCCTGGCCACCTTCCTGGTGCTGGCGGTGGAGCGCGTGGCTGGCGTCGAGATCTCGCTGTTCCACCTGGTCGCGCTGATCCTCGCCGGCGGACTGGGCCTGCACTACGCGCTGTTCTTTGAGCGCGACACCGGCGACGCGGCCGAGCAGCGGCGCACGCTGCACGCCACGATCGTCTGCGTGCTGTCCGCGCTGCTGGTGTTCGGCATGCTGGCGTGGGCGACGATCCCGGTGCTGCGCGCGATCGGGCTCACCGTGAGCCTGGGCGTGGCCTTCCACTTCTGCCTGTCGATCCTGATGGCGCCGCATGCTCGACAAGACTGACTGGGCGCAGCTGATCCCGCACGCGGGCACGATGTGCCTGCTCGATGCAGTGCTGGCCTGGGACGAGCGCACGATCCACGCCACCAGCGCCAGTCACGCGCGCGCGGACAACCCGCTGCGCGGCGAACACGGCCTGCACGCGGTGCACCTGGCCGAATACGGCGCGCAGGCGATGGCGGTGCACGGTGCGCTGCTGGCGCGCGCGCATGGCAGCGTCGGAGCACGCCCCGGTCGGCTGGTCAGCCTGCGCGAGGTGCAGTTGCACGAAGAATATGTCGATCGGCTCGATGGCCATCTGGACGTCCATGCCGAATGTCTCTACGCCGCCGCGGGTGGCGCACAATACGCGTTCCGCGTCGAACATCGTGGCCGCCTGCTTGCCAGCGGGCGGGCGGCGGTGATCCATCCCTAAGCCTGAGGCGCCCGTCATGTCCTCGATTCCCACCTCACGTCGCGCCCTGGTCACCGGCGGCAGCGGCGAACTCGGCGGCGCGATCTGCCACGCGCTCGCCGCGGCCGGCTGGCAGGTGATCGTGCACGGCCACCACAGCCTGACCCGGGCGGAGGAAGCCGCGGCGGCGATCGTCGCCGGCGGCGGCCGCGCGCAGGCGGTCGCCTTCAACGTCACCGACGCGGAGGTGACCCGCGCGGCGCTCGACGTGCTGCTAAGCGAAGGGCCGATCCACGCGCTGGTCAACAACGCCGGCATCCACGACGACGCGCCGATGGCCGGCATGAGCGACGCGCAGTGGCGCCGGGTGATCGACGTCTCGCTGCACGGCTTCTTTCACGTCACCCAGCCGCTGCTGCTGCCGATGGCACGCGCGCGCTTCGGCCGCATCGTCTCGATCGGCTCGGCGGCGGCGCAGCTGGGCAACCGCGGCCAGACCAACTACGCGGCGGCGAAGGCCGCGCTGGTGGGCGCCAGCAAGTCGCTGGCACGCGAGATGGCCTCGCGCGGCGTCACCGTCAACGTGGTCGCGCCCGGCGTGATCGAAGGGCGCATGGCCGAGGCGGCCTTCCCACCCGAACGCATCCGCGAACTGGTGCCCGCGCAGCGCGCCGGCAAGCCGGAGGAAGTCGCCGCGCTGGTCGCCTTCCTGTGCTCGGACGCGGCCGGCTACATCAACGGCCAGCTAATCGGCGTCAACGGCGGCATGGGCTGAGCGGCGGCGAGCCGGCATACTGCGCGGACGGAGCCAGGGGGCTCCATCATGGAGGATGTTCGATGCGCAAGACTGTTCTTGTTTCCGCCGCTTTGTTGTGCGGCGTGTTTTCCGTTGCCCATGCCGCCGACAACAACGCGGCGATGCCAGCCGCGGTGAGCGTGCCGGCGGTGGTTCCTTTCGCGCAGGATGCGGTGATCGCCGGTGCGGTCAAGCGTGAGTGCCAGCTCGGTGAGAAGCTGTCCGGCTTCATCAAGAAGTACGGGCAGGAGAAGGGCGTGACGGTGACGCAGGTGGCGCAGGCCAGCGCCGGTTCGACGGGCCGCGCGCTGGTAGTGGAGATCACCGACTCGGTGGCCGACGGCAACGCGTTCATCGGCCACCATACCCACACCACGGTGAAGGGCCGGCTCTACCAAGACGGCGCCGAGGTGGGCAATTTCATCGGGCGGCGCAATTCGATGGGCGGCGCGTTCGGCGGCTTCAAGGGCAACTGCTCGGTGCTCGGGCGCACCGTCAGGGCGCTCGGTGAAGACATTGCCGGCTGGCTGGCCCAGCCCGGCAAGGACAGCATGCTCGGCGACCTGGAGTAATCGTTCGGCCCGCCGGATCAGCCGGCGGGCCCGTCGACCACGAGCGGCACGCCGCGCGAGCGACGATAGCTGCGGATCACGTGGCCGTAATGGACTACCCGGCCGATGGTGTAGGTGGTGATGCGGGTGACGTCGCGCACCGGCTTGAGGTGACTGGGACGGAACGCACCGTGATAGCGCGAGGCGATCGGCACCGAGACCACGCCGAGCTGCTTCTCGCGCGAGGCGGCGATCAGGATCGCCGCCTCGAACACGAAGTTCTCCGCCGGCAGGTCGACCAGTGCCAGCGCCGCGCGCGGGTACCAGCGCTGCCCGCTCTGGGTGTCGGCCACCGGCTGTGCGCAGGCCCACGAGATGCCCCAGTCGGCCACCGCGTTGGCGCGGCGGCGGCCCTTCGGCTGCTGCTCGCGGTCGAGCAGGCGCGCGCCGATCACGATGTGCCCCGGGTAGCGTTGCGCGGCGGCCACGATGTGCGGGATGTCGGCGGCCAGGTGCTGGCCGTCGCCGTCCATGGTCAGCACCGCGTCGTAGCCCTGCCGCAGCGCTTCGCGAAAGCCGTGGCGCAATGCCTCGCCCTTGCCGCGGCGCGTGTCGTGGCGCAGCAGGGTCACCGGCAGGGCGGCGACGATCTCGGGCGTGCGGTCGTCCGAGCCGTCGTCGATCACGATCACCGGCGCGCCCAGCGCCAGCACGGATTCGAGCACGGACCGGATCGCGGCTTCCTCGTTGAGGCAGGGAATCAGCACGCACCAGCGTGCAGCGGGGATGTTCAAGCGACGGACTCCATGTCGATGTGCAGCGCCAGTGTAGCGGCGGCGGCCAGTTGGCAGTGGCCGCCACGGCCGGTGGCGAGCAGGGCCAGCAACGGCAGGCTCGACGCCGACGGGTTGCCCGCGCGCCAGCCGGCCAGTGGCTCGGGCAGCGGCGCGTCGGTCGCCGCGCGCGGCTGCAGGTCGAGGTCGAGCCGGGCCAGCGTGGCGGCGCCGGCCTGCGGCGCCAGCACCAGCGCGCAGCCGAAGGGCTGGCGGCAGCCGGTGACTTCGTCCAGCGGGCCACTGCCGGCGGTGTCGCTGCACACCAGCAGCACCGGGCGCTGTTCGGCCAGCACCTGGCCGGCCGCCTCCAGCAGGCCGGCACCGAAGCTCTCACGCTGGGCGCAGACCGCGATGGACGGCGCATGGCAGCCGGTGGCGATGGTCCAGTAGCCGACCGCGGCGTTGTGCACCGAATTGTGGAAGCGGGTTGGCGACAGCTCGGTCGGCGCCTGCGCCAGGGTGGCGCACATGTAGTCGGTGATCGCCTGGTCGCCGTGCGCGGAGGCGAACACGCAGGCCAGCGTGGCGGCGTCGCGGCCGCTCATCGCCAACGCCTGGCCAGCCGCCTCGATCGCCAGCAGCACGCTTTCCGGCGCGCGGCGGCGCTCGTTCGGCGGCAGTGTGGCGGCGGCGGGCCGCGTTGCCGGCGGCCCCGGCGTGGTGCCGGCAAGCAGGCTTCGCAGCGCGGCGAAGTCGGCCAGCAGCGGCGACCACAGGCCGACGCCCTCGACGTGGACGCGCAGTGCGCTCATGCGGCGAATCCCGCGCGGGCGAACGCCAGGCAGGCGTTGTTGCCGCCGAAGCCGAACGAGTTGCTGAGCGCCACGTCGACGCGCCGGCGTTCGTTGCGCCAGGCGAAGTGCGCGCCGCAGATCGGATCGGGCGTGTCGCCGCCGAGGTTGCCGGGCACCAGGCCGTGTTCGATCGCCTGCAGCGCGATGGTCGCCTCGACGATGCCGGCCGCGCCCAGCGTGTGGCCGGTGTAGCCCTTGGTCGAGCTGGCCCGCGTGCGGGCCGGAAAGACGCGGCCGACCAGCGCCGCCTCGACCTCGTCGTTCTTCTGGCTGGCGGTGCCGTGCAGGTTGATGTAGTCGACGCGGGCGGCGTCGAGACCGGCGCGCGCCAGCGCGTCGTTCAACGCCAGCTCGGCGCCGAGGCCGTCTGGATGCGGGGTGGACATGTGGTGCGCGTCGCTGGCCTCGCCGTAGCCGAGCAGCCGTGGCGCGTCGGGCGCCATGTCGGCGCGCTCCAGCAGGGCGAAGCCGGCGGCCTCGCCGATCGAGATGCCGTTGCGCGCGGCGTCGAACGGGCGGCACGGTTCGGGCGACACCAGCTCCAGCGCGTTGAAGCCGAACAGCACGCTGTCGCACAAAGTGTCCACGCCGCCGACCACCGCCGCATCGACCAGGCCGAGCCGGATCATCCGCTCGGCGCTGGCGAACACCTTGGCGCTGGACGAGCAGGCGGTGGAGATGGTCAGGCACGGCCCTTCCAGCGCCAGCGCGGCGGCGACGAAGGCGACCAGCGAGTGCGGCGCGTGGATCGCCGGGCGCAGCATGTCATCGGCGAAGCCGCCGTCGGCATCGAGCCGGCGATAGGCTTCCTCGGTGGCGCCGATGCTGGCGGTGGAGGTGCCCAGCAGCAGCGCCACGCGGGTGGCACCGTAGCGCGTGCGCGCAGCGCGAGCGCGTTCGAGGAAGCCGTCCTGGTTCAGGCCCAGCCAGGCCAGCCGGTTGTTGCGGCAATCCCAGGCGGCGAGCGCGGCGGGCAGGGCGGTGTCCTCCACGCCATCGACGCGGCCGATCCAGCACGCCAGCGGCGCGCTGCTGATGTCGTTCGGGCGCAGGCCACTGCGGGCGTGTTCGAGCGCGTCGCGCTGTGCGGCGAGGCCGCTGCCCATGGCGGACGTGGCGGTGTACGCGGTGATCGCGAGGGGTGGCATCGGGGAAGGCATCAGGAAAGCGTAGCCGGCACCCCCGCGGATGCCTAGCCTGCGCGGGGCGGGCGTTCAGCCACCGAACGGGCGCGGGCAGCGCGCTGCGGCTATGCTGGCGCATCCCCGCTCCGCACTTCCCCGTGTTGCCGAATCCGTCTCCACCACGCAACCCCTGGCGCTACCTGCGTGACCGCGACGTGCAGCAAGCCGCGCTGGTGACCATGCTGGCGCTGGTGCTCAGTGCGGGCCTGGTCTGGCTGGGTTACCTGATCCACGTCTGCCGCATCGCCCTGCGCAGCCCGCTGGCGCCGCCGCGGCGGATGGTGACGCTGGTGTTCGGCCGCCGGCTCGTGCGCGATGCGCCCGAGCACGACTACCAGCAGCGCCTGCGCCGTGCACTGACACTGGCCGAACAGCGACAGACCGGCCACCTGCTGCTGCTCGGCGGCTGCAGCGGCGGCCAGTGCAGCGAAGCCGCTGCCGGCCATGCCTGGCTGCGGTTGCACGGACTGCCCGGCGAGGTGCAGGTGGAGCTGGAACAGGAGTCGGTCGACTCGCTGGAGAACCTGCGCCACGCGCGCCGCCTGCTGCTGACCGAGGCCGGCGATGCCGGGCTGCCGCCGGTGGCGCTGGTGACCAGCCGCTATCACCTGGCGCGCTGCCTGCTGCTGGCGCGTCGGCTCGGTTTCGACGGTACCCCGGTCGCCGCCGAGCCGGCGTTGCCGCGGCAGGGCCGCTACCTCGGCCTGTTGCTGCTCGAGGCCAGTTACCTGATGTGGATCGACCTGGGCCTGCGCTGGGCGCAGCTGATCGGGCATCGGCGGATGGTGGCGCGGATCAGCTGAACTGCCAGCTGATCTGGCTCAGCCCGGCGCGGCGTGGCGCCGCAGGAGCGGGTGTCGGCAGCTTGCTAAGCTGGCCGCCTGAAATCAAAGGACGAAACGATGAGCGAGCAAGCCAGCCAGGCCGAAACCTTCCTGCGCGAACTGCAGGACCGCATCTGCGCGGCGATCGAGCAGGCTGATGGCGGCGCGCGGTTCACGGAAGACGCCTGGACGCGCGCGGCCGGTGGCGGCGGGCGCACCCGCGTGCTGCAGGGTGGTGCGGTGTTCGAGCAGGCCGGGGTGAATTTCTCGCGCGTGCACGGCCACCAGCTGCCGCCCAGCGCCACCGCGCACCGGCCGGAGCTGGCTGGCGGCAGCTTCATCGCCACCGGCGTGTCGCTGGTGCTGCACCCGAAGAACCCGCACGTGCCGACCACCCATGCCAACGTGCGCTACTTCGAGGCCAGCAAGGAAGGCGTGGAGCCGGTGTGGTGGTTCGGCGGCGGCTTCGACCTCACCCCGTTCTATCCGGTGGACGAGGACGTGCGCCACTGGCACACGGTGGCGCGCGACCTGTGCGAACCGTATGGCGCGGACGTCTATCCGCGCTACAAGCAATGGTGCGACGAGTACTTCTACCTGAAGCATCGCGACGAGACCCGCGGCATCGGTGGACTGTTTTACGACGACATGAACGAAGGCGGCTTCGAGCGCTGCTTCGACTTCACCAAGGATGTGGGCCAGGGTTTCCTCGATGCCTACCTGCCGATCGTGGCGCGCCGCAAGGCCATGCCATACGGCGAGCGCGAGCGCGAATTCCAGCTGTACCGCCGCGGCCGCTACGTGGAGTTCAACCTGGTCTACGACCGCGGCACCTTGTTCGGCCTGCAGTCGGGCGGGCGCACCGAGTCGATCCTGATGAGCCTGCCGCCGCGCGTGCGCTTCGAGTACGCGTACCAGCCGGAAGCCGGCTCCGCCGAAGCGAAGCTGGCCGATTACCTGAAGCCGCGCGACTGGGTGTAGGCACCGGCTTTACGGCGTGGCGCCACTGAACTTCTCCGGCGTGGCGCCCTTGACCGGGCCGATCTGCGCGCTGTCGCTGACCTTCAGTACCACCTCGCGGCGGAACTCCAGCGTGCCCTGCACCACGGCGTGCGGGCCGATCACGATGGTCGGCTTGCGCTCGCTGCCCCAGTGGAACCAGCCGTTGTTCGGCTTGTCGACCAGGATGCCGCCCTCGACGCGCGAGTTGGCGCCCACCGTGACGTCGCCGCTCACCGTACCGATGCCGCCGGCGACGTGGGCGTCGTCCAGCACGATGGCGCCGTTGACGTTCTCGACCCGGCCGCCGATCTCGGCGCCCGGGGCCAGGTGGATGCTGCCGTTGACCGCGTTCACCTTGCCGCTGACCCGGCTGGCGCGGCCCAGGCTGATCGCGCCGTTGACCGTGCCCAGTTCGGTCGCCTGCGCCTTGTCGCCCAGCTCGACCTCGCCGTTGACGGTGCTGGCCTCGTGCACGCTGGCGCCGCCGGCGATGTGCACTGCACCGTTGACCGTGCTGACGTCGCCGACCTGTTGGCCGGCTTCGACCTGCACCGAACCGTTGACTTTGCTGATGTCGTTGTCACGCGCACTGGCCAGCGGCGGCAAGCCCAGGCCCAGCGCCAGCGCGGCCAGGATGAGGATCGTCGGGAATCGACGCATGGCAGTCTCCTTGAGTCTTCAGTGGATGTGTGTAAGCACTAGGATGCAGCCACCGGGCCAAGGGTTGGGCATGACCTGTGGCAGGGGCCGCATTTGACGCTGCCGGGGCCGGACTGCACCATTCCCGGTTTACTCATCACTGTTGGGCGCTCCCATGCACAAGCTCGTCCTGATCCGCCACGGCCAATCGCAGTGGAACCTCGACAACCGTTTCAGCGGCTGGGCCGACGTCGACCTCACCGAACAGGGCATGGCCGAGGCGTGCGAGGCCGGTCGCCTGCTGCGCGAGGGCGGTTACACGTTCGACGTGGCGCACACCTCGGTGCTCAAGCGCGCGGTGCGCACGCTGTGGGGCGTGCAGGACGCGATGGACCTGATGTGGATCCCGGTGCTCACCGACTGGCGCCTCAACGAGCGCCACTACGGCGGCCTCACCGGCCTGAACAAGGCCGAGACCGCGGCGAAGTACGGCGAGGACCAGGTGAAGGTCTGGCGGCGCAGCTACGACATCCCGCCGCCGCCGCTGGAGCGTGCCGCCAACGAGTCGGTGCACGACCCGCGCTACGCGGCGCTCGACTCGAAGGACATCCCTGACACCGAATGCCTGAAGGACACCGTGGCCCGGGTGCTGCCGTACTGGCACGAAGTGCTGGCGCCGGCGATCCGCTCCGGCCAGCGCGTGCTGGTCGCCGCGCACGGCAATTCGCTGCGCGCGCTGGTGAAGTACCTGGACGGCATTTCCGACGAAGCGATCGTGGAGCTGAACATCCCCAACGGCGTGCCGCTGGTGTACGAGTTCGACGACGAACTGAAGCCGCTGCGCCATTACTACCTCGGCGATGCCGACGCGATCGCGGCGAAGATGGCCGCGGTGGCGAACCAGGGCAAGGCGAAGTAGCACGCCGCGCTGCTGCCGCACGGGCGAAGGGTGACAAACGTCAGTCGTCAGCCATTTCGCGGCCGACTATGCTGGGCACCATCCACCCGGTGAGATGCCCATGCCCGCCCACCTGACCCAATATCTCGTGATGCTGCCGCTGCTGGCCTGGATGGTGTGGCGGCGGGTGAGCCGGCAGTTCGGCCGCCAGCCGATCCGGCGCAAGCGGATGATCTTCCGCATCGTGATGTTCGCGGTCCTCGGCGGTGTGCTCGCGCTCGGCGGGCTCCACCACATTGCGCTGGCCGAGGGCCTCGCCGGCGGCGTGCTGCTCGGCGCTGCGTTGGGCCTGCTCGGGCTGCGCCTGACCCGCTTCGAGGTCGATCCGGTCAAGGGCGACTGCTACGTGCCGAACCCGTGGATCGGCGCGCTGCTGACCGCGCTGCTGCTGGGCCGGCTGGCCTGGCGGATGCTGGTGGCGTGGCCGCAGATGCAGCAGGTGCCGGCCGCGCCCGGCGCGATGCCGCCGATGGCTTACGCCGCCAGCCCGCTGACCATGCTGGTGATCGGCCTGCTGGTCGGCTACTACATTGCCTACTTCAGCGGCCTGCTGGTCCACCATCGCCGCTTCCAGCGGATGCAGCAGTCCGGCACGACCGCGGCGTAGCGGCGCCTTCGCATCCCCGGGCTGCCGCCGTCAGGACCTGGGCGTGCCGAGGTAATCCAGGCTGGCCTGCAGCATCGAGGCCATGCCGATCTTCAGCGCGCCCTCGTCGAGGAAGAATTTCGGCGAGTGGTTGGCCGGCGCTTTCGAGGCGTCCTGGCCGGCTGGCGTGGCGCCGACGAAGAAATACACGCTCGGCACTTCCTGCGCGAAGTAGGCGAAGTCCTCCGAGGCCATCCACGGCTTCGCCTCGATCACGTGCCCGGCGCCGATCGCGGTGGCGATGCTGGCTTTCACCCTTGCGGCCAGCGCGGGGTCGTTGACCAGCACCGGGGTGCTGTCGCCGACCGGGATCTGTTCCTCCACGGTGGCGCCGTTCGCCGCGGCGACGTGTTCGGCGATGCTTTTCAGGTTGTCGATCGCCTGCTGGCGCATGCCGGCGTCGAACGTGCGCAGGGTGCCTTGCAGCTCCACCTTGTCCGGCACGATGTTGTAGCGCGAGCCGCCCTCGACGATGCCGAAGCTGAGCACCGCCGGCAGCGTGCCGATGTCCAGCTTGCGGCTGACGATGGTCTGCGCGGTGCTGATGATCTCGGCGGCGGTGACGATCGGGTCGACCCCGTTCCACGGCATCGCGCCGTGGGTCTGGCGGCCGTGCACCACCATGCGGAACCAGTCCGAGCCGGCCATCGTCGGCCCTGGCCGCACCGCTACCGTGCCCACGTTGAGCGCGCTGACCACGTGCATGCCGAACATCGCGTCCGGCTTGAACTGCCGGAACAGGCCCTCCTTCAGCATCAGCGCAGCGCCGCCTTCCTCACCCGCCGGCGCGCCTTCCTCGGCCGGCTGGAACACGAACAGCACCGAGCCGTGCAACTGCTTCTTCATCCCGGCCAGCGCCTGCGCCATGCCCAGCAGCATGGCGGTATGCGCGTCGTGGCCGCAGGCATGCATCACCCCGACGGTCTTGCCGCGGTACTCGCCCTTCGCCTTCGAGGCGAACGGCAGGTTCACTTCCTCGGTCACCGGCAGCGCATCCATGTCGGCGCGGAGCGCCAGCCGCGGCCCGGGCAGGTCGCCCTTCAGCAGGCCGACCACGCCGGTGTGCGCGATGCCGGTGTGCACCTCCAGCCCCAGCCGCTTCAGTTCCCGCGCGACCAGCGCCGAGGTGCGTACCTCACGATTGCCCAGTTCGGGATGCTGGTGGATGTCGTGCCGCCATGCGATGGCCTGCGGCAGGGCCTGCTGCGCCAACGCCTGCGCGGCGGAGGCGTCGGCGGCGTGCAACGGTGCGATGGTGGCAGCGGCCAGTGCCAGGGCGAGGGCGGTACGGTACATGGGCGTCTCCGGGGCGGGGAAAGCCGATGGTAACTCGCCACCACCACGCCGGCCCGGCACGATCGCCGTGTGATGCGGGCGGGGCCGCGGCGCTTCAGTCGTGCGGGCGATCCGCCGGCTGCGCCGGCGTGGCAGATGCATGCCGACGCAGCCAGCCGGCCACGTCCGCCGCCGGCAGCGGGTGGGCGATGTGGAAGCCCTGCACTTCGTCGCAGGCCATGTCGCGCACGGCCTCCAGCACGTGCGCGGTTTCCACCCCTTCCATCACCACGCGGAAACCCAGTTCGTGGGCCAGCGCCACCATCGAACGCACCACCGCCGCGTCGTGCCGGCTGGTGTCGAGCCCACATACCAGTGACTTGTCGATCTTCACGCAGCTGGCCGGCATCTGGCGCAGCGCGTCGAGGTTGCTGTAGCCGATGCCGAAATCGTCGATGGCGATGCCTACGCCGGCCTCGCGCAGCGCGGCCAGGTGGCAGCGGTTGGCGTCGCTGTGGCGCATGGCCGTGCTTTCGGTGAACTCCAGTTCCAGTCGCGTCAGCGGCACCGCGTGCCGAAGCGCCGCGGCGGTCAGGCGCGTCTCCAGCGTGGCGTCGAGGTCGGCGCTGGACACGTTCAGCGACAGCTGCACGTCGAGCCCGTCGCGCAACCACGCGGCCAGTTGCGCCAGGCCGTGGTCGAGCACCCAGTCGGTCAGCGAACGCATCAGCCCGGCCTGCTCGGCCAGCGGCACGAACACGCCGGGCGGTACCGCGCCCAGGGTGGGGTGGCGCCAGCGCGCCAGCGCTTCCAGCGCCACGCAGCGGCCGCTGGCCAGCTGCACGCGCGGCTGGTAGTGCAGTTCCAGCTCGGTGCGTTCGGACAGCGCGGCGGCCAGCTCGGTGACCAGGAAGAAATCCTGCCGCTGCCGTTCGTCCTGCGCGCGGTCGTACACGGCCCAGCCGCGCACGCTGTCCTGCGCGACGTGGGCGGCGTTCATCACGCGCCGCAGCGGGTCGCCGCCGCGCAGTTCGTGCGCCTCGACCTTGAGCAGGCCCACGCCGGGCTGCAGGGTGAGCGGCACGCCGAGGCAGTCGATCGGCTCGCGCAGCAAGGCCACGAATTCGTCCAGGCGCGCGGGCAGCAGCTCGTCGTACGGGTGCGCCGGCAGGAGCGCCAGGCGCGCCGTGCCGACCTGGTAGAGCTGCATGCCAGGCGTCATCCACGCCTGCACCCGCGCCGCCACCGCGTGCATCAGCGCGTCGGCGTAGCTGTGTCCCATGGCCCGCACGAAGGCGTTGAAGCGCGCCACCGGGGCCACCTCGACGGCGAGCAGCCAGGCGGTATCGTCCGCGCCGGGCAGGTGCGCGTGCAGGTCGGCGAAGAACGCATTGCGGTGCGGCAGCCCGGTCGCCGGGTCGGTGCGGTCGAGGTAGTGGCGCAGCGCGGCGCCAGTACCGGCCAGCGAGGCGGCGTCGCGCAGCGCGCTGCGTTCGCCGGCGTGGAGCGGGGGATGCGGGCGCCGGTCCACGGCAAACAGCCCGCCCAGCAACTGGCCGTCCAGAGCGAACACCGGCTCGCAGGCGAAGAAGCCGATGGCGGCGTGCGCCGGGTCGGCGTCGGCCGGCAGGAAACGCGCGTCGCTGCGCGCGTCGGGCACCACCTCGGCGACGCCGCGGCGGGTGGCCTGCCGGCAGGCGGCCAGCAGCATGCCGTCCAGCCGGATCGGGTCGCTGTGGCCGGGCGGCGTGTACCAGAATGCACTGCCGTCGGCCAGCAGCAGCGCCACCAGCGGCGTGCCCAGCGTGGTGGCCGCCAGCCGCGACACGGCGTCGAAACCGGGCAGGGCATGCGCTTCGTCCGCGGCGTCGCCGGCTGGCCGCGCGATGCCGGCGCCCGCGTGGAAATCCGCGAGCGATCCCTGCGTCATCTTCATCGTCCCCTCCCGTGCGCGACAGCGTGCTGTCAGCGGTTGCAGGCTACTGCGGCGATGGCGGGGGAGCAATGCGCCGGCGGCGGATCACTCGGGCCGGTGCTCCAGTGCCAGGTATTCCTCGCTCTGCATCTCGATCAGGCGCGACTCGGTGCGGCCGAATTCGGCGCGCAGGCGTTCGCCGTCGTACAGCTCGGTGATCGGCGCGGCGGCAGACAGCACCAGCTTGACGTGGCGGTCGTAGAACTCGTCCACCAATTGCACGAAGCGCTTCGCCGCGTCCTCGCTGTAGACGGTGAATTGCGGCACGTTGGCGACGATCACGGTCGGCCCGGCCTTGGCCAGTGCGATGTAGTCGGCCACTGCGCGCGGGCCTTCGCACAGCGCGGCGAACTCGAACCAGACGATGTCGTCGTCGCGCCTGACGAACGGAATGTCGCGGCCGTTGACGTGCAGGTTGCCGTTTTCCTGCACGGCGCCGCGGGCCTGGCTGGCGAAGATGCGCTCCAGCGCGCGGTGCGCCTCGGCGCCGGGCGGGGTGAGATAGACCGAAGCCCGGGTCAGCGCGCGCAGGCGCCAGTCGTGCGCGGAGGCCATCTCGACCACGTGGCAGTGCCGTTCGATCAGCGCGATCGCGGGCAGGAAACGCACGCGCTGCAGGCCGCCCTGGTACAGGTTCGCCGGCGCGGTGTTGGAGGTGGTGACCAGGCTCACGCCGCGCGCGAACAGTGCGTCGAGCAGGCCCGACAGGATCATCGCGTCGCCGATGTCGTTGACCAGGAACTCGTCCAGGCACAGCACGCGGCAGCGCGCGGCGAGGTCGGCGGCGACCTCGGTCAGCGGGTTCTGCCGCTCACCCAGCGTGCGCAGGTGCTCGTGCACCTCGCCCATGAAACGGTGGAAGTGCCGGCGCAGCACCACGCCGTGCGGCAAGCTGGCGGCGAACAGATCCATCAGGAAGGTCTTGCCGCGACCGACCGTACCCCACAGGTACAGCCCCGGCACCGCTTCGGGCGGGTCGTTGCCGAGCAGGGATTTCAGCCGGCCGAGCAGGCCGTTGCCGCTGGCCGGTTCGGCGCACAGCGCGGCGTGCATGCGGTCGAATTCCGGCAGCAGCGCCAGCTGGGTCGGGTCGGACTCCCAGCGGTGCGCGGCGACGCCTTCGAGATAGCGCGCAGTGGGCGCCAGCGAGGGGAGTTCACTCATGGAACGGACAGGTCTTGGCAGGGGATGGTCGGCGCGCGTCAGGCATGCCGCTTCGGCGGCAACCAGCCATGCACCGCATGCTTGATCGCGCCGCGCAGGTCCATCAGCCGGCGGTGGAAGAAGTGGCTGGTCTCGGGCATGCGCACCAGCTCGGGCCGGGGCTCCAGTGTCTCGACCCAGTCGAACACCGCCTGCGGCTCGACGATCTCGTCGGCCTCGCCCTGCACGATCAGCCACGGGCAGCGCGGCAGCGCGACCGCGTCGAACGGCCAGCGTCCGACCGGCGGTGCGATGCTGATCAACGCATCGGCGCGCAGGCGCACTGCGTTGGCGATGCTCACGTAGCTGCCGAACGAGAAGCCGGCCAGCCACAACGCGTCGTGCGGGCGCATGCGGCGCGCCCAGGCGACCACGGTGGCGAGGTCGTCGCCTTCGCCGTGGCCCTGGTCGTAGTCGCCCTGCGAATTGCCGGCGCCGCGGAAATTGAAACGCACCGTATCCAGGCCGGATTCGCGCAGCGCCCGCTCGGCCATTGTCACCACCTTGTTGTGCATGCTGCCGCCCTCGATCGTCAGCGGATGGCAGATCACCGCCACGCCGCAGCGCGCGCAGGCCGCTTCGGCGACGTCACTGATGGTTTCGAGCTTGCCGGCGGGGCCGTCGAGCATGAAACTGGCGGCGACATCCGGAAAGCCGGCAGGCGCGGCGGGGAGCTCGGTGGGCGTCATGCACGTGATGATAACCGCCGGGCGGTCCGGATGAACCATCTGGCGCATGCGCTGCTGGCAGGCGACGACGAGGCCTTGCAGCTCGGCGGGATGCTGGGCGACTTCGTGCACGGCCAACCGGACGCTGCGCGGCTGCCGCCGCGGGTGATCGCCGGTATCCGCCTGCACCGGGCGATCGACGTCTACACCGACGCCCATCCCGAGGTGCTGACGGCCAGGGCGCTGCTGCCCGCGCCGTATCGACGCTATGCCGGGATCCTGCTGGACATGTGGTTCGACCGCTGCCTGGCGCGGGATTTCCCGCAATGGAGCGTGCAGCCGCTGCAAGAGTATTCGCTCGCCCTGCGCGCGCTGCTGTGGCGGCAGGATGCGCTGCTGCCGCCGGCGTTGCGGCGTTTCCGCGGCTACATGGAGGCGCACGGCCTGCCGGCCGCTTACACCGACGACGTCGTGCTGGGCGAAGCGCTGGGCGGCATCGGGCAACGCCTGAGCCGCGCCAATCCGCTGGCCTCGGCGTTGCCGGTGCTGCAGGAGCGGGAGGTGGAATTGCAGGGGCGCTTCGAGGCGTTCTTCCCGGAACTGCAAAGTTTTGCGCGGGAGTGGATCGGCATGCACTTGGGGTGAGACTTTGCTCCCTCCCCTGCACAGCAGGGGAGGGTTGCTTTTGATCTTCCCTGTAACGTGTAACCCCCTCACCTGAAGGACTCCCTTCGGTCGCCAACCTCCCCCTGCGTTGCAGGGGCAGGGGCCAACGAAAACGCCGCCCGAAGGCGGCGTTTGAAGAAAGCTTGTTGGATCAGGCGATTTACTTCGCCTGATCGGTCAGCCAGTGCACGGCGTTCGTCACCTGTTCGTCGGTGAGCGCCGGGTTGCCGCCCTTGGGCGGCATGAAGTTGCCGTCCGGGCCGTGGTAGCCCTCGATTGCGTGCTTGACCAGGGTGTCGATGCCCTGCGCCAGGCGCGGGCCCCACATGCCCTTGTCGCCGGTCTTTGGCGCGCCGGCGACGCCGGAGGCGTGGCAGCTGGTGCACAGGTGGTCGTAGATCGCCTTGCCGTCGGTGGTGCCGCCGTAGGCGACCTGCGAGGCGGCCGCCTTGGCGGCGGCATCCGCGGCGGCCTGCATGGCGGCGCGGCCGGTGTTGCCGGCATACACGGCGCCGGCAGGGGCGATCCGCGCGGCAACCTGGGCCGGCTGGTCCGGATTGGTTTCCTTCGGCTCGTGGTCGTGGATCGCCAGCGCCGCGAAGATCAGCACCACGGTCAGCACGGCCAGGCCGCCGATCATGATCGAAAACTGGCGCAAGACGCTCTGGTCGGACTTGCTCATGGAACCGCTCACGCACGTACTCCTGTCAGAGGGCAGGGCGGCACGCCACGATGGCGGCCCCGACCTGCCTGAATAGTCTATTGCCGTCGCACCGGTACGATGGCTGCGCCCCGGTGCGGCTTGCCGTGAGTGAGTGCACGGCGTGGGTCACGCTTGTCGTCCGGCCCGGGATCGGGGTCGGACAGGCAAGCAGTCTCCGATTATAAACGAAGCGCGCGACAAGTTTCAGGCCTCCCTTCGTGACGACCCGCCGCGGCAGGTCGCCAGGCGTCTGCGGATGGCCGTGCGGCGGGCGTCGCCCCTGCCATCGGTCATGCCGCACCCATGTCAACCGGCATTGTCCAAATTCGTTGAACTGCCCCTATGCTTTCACCACGAGGAATGCGCGCCGGCAGGGCCTGGCTCGCACCTGTCGTTTCGCCAATGCATGCTGCACAGTCGTGCGCCGGTGGGTCACACCGTCCAGTCCAGGAGTTTTACATGTCGCGTTTTTGGAAGATCGCGTTGATCGTCGTTGCGGTGATCGTGGTGGCGGCGGTGGGCTTTCGCCTGCTGCACAAGCCGGTCCCGGCCGGTTCCGCGTCGACGCAGGCGGCCGCCAAGGGCAAGGACGGCAAGGACGAGACGCCGCCGGTGCCGGTCACCGTGGTGCCGGTGGTCAAGCAGAACGTGCCGGTCTACCTGACCGCGCTGGGCACGGTGCAGGCGCTCAACACGGTCACCGTGAACCCGCAGGTGGGCGGCCAGTTGCTCAGCCTGGAGTTCACCGAGGGCCAGCCGGTGAAGAAGGGCCAGCTGCTGGCGCAGATCGACCCGCGCACCTACCAGGCCGCCTACGACCAGGCCGTGGCGCGCCAGCGCCAGGACCAGGCGCTGCTGGCCACCGCGAAAAGCAACCTGCTGCGCAGCCAGGACCTGGCCGCCAAGGGCTACATCTCCAAGCAGGACCTGGACACCCTGCACAACACCGCCGCCCAGTACGAGGCCGCGGTGGCCGCCGACGCGGCCAGCGTGCGCGACAGCCAGGTGCAGCTGAACTACACCCGCGTGCTGTCGCCGATCGACGGCCTCGCCGGCATCCGCGCGGTCGATCCCGGCAACGTGGTCACCACCGCCAGCGCGATCGTCACGCTGACCCAGCTGCACCCGATCAACGTGATGTTCACCCTGCCCGAGCAGAACCTCGACATGGTGCGGGGTGCCGCCGCGAAGGATGGCGCGGCGCTGCAGGTGACCGCGCTGGACCGCACCGATGCGCACCCGATCGCCAGCGGTGGCGTGCTCAAGGTGGTCGACAACCAGATCGACACCAGCACCGGCACGTTCCGCCTGAAGTCGGAGTTCCCGAACGCGAACAACGAGTTGTGGCCGGGCCAGTTCGTCAACGTGCGGCTGCTGGTGAATACCGTCGATGGCGGCCTGGTGATCCCGGCGCAGGCGGTGCAGCGCGGGCCGGACGGCGACTACGTCTACCAGGTGCAGGCCGACAGCACGGTGAAGATGCAGGCGGTGGCGGTGGCCGGCGAAGTGGGCGACAGCCACGTGATGATCGGCAGCGGGCTCAAGGCCGGCGACCGGGTGGTCACCGAGGGCCAGTTCCGGCTGAAGCCGGGCAGCAAGGTCAACGCGCTGAAGCCGGGCGAAGTGCCGGCGGCGCCGACCGCGGCCGAACTGGAGAAAGCCAAGCAGAACAGCAAGGGTGGCGGTCGCCGTCGCGGCTGAGCGGCCGCGTGCCGACCAGTGCAACGCCACTGCAGTCGTGTGAACCCGGCCGTGTCCCGGCCATGATCGCGGCTGAACCCGCACCTACACCTTACGGATAGCCATGGGATTCTCGACCCTCTTCATTCGCCGGCCGATCGCCACCTCGCTGTTGATGGTGGCGGTGCTGCTGCTCGGCATCCTCGGCTACCGCCAGCTGCCGGTGTCCGCCCTGCCGGAAATCGAGGCGCCCAGCCTGGTGGTCAGCACGCAGTACCCGGGCGCCAGCGCCAACACCATGGCGGCGCTGATCACCACCCCGCTGGAGCGCAACCTGGGGCAGATCTCCGGGCTCACCATGATGAGCTCGGATTCCTCCGCCGGGCTGTCCACGATCATCCTGCAGTTCTCGATGGACCGTGACGTCGACATCGCCGCGCAGGACGTGCAGGCGGCGATCAACCAGGCCAAGGGCACTCTGCCGGGCAACCTGCCGTATCCGCCGGTGTACAACCGGGTCAACCCGGCCGATGCGCCGATCCTTACCTTGAAGCTCACCTCCGACAGCCGCCAGCTGCGCGAGGTGAACGACCTGGCCGACTCGATCATCGCGCAGAAGCTGTCGCAGGTGCAGGGCGTGGGCCTGGTCTCGATCGCCGGCAACGTGCGCCCCGCGGTGCGCGTGCAGGTGAACCCGGCGCAGCTGTCCAACCTCGGCCTCACCATGGAGGACGTGCGCAGCGCGCTGACCCAGGCCAACGTCAACGCGCCCAAGGGCACGCTGAACGGCAAGACGCAAAGCTACTCGATCGGTACCAACGACCAGCTGAGCGACGCGGCCGAGTACAAGAACACCATCATCAGCTACAAGAACAACTCGCCGGTGCGGCTGTCCGACGTGGCGAACGTGGTCGACGGCGTGGAGAACGACCAGCTCGCCGCGTGGGCCAACGGCCAGCCGGCGGTGCTGCTGGATGTGCGCCGCCAGCCCGGTGCGAACATCGTGCAGACGGTGGAGCAGATCCGCCGCGTGCTGCCGGAACTGCGCAGCGCGCTGCCGGCCGACGTGCACCTGGACGTGTTCGCCGACCGCACGGTGACCATCCGCGCCTCGGTGCACGACGTCGAGTTCACCCTGATCCTCACCGTGTTCCTGGTGATCGGCGTGATCTTCGTGTTCCTGCGCCGGCTGTGGGCCACCATCATCCCGTCGGTGGCGGTGCCGCTGTCGCTGATGGGCACGTTCGGCGTGATGGCGTTCACCGGCATGTCGCTGGACAACCTGTCCTTGATGGCGCTGACCGTGGCCACCGGCTTCGTGGTGGACGATGCGATCGTGATGATCGAGAACATCGTGCGCTACATCGAGCAGGGCAGGGACGGCAAGGAGGCGGCCGAGGTCGGCGCGAAGGAGATCGGCTTCACCGTGCTGTCGCTGACTGTGTCGCTGGTGGCGGTGTTCCTGCCGCTGCTGCTGATGCCCGGCGTCACCGGCCGGCTGTTCCACGAGTTCGCCTGGGTGCTGACGATCGCGGTGACCATCTCGATGCTGGTGTCGCTGACGCTGACGCCGATGATGTGCGCCTACCTGCTCAAGCCCGACCAGCTACCGGAGGGCGATGACGCGCACGAGCGCCACGCCGCGGCTGGCAAGCGCACGGTGTGGTCGCGTACCGTCGCCATCTACGAGAACTCGCTGGACTGGGTACTCGATCACCAGCGCCTGACCATGCTGGTGGCCGGCGCCGCGGTGGTGCTCACCGTGTTCCTGTACATCGTGATCCCCAAGGGACTGCTGCCCGAGCAGGACACCGGTCTGATCACCGGCGTGGTGCAGGCCGACGACAACATCGCCTTCCCGCAGATGGAAGACCGCACCAAGGCGGTCGCCGAGGCGTTGCGCAAGGATCCTGCGGTGGCCGGCGTGGCCGCCTTCATCGGCGCCGGCACGATCAACCCGACGCTCAACCAGGGCCAGCTCTCGATCGTGCTGAAGGACCGCGGCGACCGCGCCGGCCTGGACACACTGCTGCCGCGGCTGCAGCACGCGGTGGCGAACATCCCCGGCGTGGCGCTGTACCTGAAGCCGGTGCAGGACGTGACCCTGGACAGCCGCGTCGCCGCCACCGAATACCAGTACTCGCTGTCCGACGTGAACTCGGCCGAGCTGGCCGGCTACGCCAGCCAGATGACCCAGGCGATGCGCCAGCGGCCGGAGCTGGCCGACGTCGACAACAACCTGGCCGACAACGGCAATGCGCTGAAGCTGACCATCGACCGCGAGAAGGCCAGCCGCCTTGGCGTGCCGGTGCAGAGCATCGACGACACCTTGTACGACGCGTTCGGCCAGCGCCAGATTTCCACCATCTTCACCCAGCTGAACCAGTACCGCGTGGTGCTGGAGGTGGCGCCGGAGTTCCGCACCAGCGACGACCTGCTGACCAAGCTCACCGTACGCGGCAACGGCAACGGCGCGCTCACCGGCAGCAACGCGACCAGCTTCGGCCAGCTGAAGTCGAGCAATTCGGCGACCCCGTCGGGCATCGGCAACGCCGGCAACGTCGGCTTCCAGATCGGCGGCGGCGGCACCATCCCGCTGTCCTCGCTGGTCAATGCGCAGGTCACCAGCGCGCCGCTGGTGGTCAGCCACCAGCAGCAGCTGCCGGCGGTGACGCTGGCGTTCAACGTGGCGCCGGGCTACTCGCTGTCCGACGCGGTGGCGGCGATCCACGGGGTCGAGCAGCAGCTGAACTTCCCGCCGCAGGTGCGCGGCGAGTTCGTCGGCAAGGCCGCCGAGTTCACCTCCTCGCTGGGTGATGAAGTGCTGTTGCTGCTGGCTGCGATCGTGGTGATCTACATTGTGCTGGGCGTGCTGTACGAGAGCTACATCCACCCGCTGACGATCATCTCCACGCTGCCGCCGGCCGGCGTCGGTGCCCTGCTCGCGCTGATCCTGTGCGGCATGAGCCTGTCGGTGGACGGCATCGTCGGCATCGTGTTGCTGATCGGCATCGTGAAGAAGAACGCGATCATGATGATCGACTTCGCGATCGAGGCACGCCGCACCGGCCTCAACGCGCGCGACGCGATCCGCCGCGCCTGCCTGCTGCGCTTCCGTCCGATCATGATGACCACCGCCGCGGCGATGCTCGGCGCATTGCCGCTGGCATTGGGCAACGGCATCGGTGCGGAACTGCGCCGGCCACTGGGCGTGTCGATCGTGGGCGGCCTGCTGCTGTCGCAGCTGGTCACGCTGTACACCACGCCGGTGATCTACCTGTACATGGAGCGTTTCTCCGACTGGCTGGCCGAACGTCGCGAGCGGCGCGCGCTGGCCCACACCCAGGCCAGCCGCGCGGCGTGATTCCGCCGCAGTGCCCAGCGCCCTCCCCTGCTCGCAGGGGAGGGTTGGGGTGGGGTCGCTTTTCGCGAAGCCGCACCGATCAACCTTTTCGCGGCCTGGACGTTGAGGGTGGGATGATCCGCCCTTGCACCTTCGTCCGCCCTTGCCACCGTTGAATCCATGAACATCTCCGGCACCTTCATCCGCCGCCCGATCGGCACCTCGCTGCTGGCGATGGGCCTGTTCGTGGCCGGCATGATCTGTTACTTCCTGCTCGGCGTGGCGGCGCTGCCGAACATGCAGTTCCCGGCGATCTTCGTGCAGGCCAGCCAGGCCGGCGCGGATGCCAGCACGATGGCGTCCACCGTGGCCGCACCGCTGGAACGCCACCTGGGCCAGGTGCCCGGGATCGAGACGATGCGCTCGTCCAGTTCCGAGGGCCGCACCTTCGTCTTCATGATGTTCCGCAATGGCACCGATCTGGATTCCGCCGCGCGCGACGTGCAGGCGGCGATCAACTCGGCCGCGCCGGACCTGCCCAACGGCCTCAACGGCGCGCCCAGCTACCAGAAGGCGAACCCGAACGACGATCCGATCATCGCGCTGGCGCTGACTTCGGCCACGCAATCGGCGGCCGACCTGTACAACCTGTCCGACACCTTGCTTGCGCAGCGGTTGCGCCAGTTGCCCGGCGTGTCGTCGGTGGAGATCGCCGGCGCGGCTACGCCGGCGATCCGCGTCGACGTGAACCTGCGTGCGCTGAACGCGATGGGTCTGTCGCCGGACCAGCTGCGCAACGCGCTGAGCGCGGCCAACGTGACCTCGCCGGAGGGCTTCCTGTCCAACGGCACCAGCACCATGGCGGTCAGCGCCACCACCCAGCTGCACAGCGCGGAGGATTTCGCCCAGCTGGTGGTCGCCAGCCACAACGGCACGCCGGTGCGGCTGGCCGACGTGGCCAAGGTCTACGCCGGCCAGCAGGACGCCTACCAGGCGGCCTGGTTCCACGGCAAGCCGGCCGTGCTGATGTACGTCTACAAGAAGGCCGACGCGAACGTCATCGCCACCGTCGACCTGGTCAGGGACCAGCTGCCCACGCTGCGTGGTTACCTGCCGCCGGGCACCGCGCTGACTCCGTTCTTCGACGGCACGCCGACCATCCGCGCGTCGCTGCACGAGGTGCAGGCCACGCTGCTGATTTCGCTGGCGATGGTGATCCTGGTGATGGCGCTGTTCCTGCGCCGTCTCGCACCCACGCTGATCGCCGCGGTGGCGGTGCCGCTGTCGCTGGCCGGCGCGTTCGTGGTGATGTACATCCTCGGCTACACGCTGAACAACCTCACCCTGCTGGCGCTGGTGATCGCGATCGGCTTCGTGGTGGACGACGCGATCGTGGTGATCGAGAACATCATCCGCCACATGGATGCCGGCATGACGCGGATGGAGGCGACGCTCGCCGGCGCGAGGGAGATCGGCTTCACCATCGTCTCGATCACCGCCTCGCTGATCGCCGTGTTCATCCCGCTGCTGTTCGCCGGCGGCATCACCGGCATGTTCATGCACGAGTTCGCGGTGACCCTGGTGGCGGCGATCGTGGTCTCCGCGCTGGTCTCGCTGACCTTGACGCCGGCGCTGTGCGGGCGCTTCCTCAGCGGCCATGCCGCGAAGGAGCAGGCGCCACCGTCGCGGCTCGCCCGCGCGCTGGACGGCTTCCACGCCGGCATGCTGCGCGTGTACACCCGCGCGCTGAACTTCTCGCTGCGCCATGCGCTGGCATTCTCGCTGACCCCGCTGGTGCTGATCGTGGCCACCTTCTACCTGTTCGGCGTGGTCAAGGCCGGCCTGTTCCCGGCGCAGGACACCGGCCTGATCTGGGGCCGCGCCAGTTCCAGCGCCACCGTGTCGTTTGCCGAAAGCCGGCAGCGGCTGGAGCGGCTCACCGCGATGCTGATGGCCGACCCCGACGTCGCCACCGTGGGCTCGCGCCTGGGCAGCAGCCGGCAGGGCACCAGCGGCTCGTTCAACATCGACCTGAAGACCCGTGCCGACGGCCGCACGGACGACACCTTCGCGGTGCTTGCGCGGCTCAGCGCAAAGGCGGCGAATTATCCCGACCTCAATCTGCGCCTGCGCCCGGTGCAGGACCTGCCCAGTGGCGGCGGTGGCGGCACCAGCCAGGGCGCGCAATACCAGGTCTCGCTGCAGGGCAACGACCTGGCCAGCCTGCAGGAGTGGCTGCCGAAACTGCAGGCCGAGCTGAAGAAGAACCCGAAACTGCGCGATGTCGGCACCGACGTCGACGAGGCCGGCCTGCGCCAGAACATCGTGATCGACCGCGACAAGGCCGCGCGGCTCGGCGTGTCGATCGGCAGCATCGACGGCGCGTTGTACGACGCGTTCGGCCAGCGCCAGGTGTCCACCATCTACTCGGACATCAACCAGTACCAGGTTGTGGTCAACGCACTACCCGAACAAACCGCCACACCGGAAGCGCTCAACCGCATCTACGTGCGCTCCAGTAGCGGCCGGATGATCCCGATCACCGCGTTCGCGCGGCAGCAGCCGGGACTGGCACCGTCGCAGATCACCCACGAAAACCAGTTCACCACCATGGACCTGAGCTTCAACCTCGCCCCCGGCGTGAGCATGGGTGAGGCGATGACGGTGATCCAGACCACCGTGCAGAACATGCGCATGCCCGGCGACATCAAGGTGCAGATGGGCAACGACTTCCGCCGCTTCCAGCAATCGCAGAGCGGCATGGGCTGGCTGATCCTGGCCGCCGTGCTCACCGTCTACATCGTGCTCGGCATGCTGTACGAGAACCTGATCCACCCGATCACCATCCTATCCACCCTGCCGGCCGCCGGCGTGGGCGCATTGCTGGCGCTGTGGATCACCGGCACCGAACTGTCGGTGGTGGCGCAGATCGCGCTGGTGCTGTTGATCGGCATCGTCAAGAAAAACGCGATCATGATGATCGACTTCGCCCTGGTCGCCGAACGCGAACACGGCAAGAGCCCGCTGGAAGCCGCCCGCGAGGCGTGCATCGTGCGCTTCCGCCCGATCATGATGACCACCATGGTCGCCATCCTCGCCGCGCTGCCGATCGCGATCGGCCTGGGCGAAGGCAGCGAACTGCGCCGCCCGCTCGGTATCGCCCTGATCGGCGGCCTGCTCATTTCGCAAAGCCTCACCCTGCTCAGCACCCCGGCGCTGTACGTGATCTTCTCGTGCCTTGCCGAGCGGCGCAGGGCGTGGTGGGCGCGGCGACAGCAGCGCAAGGCCGCGCGGCGGCGGCAGTTGGCAGGGGCGTAATGCGCCGCTGCTCATTGCGGCTTGCCGAGCCATCCGGGGCGGGATCATGACGGTGTCCGTCAGGTCGCTGCCGGTTCAGCGTGACGGTGTGGCTTGAATGTGGATCAGCGGGCGCAAGAGCCGCGCCGCAGCTGAATGCCCTGCCACCAAGCTCGCAACCGATCAACCGTGAGGTGGCTATCACTTGGGCCTCTCCTTCCGGACGGAGTTGCATGCAATGGGCAATGAAACCGGCAAGGCAGATTTTCCAATGTGCAGGGCGGGGTGTAATCGACCGTGCACGAAGACAGCAAGACGCTCGATGCGACGGTGCCGGAGACCACCGCGTTCATGATCAGCAAGCCGGCTGGTTTCCCGGCCGGCAACTACAAGGTCGACATTCCTCTGGATGGCGCCCAGGGCGCCAGCAAGGACTTCCCGGTGAAGCAGTCGCCACCCCAGGGTGGGGCGAAACGGGGGCGCGGCCATGCCGCGCCCCCGTCGTTTGTCCCGCGTGAACCACGACACGTCACCGCAGGTTGCCGGCAACGGCCGCGTCGCGCTTTCCCCACCCCGGCGAAAACGCGACAATGGGAGGCTTGCATCAGACTGCCGTCGCTATCCGGCAACACGGCGGCCCCTCCCGGCCACGCAGTAGTCACCGAGGTTCACACAGACAATGTCCAGCACGCCCAAGATCATCTACACACTGACCGACGAAGCCCCGTTCCTGGCCACGCAGTCGCTGCTGCCGATCATCGCCGCGTTCACCGGCACGGCGGGGATTCGCGTGGAGACGCGCGACATCTCGCTGGCCGGGCGCATCATCGCGCTGTTCCCCGAGGTGCTGCAGGAAGGCCAGCGCATTCCCGACAGCCTCGCCGAACTGGGCCAGCTGGCCACCACGCCGGAGGCGAACATCATCAAGCTGCCGAACATCAGCGCCTCGATGCCGCAGTTGAAGGCAGCGATCAGGGAGCTGCAGGGCCAGGGCTACGCACTGCCGGATTACCCGGATGCACCGAAGAACGACGGCGAGAAGGACATCAAGGCGCGCTACGACAAGGTGAAGGGCAGCGCGGTGAACCCGGTGCTGCGCGAGGGCAACTCCGACCGCCGCGCGCCGGTCTCGGTGAAGAACTACGCGCGCAAGCACCCGCACAAGATGGGCGCCTGGAGCCGCGATTCGAAGACCCGCGTGGCGCACATGGACAGTGGCGACTTCTACGGCAGCGAGAAGTCCGCGCTGGTCGGGCAGGCCGGCAACGTCAGCATCGAGTGGTTCGGCAAGGACGGCAGCCACACCGTGCTGAAGCCGAAGACTGCGCTGCTGGCCGGCGAGATCATCGACGCGGCGGTGATGAGCCGCAAGGCGCTGGCCGCCTTCATCGATGCGCAGATCGCGGATGCGAAGCGGCAGGGCGTGCTGTTCTCGCTGCACCTCAAAGCGACCATGATGAAGGTGTCCGACCCGATCATGTTCGGCGTGGCGGTCAGCGAGTTCTACCGGGACGTGCTGGTGAAGCACGCCGACGCGCTGAAACAGGCCGGCTTCAACCCGAACAACGGCATCGGCGACCTGTACGCGCGCCTCGGTTCCCTGCCGGAGGCGACGCAGGCGGCGATCAGGGCCGATCTCGACGCCGAGTACGCGCAGCGCCCGGGCGTGGCGATGGTCAATTCGGACAAGGGCATCACCAACCTGCACGTACCCAGCGACGTGATCGTCGATGCGTCGATGCCGGCGATGATCCGCGACTCCGGCAAGATGTGGAACGCGCAGGGCCAGCTGCAGGACGTCAAGGCGGTGATCCCCGACCGCAGCTACGCCGGCGTCTACCAGGCCACCATCGAGGACTGCAAGGCGCATGGCGCGTTTGACCCGGCGACCATGGGCAGCGTGCCGAACGTGGGCCTGATGGCGCAGGCGGCCGAGGAATACGGCTCGCACGACAAGACTTTCCAGATCGCCGGCGACGGCGTGGTCAAGGTGTTCGACGAAGCCGGCAGCGTGCTGCTGCAGCATGAGGTGGAGGCCGGCGACATCTGGCGCATGTGCCAGACCAAGGATGCGCCGATCCAGGACTGGGTGAAGCTGGCGGTGAGCCGCGCGCGGCATACGCCGGCGGTGTTCTGGCTCGACCCGCAGCGCGCCCACGACGCGCAGGTGATCAGGAAGGTCGAGCGCTACCTGAAGGACCACGACACCAGCGGCCTGGACATCCGCATCATGGATCCGGTCGCCGCCACGAAGTTCTCGCTGGAGCGCATCCGCCAGGGCCTGGACACCATCTCGGTCACCGGCAACGTGCTGCGCGATTACCTCACCGACCTGTTCCCGATCATGGAGCTGGGCACCAGCGCGAAGATGCTGTCGATCGTGCCGCTGATGGCCGGCGGCGGCCTGTTCGAAACCGGGGCTGGTGGTTCGGCGCCGAAGCACGTGCAGCAGTTCCTGGAAGAGGATTACCTGCGCTGGGATTCGCTGGGCGAATTCCTGGCGCTGGCCGCGTCGCTGGAGTTCGTGGCCGGCCGCCAGGGCAGCGTCGAGGTGGACGTGCTGGCGAAGACGCTGGACCAGGCCAACGGCAAGTTCCTCGACACCGACAAGTCGCCCTCGCGCAAGCTCGGCGGCATCGACAACCGCGGCAGCCACTTCTACCTCGCGCTGTACTGGGCGCAGGCGCTGGCTTCGCAGGACGTGAGCGCCGCATTGAAGGCGAAGTTCGCGCCGCTGGCGAAGGCGCTGACGGAGAACGAGCCGACCATCGTCGACGAACTCAACCGCGTGCAGGGCAAGCCGGTCGACATCGGCGGCTACTACCACCCCGACCTGGCGCGGGTGAGCGCGGCGATGCGGCCCAGCGCCACCTTCAATGCCGCGCTGGCGCTGCTGTCGGCGTGATGCGCCGAAGCATGCGCGCTTGAAACGAAACGGGGCGCCGCGAGGCGCCCCGTTTCGTTCATGCGGCCACCTGCGGCTCAGGATCGGCCTGCCACAATGGCGACTGTTGAAGAGGAGTCGCTCGGCATGCGTTTGCTGCATCTTGTTTTCGTGCTCGCCCTGGCAGGGTTGTCGCCTGCCTTCGCACAGTCGGCGGCCAGTCCGGTTGCGCCGGCCGCTGCGTCGACCGCCGCCGTCGCCGATCTTCCGGTCGTGGTGGTCAGCGGTGTGCAGCCCGGTCCCGGCTTGTGGAAGGTGAGCAAGGGCGGGCACGTGATGTGGGTACTCGGCACGCTGTCGCCGCTGCCGCGCGACATGCAATGGCAATCGCGCGAGGTGGATGAGGTGATTGGCGCCTCGCAGCAGGTGCTGCTGGCGCCTTCGGTGCAGCTGAAGGCCGACGTCGGTTTCCTCGGCAAGCTGTTCCTGCTGCCATCGGCTTATGGCGCGCGCAAGAACGCGGATGGCGAAACCCTGCAGCAGGTACTGCCGCCGCCGGTGTATGCGCGCTGGCAGGTGCTGAAGCAGAAATACCTCGGCGACGAGAGCGGCATCGAGCGTTGGCGGCCGCTGTTCGCGTCGCAGGAGCTGTACAAGAAGGCGCTGAGGGCGAACGGCCTGAGCCGTTCCGGCGGGATCAAGGCGAATATCGACGCACTGGCCAAACGCCACGGCGTACCCGAGCTGTCGACCGACTACCACGTGCTGATCGAGCATCCGCGCGCGGCGATCAAGGCGTTCAAGCAGGCCGCGCCGCGCGACGTCACCTGTTTCATCCGCACCCTGGACAGCGTCGAGCACGACCTGCCGGCGATGACTGCGCGCGCCAACGCCTGGGCCACCGGTGACCTGCAGGCGCTGCGCGAATTGCCCGACAGCGATCGCCGCGATGCCTGCGTGGCGGCCATCACCGGCGCCGGTTTTGCGCAGACGCTCGGCCTCGATGACGTGCCGGCGAAGCAGCGCGCCGTATGGCTGGCTGCCGCGCGCAAGGCGCTGGCAGCCAATGCGCAGACTTTCGCGCTGCTGCCGATGGACGAGCTGTTGAAGCCGGATGGTTATCTGGCCACGCTGCAGGCCGAGGGTTACCAGGTCGACGCGCCGGAGTGAACGGCCTTTCGCAGGGCGGGCAGCGCCCGCCGCTCTTCGTCACGGTGTCATGTGCAGCAAAAGCCGGCGGGCAGCGCCCGCCCTACAAACGGTCAGGCGCTGGCCAAGTCCAGTTGCGCGATCTCGTTGTCGTTCAGCTGCAATGACGTGGCGCCGAGCAGCTCGTGCAGCTGTTCCACGCTGGTGGCGCTGACGATCGGCGCGGTGAGGCCGGGGCGGGCGATCAGCCAGGCCAGCGCGACCTGGGCCGGGGTGGCGCGATGCGTAGCGGCCACCGCGTCCAGTGCGGCCAGTACCTGCAGGCCGTGCGGGTTCAGGAATTTCTTCACCGCGCCGCCGCGTGCGGCACTCTTCGCCAGGTCGGCCGCGCTGCGGTACTTGCCGCTCAAGAACCCGCTGGCCAGCGCGTAGTAGCTGATCACGCCGATGTGCTCGCGGCGGATCAGCGGTTCCAGCTCCTGCTCGTAGCCGGCGCGGCTGACCAGGTTGTATTCCGGCTGCAGGCTTTCGTAGCGCGGCAGACCGTGCTGTTTCGACATGGCCAGCGCGTCGGCGAAGCGCGCCGCGTCGAAGTTGGAGGCGCCGATCACGCGCACCTTGCCGGCCTCGATCAGCCGGGCGAAGGCGCCCAGGGTTTCCTCCATCGGCACGCTGGCGTCGTCTTCATGCGCCTGGTACAGGTCGATGCAGTCGACCTGCAGGCGCTTGAGCGAGCCATCCACTGCCTGCTGGATGTTGACCGGCGACAGGCCCGGCTGCTCGGCCCACTTGGCGACCTTGGTCGAGATCACCACCTGCTCGCGCTTGCCGCTGCGCTTCAGCCACTTGCCGAGGATGGTTTCCGACTCGCCGCCGCGGTTGCCCGGCACCCAGGCCGAATAGACGTCCGCGGTGTCGATCAGGTTGCCGCCGGCGTCGACGAACGCATCGAGCAGCTCGAACGAGCGCTTCTCGTCCACGCTCCAGCCGAACACGTTGCCGCCGAAGGCGAGCGGGGCGATGGCGAGCGGCGAGTGGCCGAGCGGACGTTTCTGCATGGGGTGCCTCCGGAGGCAGCGAGCGGGGAATCGGCGCGCGGCGTGAGCACGCGCGCCCTCATCCAAGTGGCTGCATATCGGCGGCATTCAAGTCTCGGGCGGCGCTCAACGCGGGCTCATGATCCGCGGCCACACGCTGGCGCAGCACGCCAGCGCGCGGCGTGCGGTCCTGGCGACGTTGCGGGTGCCGGTGCTGCTGGCCGGGCCCGGCGTGGGCTCCGGCTCCGGGCGCCAGTCTAGGTCGTCCTTGTGCAGCAGATGACCGTGCAGGAACAACATGTCTTTCCAGAGCGAGTGCATGGGGGAAGCCTCCTGGGGAAGCCTTGGGCTTGGGGAGTGCTCAAGGTACGCGCGCGGCAGGCTGCCAAAAAGCGATATATTCGCAAGCCAGACTTGAGAGGAATTCAAGATGGGAAGGTTGCCGCTGGGCTTGCTGCAGCAGTTCGTGCTGGTCGCCCGGCTGGGCAACCTGTCGCGTGCCGCGGCGCAGGCCAACCTCACCGTCAGCGCGCTGAGCCACCAGATGCGTCAGCTGGAGGAACGCCTGGAACGGCGCCTGTTCGAGCGCGGCCCGCGCGGGGTGAAGCTGACCGCCGACGGTTGCGTGCTGCTGGAAGCGGTCGGCACGCATTTCGACGGCATCGAGCACGCATTGGCGGGGTATCGCACCCGCCACCACGACGCGCTCACGCTCAGTGCCAGCCCCGGCATCATGTCGAGTTGGCTGGTGCCGCGGCTGCCGCGGCTGGTGGCCGCGCATCCGGAGCTGGAACTCAGCCTGCAATCGGGTTCGACCCTGGTGGATTTCGAGCGCGAGCCGGTGGATGTGGCCCTGCGCTACGGCCGCGGTGAGTGGGCGGGCCTGCACAGCGAGCGCCTGTTCGGCGAGTGGATCGCGCCGGTGGCGGCGCCGACGCTGATCGCGCGGATGAGCGGCGCCGACCCGCGCGACCTCTCGCGCTGGCCGCTGCTGGGCGAGCCGAGTCCGTCCCGGCGCTGGAGTGACTGGTTCGGCCGCAGCGGCGGCACGCCACCGGCACGTTATGTGGCGCAGTTCGACAGTCTGGACGCCTTGCGCCACGCCGCGCTGGAAGGCCTTGGCGTGGCGCTGGGGCGGATGGTGACCTCGAAGTCGCTGATCGACGCCGGCCGGCTGGAAGTGCTGGGCGACAACTACCTGGCGGTGGAGGAGGCCTACTGGCTGGTGTACCCGCCGCGCTCGCTGGAGCACCGCGGCCTGCAACTGTTCCGCGACTGGCTGCTGGCCGAGGCAGACGACTACCGTCGGCAGATGTCGGCGTTCCGTCCCGACGACAAGCCGGTCGGCTGACGCGGTTCCGCAAAGCAGTCAAACGCGTCATCATCGTGGGTCGTTGCCGAACGTCAGGAGTCGAATCATGAAATCACGCGCCGCCGTCGCCTGGGCCGCAGGCCAGCCGCTCACCATCGAACAGGTCGACGTGGCCGGGCCGAAGGCCGGCGAGGTGCTGGTGCGCATCGTCGCCACCGGTGTGTGCCACACCGACGCGTTCACCCTGTCCGGCGCCGATCCGGAAGGGCAGTTCCCGGTGATCCTCGGCCACGAGGGCGGCGGCATCGTGGAGGAAGTCGGCGCGGGCGTCACCTCGCTCAAGGTCGGCGACCACGTGATTCCGCTGTACACGCCCGAATGCGGCGAGTGCAAGTTCTGTCTGTCCGGCAAGACCAACCTGTGCCAGAAGATCCGCGTCACCCAGGGCCAGGGCCTGATGCCCGACGGCACCAGCCGCTTCTCGCTCAACGGCAAGCCGCTGCTGCACTACATGGGCACCAGCACGTTCAGCGAGTACACCGTGCTGCCGGAGATCTCGCTGGCGAAGATCAACCAGGCCGCGCCGCTGGAAAAGGTCTGCCTGCTCGGCTGCGGCATCACCACCGGCATCGGCGCGGTGCTCAACACGGCCAAGGTGGAAGCCGGCGCCACGGTGGCCGTGTTCGGCCTGGGCGGCATCGGCCTGTCGGTGGTGCAGGGCGCGGTGATGGCCAAGGCCGGGCGCATCATCGCGATCGACCGCCACCCGGAAAAATTCGCGATGGCGAAGGCGCTCGGCGCCACCGACTGCATCAACACCAGCGATTACCCGGACACGCCGATCCAGCAGGTCATCGTCGACCTCACTGACGGCGGCGTGGATTACTCGTTCGAGTGCATCGGCAACGTCAACGTGATGCGCTCGGCGCTGGAGTGCTGCCACAAGGGCTGGGGCGAGTCGATCATCATCGGCGTGGCCGGCGCCGGGCAGGAGATCTGCACGCGGCCGTTCCAGCTGGTCACCGGGCGCGTCTGGCGCGGCTCGGCGTTCGGCGGTGTGAAGGGTCGCTCGCAGCTGCCCGGCTACGTCGAGCGCTACCTGGCCGGCGAGATCCGCATCGACGAGATGATCACCGAAGTGCTGCCGCTGGAGCGCATCAACGAGGCGTTCGAGCTAATGCACGGCGGCCAGGTGATCCGCTCGGTGATCCACTACTGACGTAGAATGCGCGCACGCTGCCGGCCCCATCCTGCCGGCGGCGTGCCTCGTTTTCATGTTCGCACACGCCACGCACAAGGTCGCTCCATGAACCGCACCGCCATCCTCGTCGACGGCGCCTTTTTTCTTGCCCGTTACCGCAAGGTCTACGGCGAGCGCGACGCCGGCGACGCGCGCGCGGTGGCGAAGACCGTATTCAGCATGGCGCTGGAACACCTGAAGGCGCTCGACCGCCCGCGCGAGCAGCTGTACCGCATCTACTTCTACGACTGTCCGCCGCTGGAAAAGAACTTCGTCAAGCCGATCAGTGGCAGCAGCATCGACTTCGGCCGCACCGGTGCCGCCGCCTTCCGCCGCGAGCTGCACGACCAGCTGCGCCGGCAGCGCAAGATGGCGCTGCGGCTGGGCCGGCTGGCCGAACGCGGCGAATGGCAGTTGAAGCGCAGCGCCTACCAGCAGCTGCGCGAGGGCAGCCTGCACTGGGACGACCTGAGCGACGAGCACTTCGAGCCGGACATGCGGCAGACCCAGGTCGACATGAAGATCGGCATCGACATCGCCGCGCTGACCTACAAGAAGCTGGTCGACCAGATCATCCTGGTCGCCGGCGACGCCGATTTCATCCCGGCCGCGAAGCTGGCCCGCTACGAAGGCATCGACTTCATCCTCGACCCGATGTGGCAGGGCATCGCGCCGGACCTGCACGAACACATCGACGGCCTGCAATCGGTGTGCCCGCGGCCGTTCTGAGCCATCTACCCAGTCTGCACATGATTTTCGTGATATTGCATCAAATCCGGACGGCCAACGCGCCAGGGAGTCAATGATGAACCGCGGGATACGAGTGGCAAGGATGGGTACGGCGCGCCGGGTCGCGCTGCTGCTGCTGGCCGCTTGCCTGGGCCTGCCCACGATGGCTGTCGCGCAGACGTCGCGGGCCGCCTCGGCTGAGCCGGACCAGCCGGCGGACGAGCTGGTGCCGCCGACCAGTGCCAGCGACTTCACCGCCTCGCAGCTGGACAGCGTGCTGGCCGGCAGCTGGCGTTCGCCGGCCAATCGCGCCCGCGACGCGTACCGCCACCCCAAGGCCACCTTGCAGTTCTTCGGCGTGCGGCCAGACCTCACGGTGATCGAGATCACTCCCGGCGGCGGCTGGTATGCCGAGATCCTGGCGCCGCTGCTGCATGACAACGGCCACTACATCGCGGCGGAGAAGGCGCCTGCCGCCGACAGCGAGGCACGCGATGACGACAGCGCGCTGCGCAGGAAATTCGCGGCCGACGCAGCGCACTACGGCAACGCCCGCATCGTGCCGTTCGATCCGAAGGTACCGGTATTCGGTGCGCCGGCTTCGGCCGACCTGGTGCTGACTTTCCGCAACGTGCACAACTGGGTGATGGCTGACACCGCGCCGGCGATGTTCAAGGCGTTCTTCGCCGTGCTCAAGCCCGGTGGCGTGCTCGGCGTGGTCGACCACCGCGCCGACGACGGCGCCTCGCTGGAAGCGGTGAAGCGCAGCGGCTACCTGCCCACCAGCTACGTGGTGAAACTCGCCACCGAGGCGGGTTTCACGCTGGACGAAAGCAGCGATATCAACGCGAACCCGAAGGACACGAAGGATTACCCGAAGGGTGTGTGGACGCTGCCGCCCACGCTCGCGCTGGGCGAGCAGGACAAGGCGAAGTACCAGACGATCGGCGAATCCGACCGGATGACCCTGCGCTTCGTCAAGCCCGTGGTGCCGGCAGCGGCCTCGACTCCCTGAGTCGAAGCGCGCCATGCTGATCGCGTTGAACAAGCCGTACGGCGTGCTGTGCCAGTTCACCGATGACCGCGGCCGCGCCACGCTGGCGGATTTCGTCAGGCAGAAAGACGTCTATGCGGCTGGACGGCTGGACCAGGACAGCGAAGGCCTGCTGCTGCTGACCGACGACGGCCGCCTGGCGCACCGGCTCACCGACCCGCGCCACAAGCAGGCCAAAACCTACCTCGCGCAAGTCGAGGGCGTCATTGACGAGGTCGCGCTGCAAGCCTTGCGCCGCGGCGTGGTGCTGAACGACGGCCCGACCCTGCCGGCCGAAGCCGCCTTCGCCGTCGAACCGGACTGGCTGTGGCCGCGCGATCCGCCGGTGCGCTTCCGCCAGTCCATCCCGACCAGCTGGCTCACGCTGACCCTGCGCGAAGGCCGCAACCGCCAGGTGCGCCGGATGACTGCGGCGGTCGGCTTCCCGACCCTGCGCCTGATCCGCGTGCGCATCGGCGAGCATGCGCTGGATGGCCTGGCGCCCGGTGAAACGCGGGTGCTCGGCTGAATGTGGATTCCGGTGGCGGCCAGCCGTTGTTCCGATAGCACGCGAACACGCCACGGGTGCTTCCGCATGCGGAAGTCGGCAAAGTCCGCTATCGGCCACGAGCTGCCGTTCGACGTCTACGCTCGAAATACGCTCGCGGCTATGCTTGGCTGAGCGGGCACCACCCAGCTGCAGGAGGAAACCATGCCATTTGGTCTGAGATGTATCGTCCTCGCGGGGGCAATCCTGGGCCTGACCATTGTCGCGACGCCGACAAGCAGAGCGTTCAACGCCGACCGATCGAACGCCTATGCGTTGGAGTTGGCGCGACTCGATGGTTTCGCACTCGGACTGGCCGAGGTGAAGCGATTCTCGGGCGTCGTGCTGGTCGCTCGTGACGACGGCGTGGTATTCGAGAAAGCCTATGGAAAACGGGACGCCGAGGGAAACGATCCGGCAACCGTGGACATGCGTTTCAATCTCGCCTCGGCCGGCAAGATGTTCACCAGTGTAGCGATCCTTCAGCAGATCGCGGCGGGGCGGATCTCACTCGACACCCACGTAAGCGACGTGCTGAAGGACTACCCGAACCGGCGCTTCGCTGACACCGTCACCGTGCGCGAATTGCTTACGCACACCTCGGGCGCCGGTGATGTCGATCTGTTTGGGGTGGAGAACGCCGCCAACCGCGCGCGCGTGCACAGCGTCGCCGAGATGCTGGCATTGGACGACCGGCGTCCACCGGCATTCGAGCCGGGCACGAAGCTGGTCTACGACAATTTCGGCTACGTCGTGCTCGGGCGCATGGTCGAGGTGCTCTCGGGCGAAGACTACGAGAGCTACGTGCGCAGGCACATATTCCAACCCGCAGGCATGACGCGTACGGGCTTCGTGGACTGCACCACGCACGCACGGGACCTCGCAGTTGGTTACGCGACGGTAAACGGCAAACGTGTGTCCAACTGCGAGACGCTGCCCGCGCGCGGATTCCCAGCTGGCGGCGAGGTGTCGACGGCACGCGACATGTACCGTTTCGTGCAGGCGCTGCAGGCGGGCAAGCTCATCCCGCACGCGCTGTTCGCCGAAGCCACCCGCACGTATCGCGAATTCATGGGCCTCGGCTTCTTCGCCACCGGCTACGGCCCTGGCGTGCCTGCCAGCGACTTCCGCTGGGGCCATGGAGGCAGCGCCGCGGGTATCTGCGTCGACGTACGCACCTACCTGCACACCGGCGAAACCATCATCGTGCTGAGCAACAGCAATCCGCCGGACTGCTACCCGGTGGCCAATTTCCTGCACCAGCGCCACGGATCCGTGAAAGGCTGAGAACCTCTGGGTTTGGTTCGGGTCCTGCTGTCGAGCTGCGCCTACGCGTGGACTGACCATGGATCGTAAAACTTTCCGAAAGCGGACGCCCGCCACCGGCTGCAACGGGTCGAAAGCGGACCGGGACAACTTGGTGATCAGGTGGTCCGAAGGCAACACAAAACCACCAAGACCGCATGGGTCGCAACCCGCAGCACGTTCAGTCTCCACCGGGGTGGGTGATCACTTCGACCGAATCCGCAGTTGCGGGCGCGATAATACGCATTCCCTGCCACCGGAAATGCGCATGGACTTCAAGGACCACTTCTCCGGCCACGCCGCGCTGTACCGCGATGCCCGCCCGCTGCCGCCCGCCGACTGGTTCGACTGGCTGGCGGCGCAGGCGCCCGACCTCGCGCTGGCCTGGGATGCCGGCTGCGGCAACGGCCAGGCCAGCCTGGGCCTGGCCGCGCATTTCGAGCGGTTGGTCGCCACCGATCCCAGCGCCACGCAGATCGCACAGGCCACGCCGCATCCGCGCATCGATTACCGCACCGAGCCGGCCGAACGCAGCAGCCTCGCCGCCGGCAGCGTCAGCCTGGTCGGCGTGTCGCAGGCGCTGCACTGGTTCGACCTCGCCGCCTTCCATGCCGAGCTGCGCCGCGTGGCTAAGCGCGGCGCGCTGGTGGCGATCTCGGCCTATGGCAACTGCAGCGTGAGCCGCGCCGTCGACGCGGTCGAACGGCGGCTCTACGCCGATACGCTGGCCCCAGACTGGCCGCCCGAGCGCGCCTTGGTGGATGCCGGATACGCCAGTCTGCCGTTTCCGTTCGAGCGCGTTGATGCACCCAGCTTCATGATGCGTGCCGACTGGAACCTCGCTCAATTCCTCACCTACCTGCGCTCGTGGTCGGCGGCGCAGCGGCATCGGCAGCGCACCGGCCACGATGCGGTGCAGGCGGCCGCCCCCGAGCTGGCTGCGGCCTGGGGCGAGCCCGAACGGGTGCGCGCGGTGCGCTGGCCGTTCTTCGTGCAGGTGGGGCGGGTGGCGTGACGCTCAGGCCGCTTCGACCAGGCCGAAGAACGCCTCCGCCGTGGCGGTGCTGTTCGCCGCGGTGACTTCCGCGCTCTCGCCGCGGTCGCGGGCGACTTCCTCGCAGATGTGCTTCAGGTACATCGGCTCGTTGCGCCGGTGGCTGGGCGGCGGCCGCACCGTGCGTGGCAGCAGGTAGGGTGCGTCGGTCTCCAGCATCAGTCGGTTGGCCGGAATCGTGCGCACCAGTTCGCGCAGGTGGGTGCCGCGGCGTTCGTCGCAGATCCAGCCGGTGATGCCGATGTGGCAGTCCAGCGCCAGGTAGTCGCGCAGCGCCTCGCCGGTGTCGGTGAAGCAGTGCACCGCCGCGCCAGGCACCCGGTCGCGGTAGCGCCGGAGCAGGGCGACGAAATCCGCGTGTGCATCGCGCTGGTGCAGGAACAGGGGCATCTGCAGGTCGGCCGCGATCTGCAGCTGGCGTTCGAACACCCGCAGCTGCACCTCGCGCGGCGAATAGTTGCGGTTGTAGTCCAGCCCGGTTTCGCCGACCGCGCGTACCTGCGGTTGCAGCGCCAGTTCGCGCAACACCGCATCGGTGGCGTCGTCATAGTCGAGCGCGTGGTGCGGATGTACGCCGGCGGTGGCGAACAGCGTGCCGGGGTGCGCCTTGGCCAGCGCCAGCGCGTGTTCGCTGCCCTCGCGCGAGGCGCCGGTCACCACCATCCGCATTACGCCGTGGGCCTGCGCGCGCTGCAGCACGGCGTCGAGGTCGGGGTGGAACGACTCGTGGGTGAGGTTGGCGCCGATATCGAGCAGTGGCATGGTGCGGCCGGTCATCGAAAGCGGCATTGTCCCAGACCCCGGCAGCGACGCAAACGCGCGACCGGCGGCGGGCGCGTCGCGAGCCTGCGACCCGCGTCACGCCGGCGGCGGCACAGGAAATTTTCCTAGGCTGCGGATGTCCCACGCTATGGGCGCATGCCCCACAATGGATGTTTGTGCCGGCGTGGTGGCTGGCGTAGCGGCATTCACCTGCTGCCAGCCGGATGTGCTAACTATGGTGCGTGCCGTTTCGCCGCAGGGGAGCGTCGACGGCTTTTCGCGGTTATCGAGCGGGGTGGAGGATGTCGGCAGTGATCGAGCCGGCGGTCGGCGGGTCGGTTCAGGTGGCGGATGACCGCGAGGCGGAAGTCTGCGCCTGGCTGGTCGCGCGCGGACGCCTGAAGGACGGCGACCTGGGCCGTGCGCGCCGCCTGCACGAGGAATCGGCCGAGGGCACGCTGACCACCTTGATGGCGCGGCTCGGGCTGGTCTCGGAGCGTGACCTGGCCGAGGCCTGGGCCGAGCTGCTGCAGGTGCCGTTGCTGGCCGCGCGCGATGCGCCGGAACTGCCGCCGGCCGAGCTGGAGCTGTCGCTGCGCTTCCTGAAACAGCAGCACGTGGTGCCGGTGCAGGATGACGTGCACGGCCTGGCGCTGTTGGTGGCCGATCCGGCCGATCCGTATCCGCTGCAGGCGGTCGAATTGGCCGCCGGCCGGCCGGTGGCGTTGCGGGTGGGCCTGCGTTCGGAAATCGATGGGCTGATCGAACGTTATTACGGCAGCGGTCGCTCGGCGATGGGTACCATCGTGGAGAACCTCGACGGCAGCGCCGCGGAGGAGGACGACGTCGAGCACCTGCGCGACCTGGCGTCCGAGGCTCCCGTCATCCGGCTGGTGAACCTGATCCTGCAGCGCGCGGTCGAACAGCGCGCGTCGGACGTGCACATCGAGCCGTTCGAGAACCGGTTGAAGGTGCGCTACCGCATCGACGGCGTGCTGCATGAAGTGGAAGCGCCACCGTCGTCCTCCACCGCCGCGGTGATCTCGCGCGTGAAGATCATGGCGCGGCTCAACATCGCCGAGCGCCGCCTGCCGCAGGACGGACGCATCCAGCTGCGCGTACAGGGCAAGGAACTGGACCTGCGCGTTTCGACCGTGCCGACCAGCTTCGGCGAGTCGGTGGTGATGCGCATCCTGGACCGCGAATCGGTGGTGTTCGATTTCGCCTCGCTGGGCTTCACCGACAGCTTCCAGCAGCGCTTCGTCGACGTGCTGGAAAAGCCGCACGGCATCCTGCTGGTGACCGGCCCCACCGGTTCCGGCAAGACCACCACGCTGTACACCGCGCTGTCGCAGATCAACACCAACGACGTGAAGATCATCACCGTCGAGGACCCGGTCGAATACCAGCTCGAAGGCATCAACCAGATCCAGGTGAAGCCGCAGATCGGGCTGGATTTCTCCGGCGCCTTGCGCTCGATCATGCGTCAGGACCCGGACGTGATCATGATCGGCGAGATGCGCGACCTGGAGACCTGCCGCATCGCGATCCAGTCCGCGCTGACCGGCCACCTGGTGCTGTCCACCCTGCACACCAACTCGGCGGCCGGCGGCATCACGCGCCTGCTCGACATGGGCGTGGAAGACTACCTGCTCGGCTCCACCATCAACGGCATCCTGGCGCAGCGGCTGGTACGCCGGCTCGATCCGGAAACCGCGATCGCGTACGAGGCACTGCCCGAAGTGATCGAGCAGTTCGAGCTGCACAAGTACACCGACGAGCGGCCGATCCGGCTGTGGAAACCGGGCAGCAGCGCGGCCAACCCCAGCGGCTACCGCGGCCGCCGCGCGATCATGGAGTTCCTCACCATGAGCGACCCGCTGCGCCGGCTGGTGATGCAGCGCGCGAACGAGGGCGACATCGAGAAGCAGGCGCGCAGCGAGGGCATGCGCACCATGTACGAGGACGGCATCGCCAAGGCCGTGGCCGGCATCACCACGCTGGAAGAGGTCCTGCGCGTGACGCAGGAAGGCTGAGGTGGCGCAGTTCCGTTACAAGGCGGTCAACGATGCCGGCGAGACGCTGCAGGGGCAGATGGAAGCCGCCAGCGTCGAGGAAGTGATCGGCCGCCTGCAGGACCAGGGGCACACGCCGCTGGAAGCGCTGCCGGCCGACGGTGCCGGCGGTGGCAGCGGCTTCGCCGCGCTGTTCAAGCGCGGTCCGTTCAGCGGTGACCAGCTGGCCCAGTTCACCCACCAGCTGGCCACCCTGCTGGGCGCCGGCCAGCCGCTGGACCGCGCGCTCGGCATCCTGCTGGAGCTGCCCGAGGGCGAGAGCGCGAAGAAGCTGGTCGAGCGTGTGCGCGACCGCGTGCGCGGCGGCAATACCCTGTCGTCGGCGCTGGACGAGGAGCATGGCGTGTTCCCCAAGCTGTACGTCAGCCTGGTGCGCGCCGGCGAGGCGGGCGGTTCGCTGGAAGAGACGCTGCGCCGGCTGGCCGACTACCTGGAGCGCGCGCAGCAGCTGCGCGGCAGCATCGTCAATGCGCTGATCTATCCGGCGTTCCTGCTGGTCGGCGTGCTCGGTTCGCTGGTGCTGCTGCTGGCCTACGTGGTGCCGCAGTTCGTGCCGATCTTCGAGGACATGCAGGTGCCGGTGCCGTGGATCACCGCCGCGGTGCTGGCGCTCGGCAACGCGCTGCAGTCGTGGTGGTGGCTGATCCTGCTGCTGCTCGGCGGCGGCTTCTTTGCGTGGCGCACGCGCTTGCGCGATCCGGCGGCGCGGCTGGCATGGCACGCGAAACTGCTGCGGCTGCGCGTGGTCGGCCCGCTGCTGCTGAAGGTGGAGACCGCACGCATCGCGCGCACGCTGGGCACCTTGCTGAAGAATGGCGTACCGTTGCTCAGCGCGCTGGCCATCGCGCGCCAGGTCACCGCCAACCGCGCGCTGGACGCGGCATTGAGCGCGGCGCACGAACAGGTCAAGGGCGGCGCGGGCCTGAGTCTGGCGCTGGGTCAGTCGAAACTGCTCCCGCGGCTGGCGATGCAGATGGTGCAGGTCGGCGAGGAAGCTGGTCAGCTCGACACCATGCTGCTGAAAGTCGCCGACACCTTCGAACTTGAGTCCAAACGCGCGATCGATCGCCTGCTGGCCGCACTGGTGCCCGCGCTGACCATCGTGATGACCGTGCTGGTGGCGATCATCATGGCCGCGATCCTGCTGCCGCTGCTCAGCCTGACCAGCAATATCCAATAGACCTTCCACCCGCATCTTCGAGGCGATTCCCATGCAGCAAAGACAACCACGACGACCCGGTGCGAGCGCCGGCTTCACCCTGCTCGAAATGCTCGCGGTGATCGTGCTGATCGGCATCATCGGTGCGGTGGTGGTGACCCAGGTCGGCAAGAACGTCGACAAGGGCAAGTACGGCGCCGGCAAGGCGCAGCTGATGACCTTGAGCCAGAAGATCGAGAACTACGCGCTGGACAACGGTTCGCCGCCGCAACAGCTGGAAGGGCTGGCGGTGAAGCCGGCGAACGCGCCGAACTGGCAGGGCCCGTACGCGAAGGCATCCGACCTGAAGGATCCCTGGGGCCACGCGTTCGGCTACCAGTACCCGGGCCAGCACGGCAGTTTCGACCTGATCTTCTACGGCCAGGACGGCAAGCCCGGCGGCGACGGCTACAGCAAGGACGTGGGCAACTGGCAGTAGGCATGTGAGAGCCCCACGCGCCCACGGCTTCACCCTGCTGGAAATGCTGGCGGTGATCCTGCTGATCGGCATTGCCGCGGCGGCGGTGTCGGTCTCGGTGAGCCAGGGCCTGGCCAGCGCGCGCGTGCGCGCGGCCAGCAGCGAGCTGGCCGGTGCCCTGCGCGCGACCCGCGCGCAGGCGATCGTGCGCGGCCAGGAGCAGCACTTCGACGTGGACACCCGCGCCAACAGCTACGACGGCGCGAAACGGCAGGGCGTGCACCTGCCGAAAGGCCTGCGCGTGAGCATCACCAGCGCGAAGGAAGACCAGCCGAACGACCACACCGGCCGCATCCGCTTCTTCCCCGACGGCAGCTCCACCGGTGGGCGCATCACGCTCACCAGCGGCCGGCGCGAGTGGCACGTCAACGTGGCCTGGCTGACCGGCGAGGTGCGCGTGGTCGACACGGTGGCGCAGCGATGAACGCCGGGCGGCGCCAGCGCGGCTTCAGCCTGCTGGAAGTGATCGCCGCGATCATGCTGCTGGCGATCGCGTTTACCGCGCTGATGAAGGTGGCCGGTGCGTCGATCAGCCTGAGCCACAACGCGGCCGAACACAGCGCGGCGGCGATGCACGCGCGCAGCCTGCTCGACAGCGCGTTCGTGGGCGAACCGGTCACCCCGGGCAGCCGCTCCGGCCGCTTTGATCGGCAGTACCGCTGGCAGCTGGACGTGACGCCGTGGAATGCGGCCGGCCCGGCCGTGCCCGGTGCGACGCTGCAGCTGTACCAGCTGGACCTGACCGTGTCGTGGGGGGCGGCGGCGCATCCGCGCACGGCACACTTCCGCACGCTGCGGCTGGGCACGCCGGCACCCACCGGCAACGCGCAGGCATCGCGATGAAGCGCGTCGCCGGCTTCACCCTGCTGGAAGTGCTCGCCGCGCTGGTGCTGCTGGCGTTGCTGCTGGTCGGCGTGTACTCGGGCATCCGCACCGCCAGCCACAGCGTGCGCTCGGGCACCGCGGCGATCGAACGGGTCGACCAGGTGCGCTCGGCGCAGCAGTTCCTGCGCCGCGAACTGGCGCAGAGCATGCTGCAGCCGATCGGCCGCACCGAGCAGGGCGAGCCGGTCTATTTCGAAGGCAGTGCGCGCGAGATGCGTTACGTGGCGCCGCTGCCCGGCTACCTCGGCAAGCTCGGCCCGCAGCTGCAGCAACTGCAACTGGTCGACGACGGCCACGGCGGCCTGCGGCTGGAACTGAGCCTGGCCCTGCTGCCACCGGACGGCCAGCCGCCGCAGCCACTGGGCGAGCCGCAGGTGCTGCTCGACCACATCAAGGCCGGCAGCTTCGCCTATCGCGGCGTCGATCAGCAGGGCGCCGCGCTGCCGTGGTCGCCGGCATGGGCGGACGGCCGCCTGCTGCCGCAGCTGGTGCGGATCGAGCTGCAGGCGCCGGGCGCGCTGCCGTGGCCGCAGCTGGACGTGCCGCTGCGCGCGAATCCGGCGCAGACTGAGCTGTCGCGCATGCGCATGCGCGGCGGGAGCATCCGATGAAGTATCGGCCACAGCGGTCACCGGCCAGCCAGCGCGGGGTTGCCCTGCTGCTGGTGCTGTGGGCGTGCACGCTGCTGGCGATCCTGCTCGGCGGCTACGCCGCGCTGGCGCGCACCGAAGGCCTGCAGGCGCGCTACCAGTTCGCCCGGACCCAGGCGCACTACGCCGCCGAGGCCGGCCTGATGCGTGCGCTGTACGCCCTGCAGGACCCGCGGCCGAAGCAGCACTGGGCCGGCGACGGCCGGCCGTATGCGTTCAGCTACGACCGGGCCACGGTCGTCGTGCGCGCGATCGACGAGAGTGGCAAGGTCGACCTCAACGCCGCCTCACCGGAGGTGCTGCGCGGCCTGTTCCAGGCGGCCGGGCTGAAGGCGGCCGAGGCGCAGGCGCTGACCGGCCGCGTGCTGGACTGGCGCAACCCGATCGTGCTCGAAGGCGATGCTGCCAGCCAGCGCGCGATCTACAAGGCGGGCGGCCGCGACTACGGCCCGCGCGGCGGCCCGTTCGCCAGCATCGAGGAACTGCAGATGGTGCTGGGCATGACGCCGGCGCTGTACCGGCAGATGGCGCCGGCGGTGACGATCTGGGCCGGCACCACCAGCCCGGACCCGAACACCGCGCCGCCGCTGGCGCTGGCCGCGATTCCCGGGATGACTCCGGAGCAACTGAGCCAGATCCAGGCCGTGCGGCAGCGCAACGCGGCCGACCCACGGCTGGTTCTCAACAACGGAACCACGCATAGTATTCGTTCGGAGGCTACGCTGGCCGACGGCACGCGCGCAATTTTGCGCGCCACGGTGCGCCTGCAGGCGGGGCAGGCGCAACCGTACATGGTGCTGCGCTGGCAGGAGGGGGAGGCGGAATGAGTACGGCAACGCAGTCGCTGCGGCCGTGGGTGGAGCGCATGCGCCGTGGCTGGCGTGCCTCGCCGTTGCCGGGTTTCCTCGGCTGGTGGGGTGGCCAGCTGCGCGAGCTGCTGCCGCCGCGCTGGCGCGGCTGGTTCGGCAGCGGCGCGGACTGGCACCTGCTGCAGCACACGGGTACGCAGTGGAGCGTTCGCCGCAGCGGCCACGCCGAAGTGCTGGCGAGCTGGGACGACGGCGCCGACACGGCCGCCGATGGCGTGCGCGTGGCGCCGGTCGCGTTGAGCGCGGCGCTCAAGCGCGTGGATCGCGAGGACCTGCGGCTGGCGCTGCTGCTGCCGCCGGCGCGGGTGCTGCGGCGCACGCTGGCGCTGCCGCTGGCGGCGCACGACAACCTGCTGCAGGTGGCCGGCTTCGAGATGGACCGGCAGACCCCGTTCACCCTGGCGCAGGTGTACTACGCCGTGCGCGAGCTGGCCGCGCCCGCGCCGCCGGGTCGCTTCAGCGCGGAGCTGGTGGTGGCTACCCGCGACACGCTCGATCCGTTGCTGGCACGCCTGCGCGCGCAGGGCATCGCGGTCGACGCGGTGGACCTGGCCGTGGGCGACGGCCGTCTCGGCGTCAATCTGCTGCCGCCGGAACAGGTGCCACATCACGCGCATCCGCGCCGCCGGCTGAACCTGATCCTGGCTGCGGCCTGCGTGCTGCTGCTGGTGCTTGTGTTGGGCGAGTGGCTGCACAACCGGCAACTGGCGCTGGCGCAGATGCAGGCCGAGGTCGCGGCGATGCGCGGTGAGGCGCAGCAGGTGGCCGAGCTGCGCCAGCAATTGCAGGACAACGCCGGCGCCGCCGGTTTCCTGGCCCGGCGCAAGCACGACACGGTGGCCAAGCTCAGCCTGCTGCAGGACGTCACCGAGCGCCTGCCGGACAGCGCCTGGCTGGAACGCTTCAGCGTCGACAATACCGGCCAGATCGGCCTGCAGGGGCAGAGCCAGCAGGCGGTGAAGCTGCTCGACGCCCTGAAGGATTCGAAGCTGGTCACCGGCGCCAGCTTCCAGGGCAGCATCCAGCCCGATCCCACCAGTGGCAAGGAACGCTTCTACCTGATTGCGCACATAAACCAGCCGAAACCGGCAGCGCCCCCGACGGCGACCGACGAGGGCACGCCGTGAAGACCATCACGATGAATCCGCGCGACAGCCGCGTCGTGGCCATCCTGCTGCTGTTGCTGGCGCTGGGGCTAGCCTATCTGCTGCTGCTGCACTGGTGGTTCGTGGTGCCGCTACAACAGGTGCGCAGCGAGATGGCCGACCTGCGCGACACGCACAGCCGCTATGCCGCGGCGATCGCCGAGAAGCCGGCGCTGCAGCAGCGCCTCGCCGCGCTCGGCGCCGGCCAGGCCGCCAGCAGTGCGTTCCTCGCCGCCGACGATCCGAACACCGCCGCGGGCGACCTGATGCAGCGGGTGATCGACGTGGTCGCCGCCAACGCCGGCGGCGAGCACTGCGCGGTAACCCAGAAGATGCAGCTGCCAAACCCATCCACTTCGGCCGGCGAGCCGTACCGCAAGGCGGCGGTGAGCATCAGCCTGAACTGCGACATGGAGCCGCTGGCGGCGGTGCTGCAGGCGCTGGAGCAGGGCACGCCGTACCTGTTCGTCGACGACCTCAGCATCTACCGCAACCCGGTGGTCGCGCAGCAGAACAACGCCGCGGCACTGGAAGTGCAGTTCAGCCTGTCCGGCTACGTACGCCCGGCACGTGCGGCAGCCGTGCCCGCCGAGCGCGCAGCCGACGACACGGGAGCCACGCCATGAACGCCGCCAACCAGCGCCAGCTGACGCCGGTACTGGCCCTGCTCGCCGTGCTGCTGGGCGCCGTGCTGCTGTTGCTGCTGGGCGGGATCGGCCGCGGCGTGCGCTGGGATGCGCCGCGCCCGCCCGCGCCGCTGCCGCCGGCCGCCCGGCAAGCCGACCTGCCGCAACCGGTGCCGCTGCAGCAATACGCGCTGGTCTGGCAGCGGCCGCTGTTCAGCCCCGACCGCAAGCCGACCGCCCGCGCCGGCGGCGGCAACCTGGGCGACCTCGAGCTGACCGGCATCATCCTCACCCCCGGCCTGCGCATGGCGCTGCTGCACGACCGCAACGGCGACAAGCAGGTGCGCCTGCGTGAAGGTGAGGCGCTGCCCGACGGCAGCGTGAGGCTGGTCGAGCTGCGCCCGCGCTCGGCGCTGTTCGATTCGTCGGCCGGGCGCACCGAACTGAAGCTGCCGGCCGGCGCGCCGATCGATCAGCCGCGTGGCGCGGCGGACGTGCGCGGCCAGCCGCCGGCCGGCGACGCGGCAGTGCGGCTCGCGCCGGACGCCGCCGGGGCCGCGGCGGTCGACCGCAACCGCGGCGGCGCCGTGCCGATGCATCTCGCCCCGGCGGCCGCGCCGCCGCCTGCCCCCGAATCGGCCGCCGAGCGGCTGCGCAAAAGCATCCAGAAACGTCGGGCCGCCCGTGCTGCGGCGACCCACGAAGGAGAACATTGATCCATGTCCCGCATGCTCATCCAGCAAGTCCTGCGCAGCGCCACGCTTGCCCTCGCGGTGGGCCTGGCCGCCTGCGCCAGCCTGCCGCCACCGCACGACGACGGCGCGCTGCAGCGTGAGGCTATGGCCGGCACGCAGAATCCGGTGCCGGCGCCGCTGCCGTTGAATACCGGCAGTAGCAGCCACGCCGCGCCGGCGACCACCGAACTGAGCCACGGCAGCGGCCAGTTCGTCCGACCCGGTGCGCTGGCCACGCCGCGGCCGGCGGCGGGCGGCAACGGCGCGGTCACCTTCAACTTCGAGAACCAGCCGGTGCAGGCGGTGGTCAAGGCGATCCTTGGCGACCTGCTCAAGCAGAACTACACGATCGTGCCCGGCGTGCAGGGCAACATCTCCTTCGCCACCTCCGAACCGGTCGATGCCAGCCAGGCGCTGCCGATCCTGGAGACCCTGCTGTCGTGGACCGGCAACGCGCTGGTGCTGCGCGCCGGCAGCTACGTGGTGATGCCGCAGAAAGATGCGGTGGCCGGCAACCTGGTGCCCAGCCTCGGCGCCGCCGCGCCGGCGGGCGGGCTGCAGGCGCGGCTGTTCCCGCTGCACTACATCTCCGCCACCGAGATGCAGAAGCTGATCAAGCCGTTCGCGCGGCCGGACGCCACCTTGCTGGTGGACCCGGCGCGCAACCTGCTGGTGATGTCCGGCACGCCGCAGGAGCTGGCCAACTACCAGAGCATGGTGCGCACCTTCGACGTCGACTGGCTGCGCGGCATGTCGGTGGGCGTGTTCAACCTGCAGTACGCCAAGGTCGGCGAGCTGATGCCGAAGCTGGACGCGATGTTCGGCGAGCACGGCAACACCCCGCTGGCCGGCATGCTGCGCTTCATCCCGATCGAGCGCACCAACGCGCTGGTGGTGATCAGCACCCAGAGCGACTACCTGCAGGAAGTCGGCGACTGGATCGCCCGCATCGACCGCGGCGGCGGCAACGAGCCGCAGCTGTTCGTCTACGACGTGCGCAACATCAAGGCGTCGGACCTGGCGCGGTATCTGGCGCAGATCTACACCAACGGCGCCGGCAGCGGTGGCGGCGACAGCGGCGGCCAGGTCGGGCCGGGCCTGACCGGGGCCACCCTGGGCAGCGCCGACAACGCTGGCGCGACCAGCATGGGCAGCACCGCCGGCAGCTTCGGCAACTCCGCCGACGCGTCGCGCGGCGGCGGCCAGGTCAACGCCGGCATGGGCAGCAGCGGCTTCGGCGCCAGCGGCGGTGGTCGCGAGGGTGGCGCCGCGGCCGGCGGCGGCTTCGGCAGCAGCGCCCTCGGTTTTGGCGGCAACCCGGCCGGCGGCGGCAACAGCGCGGCCAGCGAACAGCAGTACAGCTCCAGCGACGGCAGCGTGCGGATCAGCTCGGTCGACGGCAGCAACCAGCTGCTGGTGCGCGCGCGCCCGTCGCAGTGGGAGGAGATCAAGGGCGCGATCAACAAGCTCGACAACGTGCCGCTGCAGGTGCAGATCGAGACGCGCATCCTCGAGGTCAGTCTCACCGGCGAGTTCCAGTTCGGCGTGCAGTGGTACCTGGAAGGACTGACCGGCAGCACCACCGACAGCAGCGGCAACATCGTGCCGGGCCAGCCGTACCGCCATCGCCAGCTCGGCCTGGGCCAGGGTGGCAACGCGTTCCGCGGCGAGCCGTTCTTCTACTCCTTCCTCAACAGCGACCTGCAGGTCGCCGTGCGCGCGATGGAGACCAGCGGCAACACCAAGACGCTGTCGGCGCCGTCGATGGTGGTGATGAACAACCAGGTGGCCAGCATCGCGGTCGGCAACCAGATCCCGATCAACCAGACCAGCGTGAACACCGGCCTGGGCAACCCCACCAGCTACAGCCAGGTCAGCTACCTGAGCACCGGTGTGATTCTCAACGTGCAGCCGCGGATCAATCCCGGCGGCCTGGTCTACATGAACATCAGCCAGGAGGTCAGCCAGGCCGACAAGTCGGTGCCGCTGGTCAACGGCAACCCGGCCATCTCGCAGCGCAAGCTGGCCACCCAGGTCGCCGTGCAGAGCGGCCAGACCGTGCTGCTGGGCGGCCTGATCGAACAGGCCGAGGGCAACACCGACACCGGCATCCCCGGGCTCAACCGCGTGCCGCTGCTGGGCCGGCTGTTCGGCACCACCAGCCGCAGCCGCAACCGTACCGAGCTGATCGTGCTGATCACGCCGCGGGTGATCCGCGGCGGCGCGGACGCCAAGCAGATCACCGACGACTACCAGAGCAAGTTCGAGTCGCTGGCGCCGCTGCGCGCACCCGCGGGTAGCGGCAGCAAGCCGTAGCAGACGGGCGCCCCGGCGTGTCGCCGGGGCGCCCGCGCGGCGGCGCCCGCTATCATCGGCGCGATGAATGCGCCGCCTTCGTTCCCGATCACTCCGCTGCTGCCCGAGATCCGCGCATCGCTGGCGGCGCAGCCGCGGCTGGTGCTGGAAGCGCCGCCGGGCGCCGGCAAGACCACCCAGGTGCCGCTGGCCCTGCTCGATGCGCCATGGCTGGCCGGGCAGAAGATCGTGATGCTGGAGCCGCGCCGGATCGCGGCGCGCGCCGCCGCGCAGTTCATGGCGCAGCAGCTCGGCGAAGCGGTCGGGCAGACCGTTGGCTACCGCATCCGCTTCGAGTCGAAAGTGAGCGCGGCGACCCGCATCGAAGTGGTCACCGAAGGCATCCTCACCCGCCTGATCCAGCACGATCCGGAGCTGGCCGGCATCGGCGCGGTCGTGTTCGACGAGTTCCACGAACGCCACCTCGCCGGCGACCTCGGCGCCGCGCTGGCGCTGGACGTGCAGGCCACGCTGCGACCGCAGCTGCGCCTGCTCGTGATGTCGGCCACGCTGGACGGCGAGCGCATCGCGGCCTGGCTGGGCGCGCCGCGGCTCAGCAGCCCGGGCCGCAGTTTCCCGGTGCGCGTCGACTATCCGCCGGCGCGCACGCAGGAAACGGTCGAGCACCAGCTGGCCCGCGTCGCGCGGCAGGCGCTGGAAGAAAACGACGGTGACGTGCTGGCCTTCCTGCCCGGCCGGCGCGAGATCGCACGGGCGCAGGCGGTGCTGGCGCAGACGCTGGCGCGTGATGACGTCGAGCTGGTCGCGCTGCACGGCGAGTTGTCGCTGGCCGAGCAGCAGGCGGCGCTGGCGCCGGCCGAGCCCGGTACGAGACGCATCGTGCTGGCCACCAATGTGGCCGAATCCAGCGTCACCTTGCCGGGCATCCGCGCGGTGATCGACAGCGGGCTGGCGCGCGAGCCGCGCTTCGATCCGAATTCCGGCTTCACCCGGCTGGAAACCGTGACCATCTCGCAGGCCTCGGCCGACCAGCGCGCCGGCCGCGCCGGCCGCGTGGCCGAGGGCACGGCGTACCGGCTGTGGGCGCAGGGCCGGCGGCTGGAGCCGGCGCGCACGGCCGAGATCATGCAAGCCGAACTGTCCGCGCTGGCGCTGGAGCTGGCCGCCTGGGGCAGCGACGAACTGCACTGGCTGGACCCGCCGCCACCCGGCGCGCTGGCACAGGCGCGCGAACTGCTGATGAACCTTGCCGCGCTGGACGCCGATGGCCGCATCACCGCGCTCGGCCGGCGCATGCTGGAACTGGGCGCCACGCCACGGCTCGGCGCCGCCGCGCTGCGCGCGTCGCCGGAGCTGCACGCGCTAGTGGCCGACCTGCTGGCATTGATGGAGGCACGTTCGCCGCTGCGCGGCGCGCAGGCGCGCAGCGACGATTTCCGCGCCCGCGTGACCGCGCTGCACGCCTGGCGCGACCGCCGTGGTTCGTCCACGCGCGGCGAGGCGGACAGCGGCGCGCTGGCCGCGATCGAGCAGGCCAGCAAGGGCTGGCGTCGGCGCCTGGACGTGCGCACCGCGGCCAGCGGCGTGCCCGACAGCCATGCGGTCGGCGACCTGCTGCTGCACGCGTTCCCCGACCGCATCGCGCATCGCGACGACAGCAATTCGCTGCGCTACACACTGGCCAACGGCCGCGGCGCGCGCCTGCACGAGAACACCGCGCTGCTGGGTGAGCCGTGGCTGGTCGCGCTGGATCTGCGCTTCGAGGCGCGCGACAGCCTGATCCTGGCCGCTGCGCCGCTCGATCCGCGGGTGCTGGAACGCGACTTCCCGCAGCGTTTCACCCGCGAACGCACGCTGCGCTGGAACGACGAGCGCGCCGCCGCCGAGGCGTTCGACGAACGCCGTTTCGGCGCGATCGTGCTGGAGCGGCGCAGCGTGCCGGTGAAACCTGCCGATGCGCTGCCCGCGCTGCTGGCCGCGGTGCGCGCGAAGGGGCTCGACGCGCTGCCGTGGAGCGAGCATGCGCGGCGATTGCGCGCACGCATGCAGGCACTGCGCGCGTGGCTGCCCGAGCTGGGCCTGCCGGATGTTTCCGAGCCGGCGCTGCTCGCTTCGCTGGAGGACTGGCTGGCGCCGTACCTCGACGGCAAGCACCGCTTCGACGCGCTGGACGCGGAGCAACTGTCGCAGGCACTGGCCTCGCGGTTCGACCACGAGCAGCGCCGCTTGCTCGACGCGCAGGCTCCGGAAAGCCTGCGCGTGCCGAGCGGACAGAGCCGCCGGCTGGAATACGCCGAAGGCGAGCCGCCGGTGCTGGCGGTGAAGCTGCAGGAGCTGTTCGGCCTGGCCGACACGCCGCGCGTCGGCGGCGGGCGCATCCCGGTCACCCTGCACCTGCTCTCGCCGGCAGGCCGGCCGATTCAGGTGACCCAGGACCTGAAGGGTTTCTGGGAACGCACCTACCCGGAAGTGAAGAAGGAACTGAAGGGACGCTACCCGCGCCACCCGTGGCCGGACGACCCGTGGACGGCCACCCCGACCCACCGGGCGAAGCCGCGCGAGCGACGCTGAGGCCGATCCGCACGTCGGCGGCAGGCGCTGCGTCACGCAAGATTGTTCGGTGCTTGTGTACCATCGCCGGGAACGGCACCGCGTGGTGGTCTCCTTGCCCGGAAAACAGCATTCCGACAATTCGCCTTCCGCACCGGCAGAGGACGGCGGCATGGTCGATCCCGCGATTCCGCAGCCCCCACGGTGGCACCTGGCAGCCTGGCTGTGGAGCCTGCTCGCCCTGCTGCTGGGGCTCTTGCTGTCGCTGGCCGCGCATGAGCAGCAGATGCGGCGGCTGCAGGCCGAGCGCACCCTGATCCGCAACGAGATGGCCAGCAAGGCCTACGTCTCGCTGCAGGGCAGGCTGCATGCGGCCGAGTCGCTGCTGCGCGCCGCGCAATCGCTGTTCCTTTCGTCGGAGGAGGTGGACGCTGGCGAATACGCCGGCTTCTACGCCAACATGCGTCCGCGCGAACAATTTCCCGGTCTGCTCGCACTGGCCTACGCACAACGCGAGCAGCGGCCGGACGGCGAGCATTACGTGACCCGCTGGGTCGAGCCGGAGCCCGGCAACGAGCGCGTGGTCGGGCTTGATGTCGGCATGCAGCCGCGCAATCTTGCCGGCCTGCTTGCCTCGCGCGACGACGACCTGGCGACCCTGTCCGCGCCGTTCCACCTGGCGCAGCTGGCCGAAGCCGGCATGACGGGCGAAGGTGTCACCTTGCGGCTGCCGATCTACGGCCCGGGCCCGCCGCCGCGGACCGTCGAGGAGCGGCGTGCGCGCGTGCGCGGTTCGATCGCCGTGTCGTTCCGGCTGGACGATCTGATCGGCAACGCGTTGCCCGACCAGTTGACGCGACACCTGAGCGTGCGGGTCAGCGACATCACCGGGCCGGACGCGCTGCAGCTGTTCGATTCGACGCCCGGCCTGCTGGTGCCGCCTGACGGCTACCGCTACGAGAGCAAGCTGACCTACGGCGGACGCGTGTGGAATGTCGTGATGCAGCCGCTGCCGCACCGCACGGGTGCGGGTGCCGGCGGATGGGGCCGGGCGACCCTGCTGGCCGGCGTGGTGGCGAGCATCCTGCTGGCACTGCTGGCGTACTCCGTCGCCAGCACCCGCCAGCGTGCGCTCGCGTTGGGCTGGCGGATGAGCCGCCGCTACCGCGAGAGCGAGGAGCGTTTCCGCGCGTTGAACGAACTGCTGCCGGCGCTGGTGCTGCTGGCGGAAGCCGCGGGCGGGGCGGTCACCTATGCGAACCAGGCTTCACGCGACCGCCTCGGCCGGCACGCGACCGAGCGGCAACTGCCCGAGCTGTTCGAGGACCCGGAGCTGCGCGCGCAGCTGCAGCAGGACGATACCCGCGGCTGCAGCCGGGTCGATGCGCTGCTGCGCAACGACGAAGGCGGCGCCTTCTGGGCCAGCGTGGCGATCTCGCGGATACGGCTGAACGGGCGCGACAAGCTGCTGATGGTGGCCAGCGACATCAGCGAACAGCGCCAGCTGACCGAGCTGCTCAGCCACCAGGCCAGCCACGACGCGCTGACCGAGCTGTACAACCGGCGCGAGTTCGAGCGCCGCCTGCATGACACGCTGGCGGCCACCGGCGCCGGCACCCCGCCGGCCGTGCTGCTGTACATCGACCTGGACCAGTTCAAGCTGATCAACGACACCTCCGGCCACCTCGCCGGCGACCAGCTGCTGGCCCAGCTGGCGATCGTGATGCGCAAGCAGCTGGGCGGCACCGACGTGCTGGCGCGGCTGGGCGGCGACGAATTCGGCGTACTGGCGACCAATGTGGCCGACCGCGACGAGGCCGAGCGGATCGCCGAACGCGTGCGCCGCTGCATCGACGGTTACATCTTCATCTGGGAACAGCGCAGCTGCACCATCAGCGCCAGCATCGGCGGGGTCATGATCGACCGCCCCGGCATCCTGGTGAAGGACCTGCTGGCACAGGCCGACACCGCCTGCTACATGGCCAAGGAGCTCGGCCGAAATCGCGTGCATTTCTTCTCCGAGCGCGACGACGAGACGGTGCGCCGGCATGGCGAGATGGAATGGGCGAACCGCCTGCGCTGGGCGGTCGACGAGCATCGGCTGGTGCTCACCTACCAGGAGATCTGGCCGCTGCCGCTGGCGGCCGGCGGCGAGCCCGATGTCGAGCTGCTGCTGCGTTTCCGCGAGGAATCCGGCCAGCTGGTGGCGCCCGGCGTGTTCATGCCCGCGGCCGAGCGCTATGGCCTGATGCCGGTGGTCGACCGCTGGGTGATCGAGACCACGCTGGCGAACTTCGACCGGCTGCATCCGTCCGGTGGCGCGCTGCGCATGGTGGCGATCAACCTGTCCGGTGCCAGCGTCGAGGACGAGGCGCTGGCTGGCTTGATCATTGGCCTGCTGCGCCGCTACCGGGTCGAGCCGTCGCGGGTGTGCTTCGAGATCACCGAGACCGTGGCGGTGCGCAACCTGTCGCAGGTGGTGCGCTTCATGGAACAGCTGCGTGCGGTGGGTTGCCGGATCGCGCTGGACGATTTCGGCGCCGGCATGTCCTCGTTCACTTATCTGAAGAACCTGCCGCTGGACATCATCAAGATCGACGGCAGCTTCGTGCGCGACATGCTCACCGACCCGGTCAGCCACCTGATGGTCAGGGCGGTCACCGACATCGGCCACCGACTCGGCCTGGAAGTGGTCGCCGAATGGGTGGCCGACGCGGAAACCGTGCAGGCGCTGGCGGCGTTGGGGGTGAACCGGGTGCAGGGTTTCAGCCTGCATCGGCCCGAGCCAGCGCTGTTCCAGCGCGACTGAGCCGGCGGCGCTTCTCGCGTCCCGGTCGAACGCGAAGCGGCGCCTTGCCAGCAAAAAAATGGCCCGATCGTCGCCGATCGGGCCATCGTCTTCACGTTTGCACGGACCCGTCGCGCCGCCTGCAGGTGCAGGCGGCGGGTGCCGTGTTACAGCACGATCGGGTGCGTGATGTCGCACTCGTTGGTGTCGTTCGACCAGGTGCTCTGCATGGCGTAACTGCCGTTGCCCATCACCACGTTCTGGGATTTGCCCTGGCCGGAGCTGATCCAGGCGCACTCGTCACCGTTCTCCTGGCCCTTGCTGCGTGAGCCCTTGACGTGGTTGGTCCAGCCACCGGCCGGGTTCTGGTCGGTCACGGTCTCGGCGTACTCGTGGCCGTTGACGATCGAGAAGCCGTCCACCAGGCCCTGGGTGCCGCTGTTGACGAAGTTCTCGCCGCAGCTGGTGCCCATGTCGTAGACGTACGGCATGTTGGTGAAGGCCACGTCACCGACCGGCGAGGTGATGCCGTAGTTGTCGCCCTGCCAGTCATGCCAGGCGCAGAAGTTGCCGGTGGAGGTGTTGAACCCGTCCGGGTGCGTGCCGGTCGGCGACAGGATGATGTACTGCGCGTAGCGGTTGGCGGCGGCGGTGGTGTTGCCGAAATGCTGCGCGGCCTTGATCGCCTCCTGTGCCAGCTGCGTGCCGGTGGCGTTGGACGGCGAGGCCACCGAGTTGTCGTACCAGACGGAGACCAGCGCGCCGTTCGAGGGATAGCCGATGTGGCTGGCGCTCGACGCGCAGAAGGTGGCGCCGGTGGAGACGCCGCTGCCGTCGCAATACTGGGTCATCACGCCCGACCACAGCTCGCCGCCGGTGCCCAGCCCCTTGAACAGGTTCTGCAGGTACGGCACGGCGCTCACCGGGTCGTTGCTCAGGGTCATGTTGCCGTTGGCGTCGGTGCCGGCGGTGCCCCACTGGCTGCCATAGACCACGATGTAGACGTGTGGCGTGCCGCTGGTGACGCCGATGCCGTCCACGCCGCCGCCATAGCTCAGGGTTTTCCCGCTGGTGGTCGTGCCGCTGCCGGGCTGGGCGGCGTGCAGGTTGTCGTACTGGCGCATGCGGGCCAGCGCTTCCTGGGTGGGAACCGCGCCGTGGCGATAGGGATGCCCGTACGAGGGTGCATACGGGTTCGGTGCGAATTCATCCGTGTTGCCGGCGACTGCCGAGCCGAGAGTTGCGGCGAGCAGGGCGGTGCTGGCGAATGCGATGAGCAGATTGCGCTTCAATGACGTCGACATATGACTCCCCGTGAATTTTTAGGACAAACGGACCCGGTGCGGTCGAATCGACCCCATGCGGGAATGGCCGCATTGCATGCGGCAAGTAATGGCATTGCAGGCTGGAACGGGATCCCGTGAATACCAGCGGTCGTCCCTGATTGCATCCTTCGGACGAGACCGCCGTCGCTTTTCCGGGATACCGGTGTGGCCGGGCCTCCCTCGGGGATCATTCGCCAACCTCCCCGATTGGCGAATCCCGCCAACTTAGGTTAGGCGGGCGAAAACCGTCAATAGGATTTTTTCAAATATGGAACAAAAAGCAGAATCTTCACGGCGAAAAACACCTTCGTTCCACCATCGGATTAATCGACATCAATTAATTGCGATTAATACGAAAGTTATTGCGGAAACGGGTGTCTGTCGCTGCCCGGGATAATCCCGAAGGGATGCCGGTATCCTCGGCGTTGAGGGGGGCGCAGTGGCGGCAGTCCGACTCAGGGCTGGCCGGCGGGTGCCGGCGAGCGCTCGAAGCTGCCGGCGTCGCCGGGGAACACTACCGGGCTCTCGTAGCCGTCGGCGGAGACCGAGGACACGCCGAAGAACCCGTCGTCGATCACCACGTCCTTGAGCACGGCCTGATCGACGTCGCCGACCGCGCGCGCATGCTGCCATTGCGCCGCGGTGGTGTCGCGCCAGTGCACGCGATAGCCGGCGGCGCCGGGCACCTTGTGCCATGTCAGCGTGGTGTCGGTGGCCACGGCCCCGGCGATGTCGATGCCGGTCGGTGGCGCCGGCGCGCGGCTAAGCGCGGCCATGGCGATGGTGTTCAACGCCGTGACGCGGGCGAGGTAGCGGAAGTCGATGCCGTCGAGGGTGTCGCCGTAATGGATGCCGTGCTCGGTGCGCAGGTCCTGGTGCTGCCGGGTGTAGTCCTCGTGCGCCTCGGTGACCCGCACGGCAGGGTAGCCGGCTTCCAGGAACGGCACCTGGTCGCCGCCGCGGCCGTAGCGGTCGGTGCGGTAGATCATGTTTACGCGAAAGTCGGGCAGGTAGTTGTCGGCGAGGCGGTCGAGGTAGCGGGCGAGGTTGCGCGAGGGTGAATCCACTTCGCCGCCGTGGTAGCGGCGGTAGTTGGCCTGGGCCGGCGTCTCGTTGCTGCGGGTGCCCTCGGAGAACACCCGCACCGTGGTGTTGTCGCGCACCCCGTTCTGGCCCTGGCTGTTGCCCACGATGTCGTTGTTGAGATCGGCCTCGACCTGCCAGCCGTGCGCGACCGCGTAGTCGGCCAGCACCTTGCCGCCGTACAGGCCCTGCTCCTCGCCGGACAGCGCGGCGAACACCAGGGTGGCGTCGTTGTCATGCTTCGACAGCAGCCGCGCGGCTTCCATCAGCGCGGCCACGCCGGAGGCGTCGTCGTTCGCGCCGGGCGCGTCGCTGGTGGCGTCCATCACGTCGCTGGCGCGCGAGTCGAGGTGGCCGGTCATCACGATCACCCGCTGCGGGTCGCGCCGGCCACGTTTGATCGCAACCACGTCCATCACCTCGGTTGGCGTGGGGATGCGCTTGCCGCTGAAGACTTGCGAGGGCGTGACCACCTCGATGCAGCCGCCGCAGTCCTTCGAGATCGCCTCAAAGCGCGACTTCACCCAGCGCCGCGCGGCGCCGATGCCACGGGTATCGGACTTCGTGTCGGATAGCGTGTGGCGGGTGCCGAAGCCGACCAGCTTGGTGATCGTGGCGCGCAGTTCCGCCTCGCTTGGCGCCGTGGCCAGCGCGTGCAGCGCCGGTTGCTGCAACGGCGCGGCCGGCGCCTGTGCCGCCTGGCTGGCGCTGGCCGCCGCCAGCAGGAGGAAAGGCAGTAGCGGCATGGCTCGGAACATCATCCATCTTCCTCGGCGTCGGAATGGCAACGATACAACGCGGTGGGTGCCCGGGCGTGTGGAAACGAAAAGGCCCGATCGTCGCCGATCGGGCCTCCGGTTCCAGACAGATTCCGGCGCGCGTCCCTGCGCGCCGTTTCATGCCATGCCGCTTACGGCGTGTAGCTGCCGGTCAGGCTGACGCCCGAATAGCTCTGGTAGGCACGCACCATCACGTAGTACGTACCGGCCTGCACATTGCTGATCGTGCAGGTTTCGTTGTCGCCGGTCAGGTACGGCCGGCAGTCGTAGCTCGAGGTGGTTGGGGCGGAACCGAACTTCACGTACAGGTCCGCGTCACCCACGCTGCCGGCAATCTTGAAGCTCAGGTTGGTAGCGCCGGCGGGCACGACCATGGTGTAGTTGACGCTGTTGCCGGTGGTGGCAGTCAGGCCGGTGGCCGCCACGCCGTTCTGCAGCACGTTGCCGCCGCCACCGCTGCTGGTGCTCCAGGTGGCCTTGACGCTGACGCCGGAGAACGCGGCGTAGCCGTTCAGCATGACGTAGTAGGTGCCGGCCTGGGGCGAGGCCACGGTGCAGCTCTCGTTGTTGCCGGTGAGGTACGGCCGGCAGTCATAGCTCGTCAGGGTCGGGGCGGAGCCGAACTTGGTGTACAGGTCGGCGTCGCCGGTGCCGCCGGACTCGGAGATCACCAGGTTGCTGGCGCCGGCCGGGATCACCACCGTGTAGAACAACTGTGCGCCCTGCGCGCCGGACTGGCCGGTGATCGCCACGCCGTTCTGCAGCACGTTACCGCCACCGCCGCTGCCGCTGGAGACCGTCACCGATTGCGTGGTGCTGCTGGTCTGGCCATTCACACTGTCGGTCACCGTCTCGCTGACGCTGTAGGTGCCGGCTGCCGCATAGGTGTGGCTCGGGTTGGTGGCGGTCGAGCTGCTGCTGTCGCCGAAGTTCCACGAGTGGGCGGAAAGCGTGCCGCCATTGTCGGTGGAGCTGTCGGTGAAGCTGGCGGTGAGGCCGCTGGTGGTGTAGCTGAAGTTGGCCGCCGGCGTGCCACCGGTCGACGTTCCGCCGCCCACGATCGGGTGGGAGAGGTCGCACTCGTTGGTGTCGTTCGACCAGGTGCTCTGCATCGGGTAGGTGCCGTTGCCCATGGTCACGTTCGCCGTGGCACCCTGGCCGGAGGTGATCCAGGCGCACTCGTCACCGTTTTCCTGACCGTTGTAGGTCGCGTCGCCGGTATGGTTGGTCCAGCCGCCGGCCGGGTTCTGGTCGGTGACGGTCTCGGCGTACTCGTGGCCTTCCACGATCGAGAAGCCGTCCAGCGCACCCGCGCTGCCGTTGACCGAGTTCATGCCGCAGCTCGTGCCCATGTCATGCACGTACGGCATGTTGGTGAACGCAACGTCGCCCACCGGCGAGCTGACGCTCTGGTCGCCGTTCCAGTCGTGCCAGGCGCAGAACTGCCCGGTGCTGGTGTTGAAGCCGTCGGGATGGGTACCGGTCGGTGACAGGATCACGTACTGCACGTAGCGGTTGGAGGCCGCCGTGGTGTTGCCGAAATGCTGCGCGGCCTTGATCGCTTCCTGCGCGAGCTGCGCGCCGGTGGCGTTGGACGGCGAGGCCACCGAATTGTCGTACCAGATGTTGACGAAGGCGCCGCCGGTCGGATAACCGATGGTCGGGGCGCCGCTGGGGCAGAAGGTGGCGCCGCTGGATACCGAGGAACCGTCGCAGTACTGCGTCATCACGCCCGACCACAGCTCGCCGCCGGTACCCAGGCCCTTGAACAGGTTTTCCAGGTAAGGCACGGCACCGTAGGCGTCGCCCGAGAGGGTCATGTTGCCGCTGCTGTTGGTGCTGGCCGTGCCCCACTGGCTGCCGTAGACCACGATGTAGACCTTCGGCGTGCCGCTGGTGACGCCGATGCCGTCGACGCCACCGCCGTAGCTGAGTGTTTCGGTGCCGGTGGCGGCCGTGGTGGAGGTCGCCTGCAGCGCCTGGTACTGCTTCATCCGGGCATGGGCTTCCTTGGTGGGAAACACGCCATGACGATAGGCATGACCGTAGGCCGGCGAGTAGGGGTTGGTTGTCGGGTTGCTTGCCGCCGCTGGCGTAGCCGCACCTTGTGCGGGTACCGCATTGGTGGCCGCCGCGGTGGACGCCGCCAGGATGGCGGCCCCCGCCACGAGGGCCCACGACTTCATTCGAAGATTGCCTAGCATGTGGAACTCCCAAAGTTTTTGAGGCAAACGAACCCCGATGGGGTCGTGAGGACCTCATGTCATGGAGTGCCGCGGACAGACGCGGCACAGAGTTTTTTGGATTGCCTTGCGATCCCGTGCTTCGCGCCTGGCCCTCCCCCAGCTTTCCCTCAGGGCCGAATGCAGAATCGAAATGGTCTTGCAGAGGCGTGGCGGCAGGATCATCCGCCAAGCTCCCCATTGGCGGATGCGGCGACGGTATGAGTTACAGATGAAACCAGTCAATAGGACTTTTTGAAATGATGGGTGATTGCCGTCACATAATCATGGAATTACGTTGATGCGGTTAAGTCGCAGGTATTTTCGATAATCGTCGTTGCCACGGCATGCCGGGCAATGGCGCTGGATGTATTTCGTGGCCGGCACCATGCATGGTGATATTATTTCATTCATATCAAGCAGATGAATGGCCATGGCGCGTGCCCGGTCCAAGCGTTTGCAGGCGACCGGGGCGGGAGGCGGCATCGTTCACCCGTATGCGGAATCAGGCTGGCGAATACGTAATTATCTGCGTTTCGACGGATTTTCCAGGAACGGACACGGCAGGTATCGTGTTATTTTGCGATAATCGCGCCGGCGATAAACCGCATAAATCCGCCTCGATGGGGTTATCCAGTTTATTTCTGATTCAGTTGGCTCGGACTTGCGGACTCCGGCCCGGTCGGTCGTGGCGTGTGGCGTCATCCATCCGTGCATGGCGTGCGGGCGGCATGCGACCATGCGCGGATGACCCGGACAGCTTCTCCCCGACTGGCGATCATCGGCGGCGGTCCGGCGGGACTGATGGCGGCGGAGGCCGCCTGCGCGGCTGGCGTGGCGGTCGACCTGTACGACGCGAAAGGTTCTGTCGGGCGGAAATTCCTGCTGGCCGGCAAGGGCGGCCTCAACCTCACCCACGGCGAGCCGCGCGCCCGTTTTGTCGAGCGCTACGGCGCGCGTCGCGACGAGGTGGGACGCTGGCTCGACGCGTTCGACGCGGAGGCGTTGCGCGCCTGGGCGCGCGGGCTCGGCGTGGAGACCTTCGCCGGCAGCTCCGGCCGGGTGTTTCCCTCCGACCTGAAGGCGGCGCCGTTGCTGCGCGGCTGGCTGCGCCGCCTGCGCGAGTCCGGCGTGACGTTCCACCTGCGCCATCGCTGGCTGGGCTGGAACGACGATGGCGCGCTGCACTTCGCCACGGCACAGGGCGAGCGCACGGTGGCGGCCGCGGCGACGGTGCTCGCGCTCGGCGGCGCCAGCTGGCCGCAGCTGGGTTCCGATGGCGCCTGGGTGGCGCCGCTGCGGCAGGCCGGCGTCGACCTTGCGCCACTGCAGCCGGCGAACTGCGGCTTCGAGCTGGCATGGAGCGAGCATCTGGCCACCCGCTTCGCCGGCGCCCCGTTGAAACCGGTGGTGGCGCACTGGATCGACCGCCACGGCGTGGGCCATTCGCGCCAGGGCGAATGCGTGCTCAGCGAGTACGGCATCGAGGGCAGCCTGGTCTATGCGATCGGCGCCGAGCTGCGTGAGCAGATCCGTGAACACGGCGAAGCTTTGCTGCAACTGGACCTGGTGCCCGGCTACAGCGAGGCCGTACTCGCCGGACGTCTGGCCGCGCCGCGCGGCCGGCATAGCCTCGGTGACTGGCTGCGCCGCCGCGCCGGGCTGGACAAGGCGAAGTGCGCGCTGGTGTTCGAACTCACCGACAAGCCCACCCTGGCCGATCCGCTGGCGCTGGCCGCGCAACTGAAGGCCTTGCCGCTGCGTTTGCGCGCACCAAGGCCGGTCGCCGAGGCGATCAGCACCGCTGGCGGCGTGCGGCTGGAAGCGCTGGATGAAGACCTGATGCTGCGCGCCCGCCCCGGCGTGTTCTGCGTCGGCGAGATGCTGGACTGGGAGGCGCCCACCGGCGGCTACCTGCTCACTGCCTGCTTCGCCAGCGGCCTGCTCGCCGGCCGCGCGGCCGCGCGCCGGCTGCTGGGCGCGTAGCCATCAGCCGCGCGAAGGCGTGGCGGCCACGCTGGGCGACGATGACGTGCCGCAGGCGCGGCCGGTGCATCTCGACGCGCTTTGACGTTGCCTGGGCTCAGTGCGAGGGCTGCTTCACCAGTTCGATCTGGAACAGCTGTGGCCAGCATTTACCGGTGACGAACAGGCGCTTGCGCTGCGCGTCCCAGGCGATGCCGTTGAGCACGTCGTCCTCGGGGTTCGGCAGCCGGTTGATGTCGAACAGGCCGCTGAGGTCGATCCAGCCGATCACGTGGCCGCTGGCCGGGTCGATCCGCGCGATGCGGTCGGTGAGCCACACGTTGGCGTAGATCTCGCCGTCGACCCACTCCAGCTCGTTGAGGTTGTGCACCGGCTCGCCGTCGGCGGTGACGTGGATGCGGCGCACCACCTCGAGCGTGTCCGGATCGAGCACGCGCAGCACCGGTGTGCCGTCGCTCATGTACAGGTGCGTGTCGTCGCGGGTCAGCGCCCAGCCTTCGCCGGGGTAGCTGAAATTGCGTTGCGGCGTGAAGCTGGCCAGGTTGTAGACGAAGCCGGTGCCGCTTTGCCAGGTGAGCTGCACCAGGCGGTCCTTCCAGTCGACGATGCCTTCGCCGAAGTACTGTTTCGGCAGGCGGTGGCGCTGCAGCACTTCACCCGTCTCCAGCGCCACCTTGCGCACGGTCGACTGGCCGACCTGGCCGGTGCTTTCGTAGAGGTAGCCATCCTTGTAGAACAGCCCCTCGGTATAGGCGCCGGTGTCGTGCGGATAGGCGTGCACGATCCGGTAGCCGTAGACCGGGATGTCGGCGGCGTGCGCGGCAGCGCTGCCGGCGAGCAGGGCGAAGGCGAGGAGGCGGACGGACCAGCGCGGCATCGGATCGGCTTCCGGGAGTCGGGGTGCCTAGCCTAGCGGACGCACGCGGAAGTTGCGGCCCTTGATCTTGCCCGCGCGCAGGCGCTCCAGTGCCTTGTTCGCCAGTGCGCGGCTGATCGCCACATAGGCGCGGGTGGCGAACACGTCGATCTTGCCGATGTCCTTCGCCTCCAGACCGGCATCGCCGGTGAGCGCGCCGAGGATGTCGCCGGGGCGCAGCTTGTCCTGGCGGCCGGCGTCGATCACCAGCGTCTTCATCGGCGCCAGGTGCAGGGTCTTGCCGCGCGGCGGCGCGAGTTTCAGCGTACGCCACGGCAGCGGCGTGCCGCCGAGTTCCTCGATGTTCGCCGCCTTCGGCCGCTCGCGCGGCGTGCACAGCGTGATCGCCAGGCCGGATTCGCCGGCGCGGCCGGTGCGGCCGATGCGGTGGGTGTGGGTGTCCGGGTCGTGCGCGACGTCGTAGCTCAGCACCAGCGGCAGCGCGGCGATGTCCAGCCCGCGCGCGGCCACGTCGGTGGCCACCAGCACGTTGCAGCTGCGGTTGGCGAAGCGCACCAGCACCTCGTCGCGGTCGCGCTGCTCCATGTCGCCATGCAGGGCCAGCGCGGAGTAACCGCGGTGGTCCAGCTCCTGCGCCACCGCGTCGACGTCGCGACGCATGTTGCAGAACACCAGCGCGTGCTGGCCACGTTCACCGGCGAGCAGCTGCGCCAGCGCATCGGGCTTCTGCGCCGGCTCCGCCTCGATGAACTGCTGCTCGATCGCCGGTTTCTGCTCGGCCGGCGCCTCCACCGTGACCACCACCGGGTCCTTCTGCACGCGCTGGCTCACCGCACGGATCTCGTCCGGATACGTGGCGGAGAACAGCAGGGTCTGGTGGTGCTTCGCGATGCGCCCGATGATGTCGTCGATTGCCTCGCTGAAACCCATGTCGAGCATGCGGTCGGCTTCGTCCAGCACCAGCACCTTGATGCCGCCGCCGTGCAGGCTGCCGCGCTTGAGGTGTTCCTGCACGCGACCGGGGGTGCCGACCACGATGTGCGGATCGTGGGTGAGCGAGGCGAGCTGCGGCCCCAGCGGCATGCCGCCGCACAGGGTCAGGAGCTTCACGTTCGGGATGTTCGCCGCCAGCTTGCGGATCGCCTTGCTGACCTGGTCGGCCAGCTCGCGGGTGGGGCACAGCACCAGCGCCTGCAGCCGGATCGTGTCCGCGTCCAGCGCCTGCAGCAGGCTCAGCCCGAACGCCGCGGTCTTGCCGCTGCCGGTCTGCGCCTGCGCGATCACGTCGCGCCCTTGCAGCATCGGCGGCAGGCTTTGCGCCTGCACCGGGGTCATCTCCGTGTAGCCGAGGGTTTCCACGCTGGCGAGCAGGGCGGGTTTGAGTGGGAGCGAGGTGAACGAAGTCATGCGCCATGATCGCATCAATGCCGGGCGCCTGCTGCGGTCGCAGCGTGCCCGATGCGTCCCGGCCGCCGCGATCCTAGCCCGGAAGCAGGAATGCTTGCGGCTTGTCGCCAGATTCCGCCAGCGGAAACGCATGCTCGACTGCCGTCCGCAGCATGGTGGGCGCGACGTACGCGCGGTGCACGTGATCGATCGCTGCCATGTACACGCGACCGAACAGGTTCCTGCATCGCACACGGGTGCCCAGGGTGATCTCCACACGGGAGCCGAACACCTTTACGCCGACGCAGGAGCGGAAGACCAGGTGCTTGTCGTCGGCGCCGAGGATCACCTGTGCGCGGCTGTCGTCGTGGGCGATGGCCTGGTCCAGCACCGGATGGCGCCGGTCGAACAACTGCCCCCCGGGCGACGACAGCAGCGACGATACCGGGCAGCCCAGCGGCGAGGTGCGCAGGCCGATCGGTTTCACCAGCAGGTTGCGCAGCGCCATCATGCGCGAGACGCCGGCTGGCGGATGGCTCAGGAATCCGTCCAGCAGCTGGCTCAACAGAATCGTGGCGCTGTTGCTTGCGACATCCCTGCGGGCGAGCGTGAGGCCGAACATGTCCTGATGGTGGTGCGGCGCGCCGGTCAGCTGCTGCGCAAGCATGCTGTCGGCAGGAAGATGATCGAGTTCGGTGATGGCAAGCCGGCCGCCGTTTTCGCCGAGAAATCCGCTCGTGCGTCGCCATGCAGCCCATCCGCCGCGGATCAACCCCGCGACGCAGCGCACGGATTTGCACAACAGGCCCCGCGGCGTGCCGGGTGGCGCATCCAGCGACAGCCACGTGGTCGGCACATGCAGCCGGCCGGCCGGGATGTTGCGCAGCAGATCGCTGACCTCGGCCGGCAGCAGCACGGTGAGCGCAGGGATGCTTGCGGCATCGGCTCGCACCTGCTCGCGCAGCGTATCCGGCAGGTCGCCACCGAGTTCGTTGGTATGGCACGACAAGGCGAAGAAGGCCGGGTGCAGCGAGTGCTTCGCGAGTGGGGCGAACTGATGCCAGGTATCGCCGCCGAATCTCACGGTGAACAGGCAGTCCGCCGGGATATTGATGTGGCGCAAGGCCCGAATGAAGCTGTGCGGATCCTGCTCCAGCTGTGCCGGTGTAGCCGTGGAGAATCGCAGCTGCGCACCGCCGCTGCCCGAGATCGCGGTGAACACGCGATGCCCGGCATGGCGGTGGAACGGATGTCCTTTCGCGCCGACGGTGAACGAATACAGCGACGTCGCGTCGCCGCTGGACAGGTGGGTGCCGCCGAGCCGGGCGGAAGGTTCGTCCAGCTCGTCGATGAAGTCGGCATGGGCCTGCTGGCGTACCAGCGAAGCGGCAAATAGCTGATCGCCGGCGCCGTGCCCGAGTTGCGCGATCAGCGAGACTTCCACCGGCAGTCCGCCGGATGAAGAAGGGATCTGCGTGGATGGAAAGGTCCGTATCTGTCTGGTTTGCGTTGCCATCGGGTTCCCCTTGCTCCGGATCCGGTCCGCGCGTCCTTGCTCAGGCGCCCTGTTTCTTCGTGGCCAGCTTGCGCGACTCGCGCTTCAGCGGGCCGGCCGTGGGGCAGATCTCGAACGCGAAGCCGGTCAGCGTGTTCACCAGGCTGTCCTGGTTGAGCCGATAGACGACGAATTGGCCGCGGCGCTCGCTGCTGACCAGGCCGGCGGCATCCAGTACCGACAAGTGCCGCGAGATCGCCGGGGCACTCATCGAGAAGCGGCTGGCGATCTCGCCGGCGGTCAGTTCCTGCGCGGACAGGTAGGCGAGGATTTCCCGGCGTGGACGGGAGGCGAGGGCTTCGAAGATACGGTCGGCGGCGATGAGTAATTAATCATTTAATATAATAGTTAAATATATACATTCGAAAATGGCGTGCGTCAACCTCTGGCGCGACGACTTGCATCCGCACGCCGGCTCGCCGACCCTGTATGGCTTGTCGCCCCACAGATCACCGCCATGGATACCGTTTTCATCGAAGACCTGCGCATCGACGCCGTCATCGGCATCTATGACTGGGAGCGCCGGGTGCGGCAGACGCTGGCGTTCGACATCGAGATGGCGTTCGACAACACGGTGCCGGCGGGCAGCGACGACATCGCGCTGACGCTGAACTACAAGGACGTGTCGAAGCGCCTTATCGATTACGTGGGCGCGTCCAGCTTCGGCTTGGTCGAGACGCTGGCCGAGCGCTGCGCGGTGATCATCCGCGAGGAGTTCGGCGTGGCCTGGGTGCGCCTGAAGCTGTCCAAGCCGGGTGCGGTGCGCGGCGCGAAGGCGGTCGGCGTGTGCATCGAGCGTGGTGCGCGAACGTCCTGATGGCACGGGTTTACCTCAGCCTGGGCTCCAATCTTGAACCGCGCCGCTATCTGCCCGCGGCGATCGTCGAGTTGCGCGCGCGCTTCGGCGAGCTCACGGTGTCGCCGGCATATCGCAGCAAGTCGGTGGGCTTCGACGGTGCGGACTTCGTCAACCTGGCGGTGGGGCTGGACACCGAGCTGTCGCCCGAAGCGCTGAATGACTGGCTGCACGCGCTGGAAGACCGCCACGGCCGCCGCCGCGACGTGCCGCGCTATGCGGACCGCACGCTGGACATCGACATCGTGTTCTACGACGCGCTGGTGCTCGACGGCCCCGGCCACCTGCAGATTCCGCGCAAGGAACTGCAGCATGCGTTTGTGCTGCGGCCGATCGCGGACATCGCGCCGGCGTTGCGGCATCCCGTCAGCGGGCTGAGCATGGCCGAGTTGTGGGCGGCGTTCCCGGCGGAGCGCGAGCCGCTGCAGGCCGAATCGCTGCCGGACTGAGCGAAGCACACTGTCGCGCGCGTGCGACGGGTGCTAGAAAGGGCGCACTCACGATCCACGGACGAAGGGGGAGATACGCATGGCCGGTAAATTTGCACGCAGTTGGGCGTTGCTGAAGGCGAGCGCGGCGGTGTTGCGTTCGGACAAGTCGTTGCTGGTGTTTCCGTTGTTGTCGGGGTTGTGCACGCTGCTGGTGGCGGCCAGTTTCCTGATCCCGGTCGGGGTGATGGTGATCGGCAACGAGCACGCCGGGCAGCAGTTCGGGCAGGGCATGTCCGCGGGTGCCTACCTGCTGATGTTCGGCTTCTACCTGGTGCAGTATTTCGTGATCATCTTCTTCCAGACCGCGCTGACCGGCGTGGCGCTGATGCACCTGCGCGGCGAGCCGACCAGCGTGGGCACCGGCTTCGCGCTGGCCCGCGCGAAGTTGCCGCAGATCCTCGGCTACGCGTTGATCGCCGCCACCGTCGGCCTGCTGCTGCGCATGGTCCAGGAGCGCCTGGGCCTGATCGGTCGGCTGGTGGTCGGCTTCATCGGCCTGGCCTGGACCGTGGCCACCTTCCTGGTGGTGCCGATCCTGGCCAGCCAGGACGTGGGTCCGGTCGACGCGGTCAAGCGCAGCGTGGAACTGCTCAAGCGCAGCTGGGGCGAGAACCTGATCGGCAACGGCGGGATCGGCGTGGTGTTCGGCCTGCTGATGGTGCTGGCGGTGCTGCTGGGTGCGGTGCTGATCGGCGGCGCGGTCGCGCTGCAGTCGGCCGTGGCGATCGTGCTGGCGGTGACCGTGGTAGTGCTGGGGCTGACCCTGCTCGGGCTGGTCCAGGCGTCGCTGCAGGGCATCTACTCGGCCGCGCTGTACCGCTACGCGGAAGCGGGCGAGGCCAGCGTCGGCTTCGACCAGGCGCTGCTGGAATCGGCGTTCCGTCCGAAGCGCTGATTCACACCGACAAGGTGCGCCCGCCGTCCACCCGGATGATCTGACCGGTGACGAACGGCGCATCGCGCAGCAGCCACAGCACCGCACCGGCGACATCCTCGGGCGTGCCGGCGTGCTGCAACGGCGTGCGTGCCAGCATCGCCTGCTGGTCGGCGTACGGCTTGCCGTCGCTGGGCCACAGCACGGCGCCGGGCGCCACGCCGTTGACGCGGATCGCGGGGCCCAGGTCCAGCGCCAGCGAGCGGGTCATCGCGGCCAGTGCGGCCTTCGCCATGCAGTACAGCGGGTGTTCCGCCAGCGGCCGCTCGGCGTAGATGTCGACCATGTTGACGATGCCGCCGCGCGCTTCGCGCAGTGCCGGGATCGCCGCCTGGCTGAGGAAGAACGGCGCCTGTGCGTTGGAGGCGAACAGCGCGTCCCACTGCTGCGGCGTCGCCGTGCCCAGCGGCGTGGGGAAGAACGCCGAGGCGTTGTTGACCAGCGCGTCGAGCCGGCCGTAGTGCGCCAGCAGCTGTTCGATCAGCGCCGGCAAGGCGGGCAGATCGGCCAGTTCGGCCTGCAGCAGCAGGGTGCTGCCGCCGCGCTGCCGTTCCAGTTCGTCGGCCAGCGTGCGGGCGTCGTCGGCGGAGTGGCGGTAGTGCAGGGCGAGGTCGTAGCCGGCCGCATGCAGGGTGCGTGCGATCACCGCGCCGACGCGGCGGCCGGCGCCGGTGATCAGCGCAACGGGACGATCGTGGCGTGGCGGCATCGGACGGCTCCAGCGATTGCACAAGCCCCAGCTTGCCGCAAAGCCGGAGTCGCGTCATCCGCTGCGGCGCTCAGTCCGCCGGCGGCTTGCGCGGTTTCCGGTTGGCTGCCTTGCGCGCGGTGCTGGCGACCCTGCGTGCGGCGCCGGCCACAGCCTTGTCGATCAGGCTGTCCGCCACCCGGCGGCGGGGCCTGGCCTGCGGCCCCGCCTTCACCGCGTCGGTGTCGCCATCCTCCAGCGTGACCTCGCTCTCGAACAGCTCGATCGCGGTGGCGGCAACCTGCCCGGTGTCGTAGTACGCGTAGGCGCCGACGCCGAGCGCGCCGATCACCGGCAGCCAGCGCGAGACACCCTTGCTGAGCGTGCGCTGGCTCAGCTTGACGCCGACCTGTTTCGCCACGCGCTGGGCCACGCCGTAAGACATGCGCCGGAACACCAGCCGGTCGCCCAGGCGCACCACCAGGTCGCGGAACGCCTGCGCCGCGGTGTGGCGGAACAGGCACCACATCATCTGCTCGCGGCCCAACGTGGCGTGGAGGCCGTAGGCGGCGGCGATGTCGCTGACCATCTGTGCCTGGATCTTCCAGATCGCGATCAGCTCGGGCAGCAGGGTCAACCAGCCCAGGGGCCCCGGCGGCAAGGCCAGCGAGCCGGCGGTGAGCGCGGCGCGCTGGGCGGCGCGACTGGCCAGTCGGCGCGCCTCGCCGGAGGGGTCTTTGCTGTTGCCGACCCTGCTGTCGGGCACCTGGCTGACGAAATCCAGGATCGCCTCGGCGATCCGGCCGTGCTCGACCGGTGCGATGACGGCGGGTACCTGCTGGCTGCGCGGGCTCATGCGTGGCTCCGTGGGACATATCGGGCGCTGGACGCGGCACGTGTCCCGGCAGTCTAGAGCCGCCGCATGAAGCGGGGATCAACGGTCTCGCCGGCAGGCATGACCTCTGGCGCAGGTGGGGCGGAGTATTTTCCAGTTATGTTATAACATAACAAAACAAGCATCCTCATTTACCTTTGCCGGAACTGCCGATGAAACCTTCCCTGCTCGCCTTGAGCCTCGCTGTTGCCCTGGGCACGGCAACTGTCCACGCCACCGATACGACGCCGGCGATGAATGCCGTCGTCGCCGCGAACGGGGACGACCCAGCCGACGGCGGCAGCCGCAACAGGCAGCCGGCCAGGGTGCAGGACCTGGGGGCGGTTTCGGTTTCGGCCGCGCTGGATCAGGCGCGCAACGCGCTGTCGCCGGATACCGGCAGCAGCCAGTACGTGATCGACCGCCAGGCGATCGCGCAGCTGCCGCTGGGCGCGTCCACGCCGATGAACCAGGTGCTGCTGCAGGCGCCGGGCGTGGTGCAGGATTCCTATGGCGGCCTGCATGTGCGCGGCGACCACGCGAACCTGCAATACCGCATCAACGGCGTGATCATTCCCGAGTCGATCGGCGGCTTCGGTCAGAGTCTCGATGCGCGCACAATCGACAACGTGAAGCTGCTCGACGGCGCGTTGCCGGCGCAGTACGGCCTGCGCACGGCGGCGGTGGTCGACATCACCACGAAGAGCGGCCACGACCTCGGCAACGGTGGCAGCGTCGGCATCACCGTCGGCAGCAACGCCACGCTGAACCCGAACGCCTCGGTGTGGGGCAGCAACGATCGCTGGAGCTGGTTCTTCACCGGCAACACCATGGAGAACGATGCCGGCATCGAGAATCCCACGGCGAGCAGGAAGCCGATCCACGACCATACCCACCAGGTGAAGGGCTTCGGCAATGTCAGCTACCTGATCGACAACGACACCCGCCTGAGCTTCCTGTTCGGCGTCGCCAACAACCGCTTCCAGATCCCGAACAACCCGAACCAGACGCCGCAGTTCGGCTATCTCGATACGGTGGATTTCAACTCCGCCGACCTCGACCAGCGCCAGCGCGAGAACACCCGCTTCGGCGTGCTGGCACTGCAGGGCAAGCTGGGTGCGGCCGACTACCAGGTGTCGCTGGGCCAGCGCTACAGCCACCTCGCCTATGCGCCGGACCGGATCGGCGAGCTGATGTTCAACGGCGTTGCCTCCGACGTCACCCGCAGCAATCGCGCCAGCACCCTGCAGGCCGACTTCGCCATGCCGATGGGTAACCGCCACACGCTGCGCTACGGCGTCTACGGCAGCTTCGAGCGTGCGGCCAGTGGCAACGACGCATGGGTGTTTCAGGCCGACGCCGACGGCAACCAGACCAGCACCGTGCCGATCAACATCCTCGACAACAGCCGCCTCACCGCGAAGACCTGGTCGGCCTATGTGCAGGACGAATGGCGTTTCGGCGAGGACTGGACGCTGAACGTCGGCCTGCGCGGCGACCGCTATCGACTGGCGCGCACCGAAAGCCAGCTGAGCCCGCGCCTGGGCCTGGTCTGGCAGGCCACCGGCAGCACCACCGTGCACGCCGGCTATTCGCGCTACTTCACCCCGCCGGCGACCGAGATGATCGCCAGCTCGAACATCGCCAGGTTCGACGGCACCACCAACGCCGTGTCGGACATGGGCAACAACACGCCGCTGGCCGAGCGCTCGGATTATTTCGACGCCGGCATCTCGCAGAACCTCGGCTCGGCCTGGACCGTCGGCGTGGACGCCTACTACCGCAAGGTGCAGCGCCTGCAGGACGAAGGCCAGTTCGGTTCCGCGCTGGTCTACTCCACCTTCAACTACGCCGCAGGCCGGGTGAAGGGTCTGGAGTTCACCGTCAACTACGAGCAGGGGCCACTGTCGGCGTACTTCAACGCGTCGCTGGGCAAGGCCATCGGCAAGCGCATCATCACCAGCCAGTACAACTTCGCGCCGGACGACCTGGCCTGGGTCAACCGTCACTGGATCTTCCTCGACCACGACCAGAAACTGACCTCGTCCGGCGGCGTCAACTATGCGTTGAACGACAGCACCCGGGTCGGCGCCGACTACCTGTTCGGCAGCGGCCTGCGCAAGGACGGCGCGGTGCCGAACGGCGCCTCGCTGCCGGCGTACTTCCAGTTGAACCTCAACCTGTCACACGACTTCGCATTCGAACGCTTCGGCAAGCTGCATACCCAGCTGGCCGTGCTCAACGTGCTCGATCGCACGTATGAGCTGCGCGACGGCAGCGGCATCGGCGTCGGCGCACCGCAGTTCGGCCCGCGCCGCGGCGTATATCTGAGCCTGCAGAAGGACTTCTGATCGCGACGCAACCGGTAGAAGCGCACTCTGTGCGCGAGGCTCTTCGTCCCGCGACGGAAAGCATCGCGCACAGGGTACGCTCCTGCCGACGGAGGCGGTGTATTGCGGGCCATCCATTATGCTTGCCGCGTTTTCCTCACCGGCAACGCTCATGTCCTCCCGCCTCCCCGAACCGAGCGCCGACGAGCGCGCCCATTCCGACCGCCTGCTGCAGCTGCTGCGCGAGCAGATTGTCTCGCACGGGCCGATGCCGTTCTCGCAGTACATGGAGCGTTGCCTGTACGCGCCAGGGCTGGGCTATTACAGCGCCGGCCGTACCAAGTTCGGCGCGGCCGGCGACTTTGTCACCGCGCCGGAGCTGGGTGAGCTGTTCGCCGGTTGCGTGGTCAACGCGGTGCAGCCGGTGCTGGCGATGCTGGGTGACGAGGCGGACTTCCTCGAGCTGGGCGGCGGCAGCGGCGCGTTCGCCGAGGCGGCGCTGAAGGCGCTGGCGGCCGGCGGCACGCTGCCGCGGCAGTACCTGATCCTGGAGCCCAGCGCCGACCTGCGCGAGCGCCAGCGCGAACGCCTGCTGGCGCACCTGCCGGCCGAGCTCAACGCCCGCGTGCAATGGCTGGATCGCCCGCCCGAACAGGACTGGCGCGGCGTGCTGTTCGCCAACGAGGTGATCGACGCACTGCCGGCCACGCGCTTCGCGATGCGCCAGGGCGAGGTCTACGAGGAATACGTCGCGCTGGACGGCGAAGGCCGCCTGATGCGCGTCGACCGTCCCGCCGATGCGCTGGTGGCGGCCGCCGTGCGCCACATCGAACGCGACCTCGGCGTCGAGTTCGTCGATGGCTACCGCTCGGAGGTCCTGCCGCAGCTGCCGTACTGGATCCAGGCTATCGCCGGTTCGCTGGTCGCCGGGTTGATGCTGTTCGTCGACTACGGTTACGTGCGCCGCGAGTACTACCTGCCCGAGCGCGACGACGGCACCTTGATGGCGCATTACCGCCACCACGCGCACGACGATCCGCTGTACCTGCCGGGCATGAACGACCTCACCGCCTCGGTCGACTTCACCGCGCTGGCCGAGGCCGGCAACAGCGCCGGCTTCGGCGTGGCGGGCTACCTGCCGCAGGCGCAGTTCCTGATCGGCGCGGGATTGCAGGATGTGTTCGAGCGCGAGCACGCGGCGATCGCCGACGAGCACGGCCGCTACCGGCTGGCGCAGCAGGCGAAGCGGCTGATGCTGCCCGAGCAGATGGGTGAGCGCTTCCAGGCCATGCTGCTGGCGCGCGGCCTCGACGCGCTGCCGCTGCCGGCCGAGCTGCTCGCCGCCGACCAGGGCGGCCGGCTTTGATCCATGCGATGGACGTCCAGACGTCCGTACGGCTGCGCTGGCATCGCGCCTGGGTCGTGCTGGGTGGCGCGATCATGCTGTGGACGCTGTGGATGGCGTTGACGCCGGACCCGGGCATCACGCTGGCGTTCCCGTATGGCGACAAGCTGCTGCATGCGACCACCTTCACCTGCCTGATGGGCTGGTGGGGCAACGTCTACCGCGCACGCCGCCCGCGCGGCTGGGCCGCGCTGGGTTGCCTGGCCTTCGGCATCTTCATCGAATTCGCGCAGTGGCTGGACCCGCCGCGCGACGCCGATGCGCTGGACGTGCTGGCCGATGGCGCCGGCATCGTCATCGCGCTGCTGCTGCTGCGCACGCCGCTCGCCAGCGTGCTGGCGAGCGTGGAAGGGTGGTCAGTGCGCCGGCGCGGGGACTGAGCCGGGCGTTGCCGGCGCCACCGTCGAGCCGGCGGGCGCAGGCACCGAACCGGCCGCTGCCGGCAGCGGTTCCACCGGCGTCGCGTCGGTCGGCCGGCGCAGCAGCTGGCCGCGCTTGAACAGCTCGCTGGCCACCTGGTAGTAGGCAATCGTCTGGGCGATCTGTTCCTCGTTCTGCGGCACCAGCAGCACCGCGTCACCGGTGGCGTAGTCCGGTTTCATCTGCTCCAGCTTGCGGCCGGGTTCCAGCACGGTGAGCACGTCGTCGTGCAGGTAGCCGAGCTTCTCGTAGGTGGCCGGGAAGGCGCGCTCGCGGCCGGGTTCGAGCTGGAACAGGTCGTAGCCGAAGAAGCGCGAGCGGTAGCTGAAGTTGAGCAGGCCGAGCAGGGTCGGCACGATGTCGACCTGGCCCATCAGGCGATCCACCCGCTGTGGCGGGATGTGCTTCGGTGCGTAGATCCACAACGGAATGTGGTAACGGTTTACCGGCACGCTGGTCTTGCCCGCGCTGGAGGCGCAGTGGTCGGCGGTGATCACGAACACGGTGTCGTCAAAGTACGACTTCTCCCGCGCGCGCTTGATGAAGTCGCCGATCGACCAGTCGGTGTACGCCACCGCGCCCTGGCGGGTACCGTTGGCCTGCTTCACGCGGCCTTCCGGGAAGGTGAACGGGCGGTGGTTGGAGGTGGTCATGATGTGCAGGAAGAACGGCTTGCCCTCGCCGTGGATCTGGTCCATCTGGGCCAGCGCCAGCGTGTACAGGTCCTCGTCGGCCACACCCCACACATTCTCGCTGTGGATCGTGGCGGTCTTCGGGATGTCGCGCCGGTCGACCGCGCGATAGCCGTTGTGGCTGAAGAAATAGTTCATGTTGTCGAATTCGCCGTAACCGCCGTAGACGAAGTCCGACTGGTAGCCGTGGTCGTTGAACACGCTGGCCAGCGAGAACAGGTTCTCGTTGTGGTGCTCCTTCAGCAGCGAATCGCCGGGCGTGGGCGGCACCGACAGCGACAGCGCTTCCAGCCCGCGCACGGTGCGCGTGCCGTTCGCGTAGAGGTTGTCGAAGAACAGGCTCTGGCCGACCAGCGAGTCGAGGTACGGCGTGATGTGGTCCTGGTTGCCGAACGTGCCCAGGTAGTCGCCGGACAGGCTCTCCACGCTGATCAGCACCACGTTGAGGCGTTTTTCCGGGCCGGCGTGGCGGATCGCGCGGGTGAGGTCGCGCGGATCGTCGCTGACGTAGGTCGCCTCGGGTGTCTTCAGCATCTCGCGCACGCGGCGGAACGCCTCGTCGTCCGGCAGCGTGCGGTAGAACTTCGCGTAGTCGAGGTGGCTGCTGCGGAACGCGTTGAAGAACTGGTAGATGCCGTTGCCGGCCAGTTCGTTGACGTAGTTGTTGCCGCTGCGGTCCTTCATGCCGCCGTTCACCGCGGCGACCGAGATCACCGTCAACACCAGCCACAGCAGGGCCACCTTGCCGCGCTGCCAGAAGCGGCTGCCGTCATCGCGCGCGCGCAGGGCGCGCCGGCCGAGCGCGAACAGCACCAGCGCGACCACCGCCAGCAGGGCCAGCCAGCGGCCGATCGGATAGGACTCGCGGATGTTGCCGATCACCTCGGTGGTGTAGACGAGGTAGTCCACCGCGATGAAGTTGAAGCGCACGCTGAACTCGTTCCAGAACACCAGCTCGGACGCCGCCACGAACAGCAGCCCATACAGCAGCAGCAGGGCGAAGCCGTACAGCACCCACTGGCCGGCGCGCGAGGTATAGGTGAACGCCGTCAGCGGCAACACGAACAGGAACGGCAGCAGCGCCGGCCAGGTGGTCTTGAGCGTGGCGTGGTACATCAGGTGCAGTACGCCCAGGCAGATCGCGCAGGTCAGCACCAGCGCCGCGGCAGACAACAGCCAGCGCCACAGCCCCGGCATGCGCCCGGAGCGCGTCGGCACGAACCACAGGAACAGCACCAGCGGCCACGCCACGTAGATGCAGGTGACCAGGTCGTAGCCCAGCCCCACGCCGAACGCGTACAGCAGGTTCAGCGGCGTGTGCGGCACCTCGCTGCCGGACATGACCAGCAGCACCACGCGGGTGGCGAACGAGATCGCCAGGTAGGTGATCGCCAGCCACCACAGTGGACGGAAGCGTTGACGCAGGGGAGAGGTCGGGGTGAAGGCACTCGACACGGGCAACTCCAGCAGGAAGGGATCGACGGATGCCCGCGGCGGGCGTCGTCATCCGGGCTTTATACCGCGGATCCGCCTGGCGAAGGCTTCGAGGATGTGAACTTTTCAACCTCGAAGAAAACCACAGGAAGTGGGTTTCTTCACAAGCGCCGGGTTTTCAGCACGGCGATGGCGTGGGTTCGCGCTGCCTCCATCGCCTGGCCGATCGCCGGGCCGGCCAGGCCGCGGGCGACGAAGTCGGCGGACTCCACCGCCGCGGCCGCAGCACGGGCCGCGCGCAGGTAATCCGCCTGCGGGTAGGCGTCGTGCTCGTGGCCCAGCCGGCCGCGCTGGTCCGCCTCGCAGGCCGCGAGGAAAAGCTCCAGCCGTGCCGGCCGGCGCAGCGCATCCAGCGCGCCCAGCAGCTTCAGTACCGTAGCCGGCTTCAGCTCGAACGCACGATGCACGTTCAAGTGCTCGCGGCAGACCAGCTCGGCCAGTGTGGCGTGTTCGGTCGGCACCTTCAGCCGTGCGGCCAGCGCGCGCAGCGGCGCCACGCCGCGATGCTCGTGGCCGATGTGGCGCGGCAATTCATCGGACGGGGTCAGCGCCTTGCCGAGGTCGTGGGTCAGCGCGCAGAAGCCGACCACGTCGTTGCCCGGCGCGAGTTGCGCCGCCGCGTCCAGTACCAGCTCCACGTGCACGCCGGTGTCGATCTCCGGGTGGAACTCCGCGCGCTGCGGCACGCCGTACAGCGCGTCGACTTCGGGAAACAGCACCGCCAGCGCGCCGGCCTCGCGCAGCACGCGCAGGAACATGGACGGCTGCGGCTCGCCCAGCGCCTTGCGCGTTTCCGCCCACACGCGTTCCGGCACCAGGTGGTCGACCTCGCCGTCAGTCACCATCTGCCGCATCAGCGCCATGGTTTCCGCGGCCACGCTGAAACCCAGCGGCGCGAAACGCGCGGCGAAGCGCGCCACCCGCAGCACCCGCACCGGGTCCTCGGCAAACGCCGGCGAGACGTGGCGCAGCACGCGCGCCTCGATGTCGCGCACGCCGCCGAACGGGTCGGTCAGCGTGCCGTGTTCGTCCTCGGCTATCGCGTTGATGGTCAGGTCGCGGCGGGCCAGGTCCTGTTCCAGCGTGATCGTCGGGTCGGCCTGGAAAACGAAGCCGTGGTAGCCGCGCCCGCTCTTGCGCTCGGTGCGCGCCAGCGCGTACTCCTCGCCGGTTGCCGGATGCAGGAACACCGGGAAGTCCTTGCCCACCGGCCGGTAGCCCAGCGCCAGCAGCTCCTCCGGCAACGCGCCGACCACCACGTGGTCACGGTCGACCACCGGGCGGCTCAACAATTTGTCGCGGACCGCGCCGCCGACCAGGTAGGTATGCATGGAGGGATTCTGCCATGCGTGGCCGGGCCGGGAGGGAGTGGTGTCGCCCGGTGGCGCTTTATGCCGCCGTCCCGCTCACGTAAGCTGGCCATCGAAACCGATGGCAGACAGGGGGCCTTCGACGATGATGGCAAAGCAGGCGCATCCGCTGTTGCGGGATCGTGCTGCGGGTTTGTCGCCGGAGGCGGTGCGGCTGCTCGACGAGGTCAGTGACGCGATGGCCGCGGACGAGCTGGCCCGCGCCGAGACGGCGCTGGCCGCGGTGCGGGCGCTGGCGCCGGACAGCATCGAGGCGCTGCGCCTGTCGGGCCAGCTGCAGCAGCTGCGCGGCGACCATGCACAGGCGGTGGCGATCCTGCGCGAGGCGCTGGCGAAGGCTCCGCGCGACGCCCTGCTGCACATCAGCCTGGGCATTTCGCTGCAGGCCAGGGGCGAGAACGAGGCGGCCTTGTCGACGCTGCAGCGGGCCTGCGAGCTCGCGCCCGACTTCGCCCCGGCATGGTTCAACCTGGGCCGCATGTTCCAGCTGCAGGGCCGCCCGGCCGGGGCGATCACCGCGCTGCACCGCGCACTGGATGTCGATCCGGAGCATCTGGCGGCGCGGCTGCTGCTGGCCTCGGCGCAGGCCAGCCTCGGTGCCAGCGCCCAGGCGGCCGCGAACTATCGCGAGGTGCTGCAGCGCGAACCGGGCCACCCGGAAGCCTGGAGCGGCCTCTCCGCGCTGGACGCCGAGCATTTCGGCAAGGATGACGTGGCCCGTTTGCAGCAAGCCTTGCAGGCGCCGCAGCCGACGCCGCACGCGCGCATCCAGCTCGGCTTCGCGCTGGCCCGCGCGCTGGAGGACCAGGGCGATTACCGCGCGGCCTTCCGCATGCTGCGCAAGGCCAATGCATGGCAGCACCGGCAGCTGAACTGGAACGCGGCGGGCATGCGCGCGCGCATCGACGCCATGCTCGCGGCGCTCGCCGAACCGCTGGCCGGGGCGGCGGATGCCACGCTGGGCGAGCAGGTGATCTTGCTGATGGCGCTGCCGCACGCCGGTGCCGGGCTGGCCGGGCAGATCCTGGCTGCGCACCCGGACGTGGGCGGCGTCGACGAGTCGCCCGAGTTGCAGCGGGTGATCAGCGAGGAGTCGGCCCGGCGCGGGCAGCCACTGCTGCAGTGGGTCGGCGCGGCCACGCCCGCGGACTGGGCACGGCTGGGCCGGGATTACCTGGCGCGCATCGGGCATGGGCACCGCGACCGGCCGCGCTTCATCGACGCGAACCGGCTGAACGGGCGCGTGATCGGCGTGGCGCTGGCGATGCTGCCGGGCGCGCGGGTGGTGCACTGCCGCCGCGACGCGCTGGAAACCTGTTTCGCCTGCTACCGCCAGCTGTTCGCCAGCGGCCACGACTTCAGTTACGACCTGGACGACATCGCCAGCTACTGGCGCGATCACGAGCGGCTCGGCCGGCACTGGCAGCGGCTGTTTCCCGGGCGTTTCCTTCAGCACGACTACGAGGCGTTGCTGGCCGAGCCCGAGGCCGGAGTGCGCCGGCTGCTGGCGTTCTGCGGGCTTGAATATGACCCGGCCTGCCTGGGCTTCCAGCACGAGTCGACGCCGGTGCGTACGGCATTGCAGCGCCAGCGCTGGCTGCGTGAGCCGGCGCTGGCCGCGCGCTACGGCGCCGAGCTGGATCGTCTGCGGTTGTTGCTGGGCACGCGCTGAGCCGCGCGCCTTGCCTCAGCGCCGCAAGGAACGCGCCGCAGCCAGCCGGCGTAGCCGCGGCGGCTCGCCGAGCAGTACCGGCAGCCACGGCGTGAATGGTTGCGGCACGATGCCCAGCGCGGCGTAGCCGTCCAGCTTGCCAACCGAGTCGGTGCGCAGCGAGCGGAAGTTGTCCAGCGAGAACGGCTTGCCGGGCAGCAGCTCGGCGAACTGCGCCTGCAGCCGGCCGAGGCTGTCGGGCAGGGCGATGACCGGCGTGTGCAGGCCGGCGGCAGCGCGGATCGCGCGCACGATCTCGCCCAGCGTGAGCACCTCGGGGCCATACAGCTCGAAGCTGCGTTGCACGCCGAGCTTCGCGTCGCCGACGCAGCGGGCGATCGCCTCGGCCACGTCGCCGACGAAGGTGGGCGCCATCCGCGCCGGCGCGCGCGCCAGCGGCAGCGCCGGCAGCTGCCGCAGCAATTTAGCGAAGCGGCTGACCAGGCCGTCGCCGGGGCCAAAGATCACGCTGGGCTGGTAGATCGTCCAGTCCAGCGCGGAGGCCTTGACCAGTACCTCGGCCTCGCCGCGGGTCTTCAGGTACTGCGACAGGCCCTGGCCAGCCTTCAGCGAGCTCATCTGGTGCAGGCGGCCCACGCCGCTGGCGTGGCAGGCGGCGATCAGCCGGCGGGTGAGTTCGACGTGCACCCGCTGGAAGCCGTCGCGGCCGCGCGGGTTGAGGATGCCGACCAGGTTGATCACCGCGTCGGCGCCGACCAGCTGCCGGCGCAACACGTCGTCGTCGTGGATGTCGGCACTGCGCACGCTGACCGTGGGCAGCACGCCGAGTTCGCGGTGCTGCTCGCGGTTGCGGCTGAGCAGCACGATGCGGTGGCCGTCGGCGGCCAGCCGCGGCACCAGGCGGCTGCCGACGAAACCGGTGCCGCCGAGGATGACGAGTTGCTGTGCGGCCATGCGGGCGGTCCTTGGTGAGTCGTCAGGGTGAGACGCTGCCGGCGACGGCCGGTGCCGGCGCCGCCTCGGCGGGACAGGCGACCGCCCGGCGCGTCGTCGCGGCGGTCGGCAGGGCATACGGCTGGCCGATCGGACCCATACGGGTGGCCAGCGGCACCACCGTGTCACCGCTCAGGCGCCAATCGTAGATCACGCTGAATGCCATCACCCGTGCCACGTACTCGCGGGTTTCCTTGTACGGGATGGTGGCGACGAACAGGTCCGGCGCCAGCGTGCCGCGCGCGGCCAGCCATTGCTCGACCTTGTTCGGCCCGGCGTTGTAGGCGGCGCTGGCCAGCCACGGCGAACCGTTGAAGCGCGCGGCCATCTGCGCCAGGTAGCGCGTGCCCAGCGCGATGTTGGTGGCCGGGTCGTACAGCGTGTCGCCGCCGCCCCAGTCGAGGCCGTTGCGCTTCGCCACCAGCGCGGCGGTGGCCGGCAGCAGCTGCATCAGGCCGCGCGCGTCGGCGCCGGATTGTGCGTCGCTCATCCAGGCGCTTTCCGCGCGCAGGATGCCGTAGGCCCAGGCCGGCTCGATCCCGGCCTGGGCGGCCTGCGGCACCAGGCCGTCCTGGCTGGCCAGCGGGAAGCGCAGGTCGTACAGCCGCAGTGCATCGCCGCTGCTCAGGGTGAACACGGCGCGGTCGTACCAGCCGCGGCGGTTGGCCAGGTCGGCGGCCATCCGCTGGGTGGCCGGGTCGGCATCCTGCAAGGCGCGCGCCCATTCGCGCCGGGCCAGTTTCGGCAGGTCCACCGCGTACAGCTCGAACGCGCGCAGCAGGCCGGGGTTGGCCAGCAGCGCCTGTTCGCGTTGCGGGTCGTCGGCCAGGGTCAGCGGGCAGATCGCGTACGGCTGGTCGAGCCGGTCGGCGGACAGGAAGCCGAAGAAGGTGGGCTGGTCGGCCTGGGCGTCGAGCAGCCGGCGCGCCTCGTCGCCGCGGCCGAGCGCGGCCAGCGCGCGGGCGCGGAAGTACTGCCACTCGCCGTCCTGCTGCTGGCTGGCGGGCATCGCGTCGAGGCCGGCCAGCACCGCGCTCCAGTCCTGCCGCGCCAGCGCCACGCGCACCCGCCATTCGCGGGTGCCGTCGGTCTGCGCGGTGGCGGGCAGGGCAATCAAGCGGGCCAGTGCGCCGTCATCGAAATCGGTGGCGTGGTACAGCGCCAGGGTCTGCATGACCTGGTTGCGCTGCGACTCGCTGAAGCGGAAGCGGGGCCGCAGTTGCTGCCAGGCGGTGTCGGCGGCGTCGGTGTCGCGCCGGGCCTGGCGGACCAGCGCCAGCGTGGCCGCCTGGCGCTGGCGCGGCTGGTCGGGCCAGCTGCGCGCGGCGTTCAGCGCGGCGGCCGGATCGCGCAGTGCCTGCGCCAGTTGCAGTGCGCTGGCGCGGCCGGGTTCGGTGAGCCAGCTGGCCAGGTTGGCGATGGTGCCGGCCTGGCCGGCGTCGGCGGCGCGGTCGATCCGCGTCCACAAGCGCGCGTCGGTCAGCAGGCCCTGGTCGTGGGCGGCGGCGAGCACCGGGTCGCAGGCATCGGGCAGGCTCGGCCTGGCCCACAGCGTGGCCAGGTCGCGCTCGAAATCCAGCGTGCCGCCACCGGCCAGGCGCGCCTGCAGCGCGTCGCAGGCCAGCGTGTCGCCGAGGCCGGGCTGGTACAGCGCGAGGAACGTGCTCCAGTCCTGCCGCCGCGCCAGTTCCCGCAGGAACGCGCGGCGCAGGTCGGCAGCGGGGATCCAGTCCGGGTACTGCGCGAGGTACGACTCCACGCTGGCGCGGTCGATCTGCTGGATGTCGTGTTGCAGCGCTGCCGCGGGCAGGTACGGATACAGCGGGTAATCGTGCAGGCTGGTGGCCAGCGGTTGCCAGTCGTTACCCCCTTGCTGGGCGGCGGCGTAGGCCTGTTTGAAGGCCGCGCGCCGGGCGTCGGCGGGTTCGGCGGCATGCGCCCCTGCGCTCGTCAGCAGCCAGCCGGCGAGCAGCAGCCAGGCGAGCAGGATGCGCCGTGGCAAGAGGAAAACGGACATGGGGACTCCTGCGGTGGATCGCGGGCAGTGTAGTCGATGCGCCTGAACCGCTTGTCGCGATTCGGTGAGTGCGCGTGGCGCTGGCCGGCGCTGGTAAGCTGCGACGTTTGGCTTCCCGCATCCACGGAATCGGCATGTCAGCAGCAGCTTCGCCCGTCTTTCGTCGCACCTGGCCGGCGTGGCTGGCATTGTTGCTGGCGACGCTGGCCGGGGTGTACTGGTGGTGGGCGATCGGCCGGCCGGTGGCGCTGCCGGATGCGCCGTCGGCGCGGATCGCCTGCGTCTCGTACGCGCCGTTCCGCCAGGCCGGCGAGACGCCGCTGGACCCGAACGCTTTCATCAGTCCCGAACGCATCGACGCCGACCTGCGTGCCTTGTCGCAGCGCTTCGACTGCGTGCGCACCTACTCGCAGGGGCAGGGCCTCGGCGCGGTGCCGGCGATCGCCGAACGCTACGGCATGAAGGTGCTGCTGGGGATCTGGCTGAGCGGCGACGCGAAGGCGAACGCG